>JBILNK010000092.1:0-16583 GCA_044375105.1 Planctomycetota bacterium
GAAGCCGGAGAGGTCGAGGCCCCAGCTTTCCGGCGCGTCGCCGTCGGTGACGTCGAAGGCCAGCGCCGGCGTGGGCAGGTCGAGGGACGTCCGGTCGTAGCCCGAGTCCGCCAGCCCGATGCGCACGCCCAGACCCGTCCGCGGCCAGACGCACTGTCCGGCCAGGACCTCGTTGAAGCGCAGCATGGCGCGCGCCGTGTCGTCCGGGGCGGCCAGCGCGGCCAGGGGCACCTCGGCGCTGCGCACGCGGCGGATCGACGGGTGCGAGCACAGGAAGCCCAGTTCCGGGTGCGGCACGTTGGCCAGGTGGAAGCCCTCCGGATGGCGGCCCGGCACGGCGGGGATATAGAGCTCGGGCACGATCCGGATCCCGCGCGCGGCCAACTCCGCCTGGGTGCTCTCGGCCAGCGGCGCCCCGGTGTAGAGCGCCAGGTCCTCGCTGTTTGGATGGTCGGCGCGCACCCGGCGCGCTTGGTACGCAGCAGGCGTCGGGCCGCCTAGCTCGGCGGCCTGGGCCTTGGCCGCCAGGCGGCTCAGCAGTTCGGCCGGGGGGTCGCCCGCGGGTTGGGCCGGGGCGCCGCTCAGGTTCCAGAGCAGACACACAGGCGCGGCCAGGGCGGCGGCCCGCAACGGGCCCCTGCCAGGTGAGCACTTCATCGGAGCGGATCGCGCCCGGTTCGGGCGCGGGCACGGGGAAGCCGCCTAGGGGGGGCGGGTGGGCGAGCTGGAGGGCTGCTGGGTGGGCGGTCCCGGCGTCGCCGTCGCCGTTCCCGGGGGTTCGCTGACCCGAACCAAAGCTCCGGTGGAGGGCGGTCACATTTTGCACGGCAGGCTCCGCGGCTGCCAGCCGTGGGGCTAGCCCCCGACCCCGGGCATCGAACGGGCAGGCCGCGCACGGCCGCGCCGGGGCCCCGCCCGAGGCGCAGCGGGGCCGGGTACCTTGGGCGCGACCCGAAGCCCGGCCCATGACCCGCTGCCGACCGCCCTCCCGCCGTTCCCTGCTGCTGATCGCCCTGACCCTGGCGGCTTGCCGGGCACCCCAGCCCGCGGAGCTGCCCTGGGTGGTGGCCTCGGATCTCGACAACCCACCCTTTGCCGAGGTCGATGCCGACGGCGAGCCCCGCGGGCGGGACGTGGAGATGATCGACGAGCTGGCCCGCCGCCTGGGCCGGCCGGTGCAGTGGCGCCGCCTGCCGTTCGAGGCCCTGCTGCCCGCCGTGGAGCGCGGCGAAGTCGACCTGGTCTGCGCGACCCTGGGCATCACCCCGGAGCGCCAGGGCCGGGTGCGCTTCACCAAGCCCTACTTCGAAACAGACCTGCGGGTCGTGGTGCGCGCGGGCCCCGGGGAGCCCCGGTCCCTGGACGAGCTGGCCGGCCGCCGGGTCGGCGCCGGCAGCGGCACCACCTCGGAACGCGCGCTGCTGCGCGCCCTGCCGGAGAGCATCGCCCTGGTGGGTGGCTCCAAGGACAAGACCATCGCCGAACGCCTGGCCAGCGGCGAGCTGGATGGCTACGTGCTCGATGGTCCCAACGCGGCCGCCCTGGTGAGCGCTTCCACCGGGCGCCTCGAGGGCCTCGAGCCGGCGCTCGAATCCGAGCGCTACGCCCTGGCCCTGCCGCTGTCCGCCTCGCGCCTGACGGCCGAGCTGGACCAGCACCTGGCCGACATGCGCCGCGAGGGCTTCCTGCTGCTGCTCGATGCGCGCTACGGCTTGGTCGCCTCGACGCCCCGCTGATCCCATGCTGACCCCCGCTCAACGCTACGAATTCGACCTGAAGGGCTGCCTGGTGCTGCGCCAGGCGGTGGCCGCCGACCTGGTGCAGCGGCTCGATGCCGCCCTGGCCCGTCTGGAGGGCCGCGGGCCCGAGGAGCTGCCCGCCAACACGGTCCCGAGCTGGACCCCGGCGATCAACGAGTACCGCCTGATGGGCCTGCTCGAGTGCGACGAGGTCTTCCACGAGCTGATCGACCATCCGGCGCTGCTCGCCCCGGCGCGCGAACTCGTGCCCCAACCTTGCCGCCTGGCCGAGGCCTATTCGATCACGCGCCTCAAGGGCTTCGGCGTCCCGCTCCACAGCCAACGCGAGTCCGATTATCGCATGACCCACGCGGGTCCGCGCACGGCGTTGCTCAAGTGCGTCGTCAACCTGGGCGACGTGGGGCCCGAGGATGGGCCGATGATCGTGTTCGAAGGCACCCACAAGCTCGCGGTGCCGTTCCCGTTCAACCTGGTCCATCCGGAATGGAAGCCGACCGGCGTGGACGGCGAGATCGAGCAGGTGTTCTTGGCGGAATCGAAGGACAAGCACAAGATCCGCTGGGAGGAGATCCCGGGCTATCGCGAGCTGCACGTGCAGGCCGGCGACGTGATCTTGATGACCGACGACCTGTGGCACGGGGCCAAGGCCCTGCACAGCAACCGCCGCCGGCGCACCCTGTACTACTCCTACGTGCCGTACCACTACCCCAACTGGCACGGCATCCCCTATTCGAAGGAGCTCAAGCAGCGCGTCGACCCGGCCCGGCGCCAGCTTTTGGCCGGCCCCTTCGTGGGCACGCGCTACGCCTGCTTCGACACCAGCGAGCTGGGCGAAGGCCTGCCCTTCCCGCGCTTGCCCAACTCGACCCGCGATCCCAAGCGTTTCGCCGGTTTCCGCGACGGCCGGCCCGGGTTCCAGCCGGGCAGCTCCGCCGAGAGCCCCGTGGAGCAGGCCCTCGAAGCCCTGACCCGCGCTCCCGCCCCCGCCGGCGATCCGACCCAGCTGCTGGGCGCGGCCGAGTTCCACCTCTCGGGCCAGGACGGCGGCGCTTACAGCGTGCACTTCGGCTCCGAAGGCGCGCGCTGGTCCCGCGGCGCCAGCCCGGACAGCTCCTGCCGCATCGAGCTCGACAGCGCCGACCTGCTGGCCGTCAGCCGCGGCGAGGCCGACCCGGTGCAGCTGTTCTACGAAGGCCGCGCCCGCGCCCGCGGCGACATCTCCTTCGCCATGCGCCTGGTCGATCGCTGGTCGCGCTGATCCGGGATCGCGCCGCCCGCCGCCCGTCGCTCCGGAGGCCCGGCCTCGGCCCCGCGGCGGGGCCCGCCCCTGCGGCCCCGCGACAACGGGCAGACGTGCCTGCTCCCGGGCGCTTCCGCCCGTGCGGCCCGGAGCCGAAGCGAGCGCTCTCGTCGGCGGGTCCGGCGCGGCTAGGCGCGGCGGGTCAGATGCAGAGCGCCGAAGGTGTATTCGATGGCCCGCAGATCCTGGCCGTCGAGGGTCGGCACCAGGGCCTTGATCGGCGGGCCGAGGCCGTCGTCGAAGACCGGCGCGGGGAACGGGGCGCCCTGGCGCTCGAGGCCGCTGGCGGCGACCAGGTCGCGCTCGACCTCCTCCGGGGTGGTCGGCGGGTCCGAGACGAAGCGCGCTCCGGGGCCGTAGTCGAAGGTCAGGAACAGGTGCCCGCCGGGGGCCAACACGCGGCGCATCTCGGCGAAGTGCTCGGCGCGGCGCGAGCGCAGGATGCCCTCGATCACCGAGATCGACAGCAGCGCCGGGAAGCGTCCGTCTTCGAGGGGCCAGCGCCCGAGGCCGCCCCACACGCCGCACAGGCGATCGGAGAGGCCCAGGGCGAAAGCGTTGTGCGTCAGGTCGGCGAGCGCCCCGCGATCCACGTCCAGCACGGTCACGTCCACGCCGCGGCGGGCCAGGTAGGTGGCCACCACCGAGTTGCCGCCGCCCACGTCCAAGAGGCGCTCGGGCAGGCCGCCGAAGGCCGCTTCGAGGCCCAGCAGCACGTGGCAATTCTCCCAATCGCGCTGGTGATCGCGGCGATGGCGCAGGCCGGCGCCGGCGAGCTCGTCCGAGAGCGCCTGCAGCTCGGCGCGGCGCGCCGCGTAGGCGGGATGTCGGAACTCGCGGGCGTGGGAGACCAGGGCGCGGTTGAAGGGCGGCAGCGGCTCGCTGGGCATGGGCGGTGCGGGCGCGGGAGTGCGGGTGCGGGTGCGGGAGTGCAGACAGCGGCGTTGTGGGCCGAAACCGCGGGTTTTTGGGCTCGAGGCGCAGAGGCGCGGCACGCACATCAGGGCCGGCTGGGGGCGAAGTGCCACAGGCCGATTTCCCGGGGCCGGCGGCCGGTCAAGTCCACCAGGCGGAAGTAGGTGTCGGTCTGCATGTGCGCTGCGGTGATCGGCCCGGGACTCCACCGGGCGCCGCTGCCGAAGCTGGCGGCGGCCAGCAGGAAGTAGGGGTCGAAGGCGATCTCCACCAGGAAGTCCGCGCAGGGCGCCGGCAGGTGGATCACCGGCCGGCCAACCTCCAGGGCCACCGGGCGCAGCGGTCCGTGGCGCGGCCTCGCGCTGGCGCGCTGGGCGAAGCCGCTCTTCAGGAAGCGCCGTGAGAGGTCGATGATCCAGCCGCCGAGGGGCCCCTTCCAGCGGCGGAAGAAAAGCCGTTCGGAGATGTCGTGGCGCTGGCGCACGATGTCGGGCGCGGTCTTGCCCGATTGGTTGTAGAGGTGCACCAGGTCGGCGTCCGCCACCTGCACGATGCGGAAGCCCGCGCGCAGCACGCGCAGCGACAGGTCGGTGTCCTCGAAATACAACGGATAGCGCTCGTCGAAAAAGCCGATGCGCTCGACCAGGTCGCGCCGGATCAGGAAGCCCCAGCCGGCGAACATCTCGAGGTCGATATCCCCCGCGGGGCGCCAGATCGGCAGATAGCGCGGGGTGCGCAGGCGGCTGTAGTGGCGCACGCCGCGGTTGCTGACCGCGGCCCAGCACAGCCGGGGCCGGTCCAGGAGGCGCGGCACGATGCCGGTTGGCAAGCGGGTCTCGTGGGCCGGATCGGCGTAGGTGATCGGCGCGCTGGCGCCGACCTCCGGGTGCCGCTCGAGGCAGGCCAGGAGGCGCGACAGGCAGTGCTCCTGATAGATCACGTCCGGGTTGCTGACCAGCAGGAAGCGGCCCTTGGAGCGGGCATAGGCCAGGTTCATGCCCGTCGAATACCCGCCGTTTTGGTCGTGCAGCACGAGCTGGTCGAGGCCGGGGCGCAGCTCGGCCTCGACCGCGGCGATCGCCTCCGGGGGCCGCCGGGGCGAGGCGTTGTCCACCACGATGATCTCGTAGGGCAGGGCGGCCCCGCGGCTGTCCCGCGCGGGGTGGGCGTGCAGGCTCCGAAGGCCCCCGACCAGGACCTCCCAGGAGTTGTAGTTGACGATCAGGACCGAGACGTGGACCAAGCCGGGCGCGGGGCGGGGGGGACTCCGGGGCCGGGATCCGGGACAATCCCGGCCGGTGAAGATCCTGCATATCGTACCGGTCTATTTCCCCGAGGGCCCCGGGGGCATCCAGCTCCACGTCCAGGGCCTGGTCCGCTCCCAGCGCGCCGCGGGGCACGCGCCGTCGATCCTGGCGGGCAGCTTGGCCACGCGCGCGGCGCCCGAAGTGCTCGAAGAGGTCGTCGACGGCCAGCGCGTCCTGCGCCTCCATCGCGACGACCTGCATCACCTGCACCACGCCCGCGGGCACCACGCGGCCGCCTCCCGGCTGGCGCGACAGGTCTACGAGCGCGAGCGCCCCGACGTGGTCCACGTGCATCAATGGATCGCGCTGAGCGATGATCTGGTCCAGCAGGCCGAGGAGCTGGGCCTGCCGACGCTGGTCACCCTGCACGATTTCTTGGTTTCCTGCCCGCGCTGCTATCGCCAGGACCATCGAGGTCAGGCCTGCTTGCGGCCTTTGTCCCTGGAGGCCTGCGGTCCCTGCGCGCCGCGCCTCGGCGGCGAATCGGCCCGCGAAATCGAGCTCGGCATCGAATGCTTCCGCAGCGCCCTGGCGGCCGAGCTCGCCCGCGCTCGGATCGTCTGGGCCCTGACACCCGGAGCCGTGGCCCTGTTCGAGCGCCTGGCCGGCATCGCCCCGGGGCGCATCGAGGCCCTGGGCCTCGGCTATCGTCCCTACGGCGCCCCGGGCTCGCTGCGGCTCTCCACCGACCCCGCGCCCGCACAGCCCCTGCGCCTGGCGCAGTGGGGCCGCCTCGGCTGGCACAAGGGCAGCGACGTGCTGCTGGAGGGCTTCCGCAGGCTGTGCGCCGAGCCGGGGCTGCCCGCCGTGGAGCTGCACCTACTCGGGCCGCTCGAGCCAGCGGACTACGCGGCCGATCTGGCGCGCCGCGCCGCCGGTCTGCCGGTTCGCTTCCACGGTCCCTTCCGCTTCGAGGACCTGCAGCGCTTGGCGCCCCAGGTGGCCTGCTTTCCGACCCGCTGCGTCGAGACCCACGGTTTCGTGCTCGACGAGGCTCGCGAACTCGGCCTGCCGATGTTGGTCGGCGACCTCGGGGCCTACGGCGAGCGCGCGGGCAACGATTGCCTCAAGGTGGCGCCCGAGGACCCCGCGGCCTGGGCCGAGGCGCTCTCCCGGCTGGTGCGCGATGGGGACCTGCGCCGGCGCCTGGCGGCCGCCGCGCCGCCCCTGCCTCAGAGTCCGGAGCAGCACGCCGAGGAGGTCGAGCGCGGCTACCGGCGGGCCCTCGCCGGCCCGCCCCGCCCGGCCCTGCCCGCGGCCGAACTGGAGCGGCTCGGCCGCCTGCGCCGCGAGCTGGAGGCTCTCCAGCGCGCATCCAAGCCCTGGCTCTTCCCCGCCCCGTGAGGCGCTCGCGAGCGCGCCCTCAGGCGGCCAGCTCGCTCGAAGCGACCGGTGGCTCGGGCTGCGGCTCCGGCTCGGGCTCCGGCTGCGGTTCGGGGTCTGGAGCGGGCTCGGGGACGGGCTGGGGTTGGGGCTCGGGTTGGGGCTCTGGCGTCGGCTCCGGCATCGGCTCCGGCGTCGGCTCCGGCTGAGGTGTGGGCTGCGGCGTCGGTTCGGGGGCGGGGGCCGGCTGCGGAGCCGGGCTCGGCGGCGTGGGCTGCGGCGCCGGCTTCTCGGCCGGGGGTTCGGTCGCGGGGGCCGGGTCGCTCCCGGAGGCGCCGCTGCCGGCGTTCCCGGGCGCCGCTTCCGCCGGCGCGGGCTGAGCGGCGGGCTCCCCGGCCGGGGCGGGGTTGGCGGGCGCTGCGCCGCCGGTGGCCTGCTCGGCGGCCTTGGCGCGCTCCGCGGCCTGGGCCGCCGCTGCCGCCTGCACGCTGGTGGGGGCCGGCGCGGCCGCCGGGGGCGGGGCCGGGCTCGGCGTCGCCTCGGGGGTCGGCTTGTCCTCCTCGGCCGGGGCCGCGTGCCGCGCGAACCATTCGAGCAGGCGCGCCAGGTTGTCGGCCCGCTGGTGCGGCGAGCCGCTGCGCGTCATCTCGTGGTCCGCACCGGGATAGCGCACGTACTCCACGGGCCTCCCGAGCAAATCGAGCGAGCGATACAGCATCTCGCTCTGGGTGACCCCGGTGCGCAGGTCGCTGGAGCCGTGCGAGATCAAGAGCGGCGTGCGGATGCGCTCCACATGCGTCAGCGGCGACTGCTGCGCCAGGAGCTCGCGCTGGCCGGGCTCGAAGGGCCAGCCGCCGAAGTCGTGCTTGATCAGCCGGAAGGCGTTGCCCTCGCCGAAGAAGGTGGCCAGGTCGTAGACGCCGCGCAGCGCGGCCGCCGCCCGGAAGCGGCCGTCGTGGGCCAGGATCCAGGCGGTCAGGTAGCCGCCGTAGGAGCCTCCGGTCAGGTACAGGCGCCGGCGATCCAGGCCGGGATGGCGCGCCAAGGCGTCGTCGACCGCCGCCAGCACGTCGCTGGCCGGTCCGGGGCCCCAATCGCGGAAGTTGGCGCGCTGGAACTCGCGGCCGTAGCCGGCCGAACCGCGCGGGTTGGCGTAGAGCACCGCGTAGCCCTCGGCCGCCAGCAGCTGCCACTCGTGCCACATGGTTTCCGAGCCGGGGCCCCACATCACGTGGGGACCGCCGTGGATCTCGACCACCAGGGGCACCGGGGCGCCTTGGCTGGCATCCTCGAGCCGGCGGCCCGCGGGCGCCTGCAGCCAGTATTGCAAGCGCGGCGCGCCGGGGCGTTCGAGCCAGTGCCAGGTGGGTTCGGCCAGGCTCTTGCCGCGCAGCCACGAGGCATGCAGGTCCGAGAGCCGCGGGTCCTCGGCGGCGGGTTCCAGACGGAAGATCTCGCAGGGGTTGGCGGCCGTCGAGAGCGCGTAGACGATCTGCTCGCCGCGGCAGGCGAAGCGCAGCACCGAGCCGGGCTCGTCGACCAGCGGGCGATGGAGCCCGGTCTCGAGATCGAGGCCCATCAGGGCGATGCGGCCCTCGGATTCGCGCAGGAAGAACAGCAGGCCGGCGCCGCCGTAGCGCGGCGCGGACAGCTGCGCGTCCAGGTCGTTGGCCAACAGCTCGAGATCGCCGCTCTTGAACTCCAGGCTGCCGATGCGGGTCTGGCCGAAGGTCGGCTCGTTGGTCGGCCGCAGGGTGAAGAACAGGCGCTCGCCGTCCTGGGCCCAGTGCGGGTCGCCGAGATCCCAGCGCTCGTCGGCGATCAAGAGCTCGGGCTCGGCGGCGGACAGGCGCCAGAGCAGCAGCGCGTGGTGGTCGCTCTGGTCGGGGTGCCGATCGAAGGGGTGCGCCGCGCGGAACACGAACGAGCTGCCGTCCGGGGCCAGCTCGGCGTCTTCGAGGCTCAGCCAGCCGGACCTGAACTCGCGCCGCAGGTCGCCGGCGAGGCCGATCTCTGTGAGGCGCTCGACCTCCAGCTCGCCGGCCAGGGCGCTCTCGCCCTGAAAGTTGCGGCGTGCGACCAAGCGGGGGTCGGCTTGCGCTTCCGACTCCGCCAGCCAGGCGGCCCAGCCAGCGGCGTCCGCGGGGCTCGGCCGCGGGGCCTGCTCCGCACCCGCGCTGTTCGGCTCCGGCTCGGGCCGCGGTTGGCGCAGGCGCAGGCGCTCGAGCTCGCCCGCCGCCGGGCGGGCGTAGGGCGGCGGCTCCGCGAGGCGCGCTGCGGGCCAGCGCGTCGAGACCAACAGCCGCTGGCTGTCCGGGAACCAGCGCGGCTGTGCCGCGCCCAGCTCGTTCTGGGTCAGCTGGCGCGCCTCGCCGGGGCCGTCGAGAGGCAGCAGCCAGACCTGATCGATGCCCGCCGCTTCGCCTTCGCCTTCGCCGGCGCGCACGAAGGCCAGCCAGCGCCCATCCGGGCTGATCGCGGGGTCCCGCGCGTCGCGCTCTCCGTGGGTCAGCGGGCGCATCCGGCCCGGTTGGGTCAGATCGAAGTGGCACAGGGAACGCCGATAGCGCCCCTTTGCGTCGCGCGCCAGCGGATCGCCATCGATGCGCAGCAGCTCGGCCACTGCGCTGGCGCCGTCAGGAGCCAGCTCGAGATCCGCGACCCGCACCAGCCGGGCGAAGTCCGCGATCGAGATCGGGCTGGGGGCAGGGTTCTGGGCGAGGCCGAGTTCGGCCAGCAGCCCGAGGGCGAGGGCCAGGCGCAGGGGCAGCGTCATGGGCGGGGGCATCCGGGAGCGAAGGCCTGCCAGCATCCCAAAATCAGCCCTTTGGTCGGCCCGAAGCGGATCCGGCGAGGCCAGAAAATCTCGGTTCGGGAGTACGAACGGGGGCTTCGGGTCCTCCTCGACCTTCATCCGAAGCGGCCATCGCCGCCAAGGCGGGTCGGGTGACAGGAGCATGTCCAGCCCGTCCAGGCGGCCTTGGCAAGGGACGCGGGCCCCGCTGCTTTCCTTGCCCAGCGGGGCTTTCGGGCGGCTCGGGCCGCCGGCGAGCGCCATCTAGAGCGGCCCTCGGAACCCGTCCCTTCGACCAAGGTGCGCGCCGTGGAGTGCCAGGCACGGCGAAGCGGGACCCGCAGACGGTGCCGGGATGCGGAAGCCTCCGTTGAACTCGATCGGCACCACGGCCGATACCC
This sequence comes from Planctomycetota bacterium, assembly GCA_044375105.1. GTDB lineage: Bacteria > Planctomycetota > UBA1135 > UBA1135 > JBIKLM01. The sequence goes on from JBILNK010000092.1 coordinate 9,801, forward strand.
CGCCGTAGGACAGGCTGCAGGCGCCGTGCTCGGGCGTCGGCTGACGGATCCCGGGCGCAGACCTGGCCCGCCCGGGTGCCGCTGTCCATCAGGGCCAGATCGGCCTCGCAGGGTCCGGCCTGGGACGAGCGCCGCTTCGAGCGGACGCGTTGCCTGCGCAGGGCCGGCCGGGCCGCGGGACAGGGAGGCCGCTCGGCCAGGCTGGCCCCTAGGGCCGTCACGACCGCGCCCAACAGGCTCCGGGCGCAGCCTGGCAGGTCGGCGCCGGGTGCCGGCGGGGGGGCCCTCTGGACCGCCCCCTGGACGGCCGCGTCGTCCGCCGGAAGCGCGCGCTCCGCCGTGGCGGGTGCGCCGGGGCCCGGGCGCCCGCTTCGGACCCGCCCCAGACCTGCTCCGGGTTCCGGCGCGCCCGGCAGCCACGGACCAGGGCCTAGGCAGGCCGCCGCGCGTCGACCGCCACCCATTTGGGCGGGGCCGCCCAAGTCCCGCAGCAGCCGCAGATGGGCAGGCAGCGACAGCCAGGTCTCCCGGAAAACGTCCTGCTGTTCGGACTCCTTCAGCCCCTGCCCACGCACCGCTCTCAGAACCAGCGAGCCGAGCCGCCCCATGAGCGCGGCCCAGGACTGGGACGCCCCACCGGCCAACCGTGCTACCAGCTCTGGAAGCCCCGGTTCGGGGGCCTCGACCGAGCTTTTTCGCGGCGGGCTGGGCGCTCATGGGGCCCCGAACTCACAGATCTTGACCGAAACGGTCGAAAGACATCCAGGCGCTTGCCGCGAACTAGCGCCTCCGGGCTTTTCCCGGGTCCGACCTCCCCATGCTGCAATTCCTGCTCAAGGCCCTGCTGACCATCGTCGCCCTGCTCGGAGGCTTGGGCCTGCTCATGCCTTCGCACTTCGAGGTCCAGCGGTCCCTCGAGATGCACGGCGTGCCCGAGGATGTCTATGCGGTGGTCGGAGACCTCGCCACCTGGGACGACTGGAGCCCCTTCACCAACAGGCAAGACCCGGGCCTTTCGGTCACGCTCTCGGACGACCCGATGGGGGAATCGGCTTTCCGGCGCTGGCGCGGGCCACGCCTCGGCACCGGCGAGCTGCGCATCACGCGCTACGACGAGGAATCCGGCGTCGAGCTCAGCTTCCAGGAGCCTCGGCGTCCGCCTTCCCAGATGACCTTCCAGGCGCGGCAGCTCGAAAACAAGGTGCGCATGGTGGAGGTCACCTGGATCGAGAGCGGGGACCTCGGCTGGAATCCGGTGTACCGCTGGATGGGCCTGGTCTGGCTCGACGAACACAGCGGCCGGCGCATGGAGAAAGGCCTGTTGGAGCTGCGTCGCGTGATGAGGGAGCTCTGATCGGAGCTCTGCGGCAGCAGCTCAGAACGCCGGGGGCCCTGCGCGTCGTTCGCTCGTGCGGTGCGGAGCGAGGCAGGTCAAGGTCCAGCCGGCGAACGCTCGACCCGCGCCCGACACGGGTCTAGGCCCGCTCGAGGGCTCAAAGGCTCGCGTCCTCGCGCAAGAAGGCCGGCGCGCGGCCGAGGGGCGCCGGCAGGGTCCGCGCGCCGTCTTCGCCGTCGAAGCGCTCGTCCGGCGCGCCGTGCTCCGGCCACAGAGCGCGCCAACGGCCCGGCGGGAACACCACGCGCCGCTCGCGCGCGCCGCGCTCGAGCACCGGCGCCACCAGCAGATCGTCGCCCAGCAGGAATTGATCGCCGACCGCGGCCAGATCGGCGCGTCCGGGGGCGGCGAAAAACAGGGGCCGGGCCGCCGGCAGCCCCGTGCGCGCGGCCTCGGCCATCAGGCGCCCGAGCCGCGGACGCAGCGTTTCGCGCAGCTGCAGGTTGGCGCGCACGCTGGCTTCCACGCGGGGCCCGAAGGACCAGGGCTCCTTGCGGCACGAGCCCTTGTCCGAATGGCCGCGGAAAAACGGCAGGTAGGGCCCCAGCTCGAACCAGCGCTCGAACAGTTCGGGCTCCGGATCGCCGAAGAATCCGCCCACGTCGGGGCCGCTGAAGGGCTGTCCGCACAGGCCCAGGGACAGCACCATCGAGACGGCCCAGCCCAGGTCCTCCCAGCGCGCTTGGTTGTCGCCGGTCCAGGTGGCCGCGAAGCGCGCCGCGCCCAGGTGTCCGGCGCGGGTCAACACGAAGGGACGCTCGCCCGGCCGGGCCGCCAGGGCGCCCTGGCGCGTGGCCTCGGCCATCCATTGCCCGTAGAGGTTGTGGAAGCGCCCGTGGCTGCCGCCGGACAGGCCGCGGTGCCGCGCCCGCGGGCTCAGCGTCTTGGTCGGCGTGCGGAACACGGCCGGCTCGTTCATGTCGCACCACAGGCCGTCGAGCGGCGTGCGCGCCAAGAGCTCGCGCACCAAGCCGGCCCACCAGGCGCGCGTCTCGGCGCGGCTGAAGTCGGGGAAGTGGCACAAGCCTGGCCAGACCCGCCCGGCCGCGGGCCGGCCGTCCTCGAGGGTCACGAAATGGTCGCCGGTCAGGCCCTCTGCATAAACCGAATAATCCGCGGCGATGGCCACGCCGGGATCGAGGATCGCAACCGTGCGCACGCCCTGCGCGCGCAGCTCGGCCAGCAGCCCGGCCGGATCGGGGAAACGCTGCTCCGACCAGGTGAACACGCGCCAGCGGTCCATGTAGTCGATGTCGAACCAGATCGCCGCCAGGGGCAGATCCCGGCGCTTGAACTCGCCCACCACGCGGCGCACTTCCTCGGCGCTCTCGTAGGACCAGCGGCACTGGTGGTAGCCGAGGGCCCACTCGGGCGGCTCCGCAGGCAGCCCGATCAGTTCGCTGAGCGCCTGGGTCACCGCCTGGGGGCTCGGGCCCTCGATGCGATAGAGCTCGAAGGGCGCGCCTTCGAAGGCGAATTCGACGCCGTCCTTCAGGACCTGCACCAGGCCGCGCTCCGGCGTGGCCGCCAGCAGGCCCAGGGCGCGGCCGTCCGGGAGCAGCACCAGCAGGTAGGGGTGCGACTGGTACAGCGACGGGGAGTGCTCGCCGAAGGCCCCGGCGAAGGCGCGCCGGGCCTCGGCGCTGAGCGCCGCCAGAGGCCGGCGGGCCGGCCGCTCCGCCAGCACGCCGTCCTGCGCGGGCGGGCGCTCGCCGCGCTCGGTCTCCGGCTCGAACACGGTCACGCTGCAGCCCAAGGCCGCGGCGCGCGGGCACTCGGCGCGGTGGCTGTGCACGGCGCGGATGCCGTAGCCGTCGATCGGCAGCTCCGCCAGGCGGCCGCCGTTGCTCTGGTCGGTGGGGCGCGGGGGAAGCGCTGCGCTCTGGCCGTTCATGGCGCGCAGGATAGCGGCCGCGGCCGCCCACGGCCCAGGGTCGGGCGGCCCAGCACGTGCGGGCAGCGCGGACCCGCTCCGCCCGGGTTTCCGCCCGGCCTTCTGGGTTTCGGCCGGTCAGCTCCGGCGGCGGTTCGTCTCGAGCAGTTCCATGTCGAAGATCAGCTCGCCGCCGACCCGCACCTGATAGCGCACCGGCGATCCGGCGCTGTGCTTGGCGAACCAGAAGCTGTTCTCCGCCGCCGGCTGATCGGCCTGCTCGGAGGGCTCCACGAAGCGATACAGCCAGCAGTCGAAGCGCCCGGCGCCGACCTGGATCGATTCCTCGCGGATCTCGGTGACCCCGGCGGGGAACGAGGCGTGGTCGCGCAGCTCGTCCCAGCCGAAGCGCGCGCGGGTTTCGCGGCTGGCCTCGGGGCTGCCCTCGATCCACTCGTTGTTGACCAGGGCGCAGCCGTGTTCGTCGCATAGCTCCCAGGTCGTGCGCCGGGTCAGGGTGGCTTGGCCCGCGGCGGCCACGCGATAGACCGTGTAGGTGCCGACCGGATGGGCGGCGCGCATCTGCTGGGCCGTGTAGGGCTGGGGCGCGATTTCGATGCCGGCCGCCGATTCGAGTGCAGCTTGCTTGGGTTCGCTGCGGCAGCCGGCGGCGAAGAGGGGCAGGAGCAGCAGCGCCAGGGGCGACAGACGCAGCGGGGGAATGGAGGCCATGTCGGCAGCCTAGCGACCCGCTCGGGGCAGCCGAGCCCCAGGGAGCGGTGCGAGCGCGCGGCGGCTCGCCGCTCGCTCCCCTGCGGGGCCGGGTCGAAGGAGCGCCGGCCGCAGCGGGGGCCGGGGCCCGCCGGTGGGCTCGTCCGGGCGGCGTGGGCCCGGGCCGTTTGGGACCTGCGCGCCTCGCCTGCCCCGGGGGGGGCTGCCCAGCGCGCCCCCGCTCGGCGAGAATCTCGGGCCTTGCGTCGGCCCGCCGTCCCGCCTCCGCCCGCCGTCCCGCCGTCCCGCCTCCGTCCCCCGCCCCGCCTCCGTCCCCCGCCCCCATGCGATTCTCCCCGGCGCTACTCCTGCTGCTGGCCGGCCCCCTGGCCACCCTCGCTGCCCAGGCGCCCCCCGGCTACTACGCGGGGGTCGACACCTCGAGCGGGCCGGCCCTGCGCGCCAGCCTGCATGCACTGATCGACGACCACCAGCGGTTCCCGTTCACGTCCACCTCCACGGACACCTGGGACATCCTCGAGGCCGCCGACACCAATCCCGCCGACCCCGGCACGATCCTGGACCTGTACCGCAACGCCGCCTACCCGAAAGCTGGGGGCGGCAATTCGTTCTACGACCGCGAGCACAGCTGGCCCTCGAGCTACGGCTTCCCCGACGACAACGCCAGCAACTACCCGTTCAGCGATTGCCACGCCCTGTTCCTGTGCGATTCGCTCTACAACAGCGAGCGCGGCAACAAGCCCTTCCGCAACTGCAATCCGAGCTGCTCCGAGAAGACCACGCTCGACACCAACGGCAGCGGCGGCGGCTCCGGCACCTACCCGGGCTTCAGCAACTGGACCAACGGCTTCGGAACCCCGGGCACCTGGGAGGCCTGGTCCGGCCGGCGCGGCGACGTGGCGCGCGCGCTGCTCTACATGGATCTGCGCTATGAAGGCGGCAGCCACGGCTTGACCGGCGCCGCCGAGCCGGACCTGATCCTGACCGACGACGAGAGCCTGATCGCGGCCTCCAACACCGGCAGCAACCTGTCGGTGGCCTACATGGGCATGCGCAGCGTGCTGCTGCAATGGCACCAACAGGATCCGCCGGACGCCAAGGAGGTGGAGCGCAACGACGCGGTGTTCGCCTTCCAAGGCAATCGCAACCCCTTCATCGACAATCCCCAGTGGGTTGCGATCGTCTACGGCACAGGCGCACCGAGCGGCGCCAACGTGTGGATCAACGAGCTCCACTACGACAACAACGGCGCCGACCTCAACGAAGCCGTCGAGGTCGCCGGGCAAGCCGGGCTGAGCCTCGCCGGCTACAAGCTGGTGGCCTACAACGGCGGCGATGGCGCCAGCTACGCCTCCCTCGATCTGAGCGGTTCCCTGCCCGATCAAGGCAATTGCCTGGGCGTCAGGAGCTTCCTGTTCCCCGGCCTGCAGAACGGGTCCCCGGACGGACTGGCCCTGGTCGATCCGCTCGGTGTGCCGATCGAATTCCTGAGTTATGAAGGCATCATCCTGGCCACCTCGGGCCCGGCGATCGGCCTGACCTCCGTGGACATCGGGGTCTCCGAGAGCAGCGTGGGCTCGGAGTTCGAATCCCTGCAGAAGGTCGGCAGTGGCAAGGTTTCCGGCGATTTCACCTGGAGCGGTCCGACGCTGTCGACCTTCGGCGTCGCCAGCGTCGGACAGACCTTCCAGGATGCCTGCGGCGGGGTCCAGCTGCCGCCGGCCCCGAGCGGCCTGTCGGCGCAGACCTGCGTCGGCAAGGTGGCCTTGTCCTGGAGTCCGGTCGCCACGCCGGCTCTGGTCGGCTACGAGGTCTATCGCTCGAACTCCCCCGGGGGCCCCTACACCAAGCTGACGCCGGGCCCGATCGCGGCCACCACGTTCCTCGACACCGGGGTGCTGCCGGGCACGCGCTTCTACGCCGTGTCGAGCGTGGTCAGCCCGGCCCTCGAAGGCCTGAAGAGCGCTGACCTGCAGGTGCAGGTGCTGCCCTCCGGGGCCCTGGCGGCCCCCTGGATCAACGAGCTGCACTACGACAACAGCGGCACCGACGTCGGCGAATTCGTCGAGGTCGCTGGCCCCGCCGGCCTGAACCTCGCTGGCTATCAGCTGGTGGCCTACAACGGCACCGGCGGCGCCAGCTACCAGACCGTCAACCTGAGCGGTCTGCTGCCCGATCTGGGCGGCTGCGCCGGCGCGCTGAGCTTCCCCTTCGCGGGCCTGCAGAACGGTTCGCCCGATGGCCTGGCCCTGGTGGGTCCGGGCGGTGTCGTGCTGGAGTTCTTGAGCTACGAGGGCAGCTTCGTGGCCGTGGGAGGTCCCGCCAACGGCCTCCTGTCCAGCGATATCGGCGTCCAGGAGCCGACCACGACGCCGATCGGCCAATCGCTCCAGCGCCAGGGCAGCGGCTCCAGCGCGAGCGCCTTCGCCAGCTGGGCCGGCCCTGCCGCGCAGAGCCCCGGGGCCGCCAACCTCGGCCAGACCTTCCAGGGCGGCTGCCCCGGCAGCGTGCTGGCCTACGGCTGCAGCATCAACCCGCCCGGCTCGCTGCTCTATCTGGGCGGCGCGCTGACCCCCGGCAGCAGCCTGTCCTTCGGCCTGGACGACCCCCTGGACGTCGTGCCCAGCGGCGCCCTGTGCCTGCTGTCCCTGTCCTTCGGCGCGACGCCGAACTTCCCCTGCGGCCTGCCGCTGCCCGGCTACGGCCTGGCCGGCCCGAGCGCGCTGGGCGAGCTGCTGCTCGATCTCTCGCCGGCCCTGACCCCCTTGCCGATCCTGGTCGG
>JBILNK010000093.1:0-16518 GCA_044375105.1 Planctomycetota bacterium
TGGGCCGCGCCGAGAGCGCCCTGGCGCGCCTCGAGCGGGCCCGGAAGGAAGCGCCGCGCTCCCTGGCCGTGCTCGACAAGCTGGCCGGCGCCCAGGCCGCCCTGGGCCGCGAGCGCGAACTCGAGCTGAGCCTGGCGCGCGGGCTGGCCCTGCTGGCCGACGGCGATGGGGAGCGGGCCGAGCAGCAGGCCCAAAGCCTGGCCAACCGCGCCATCGAGGCGCTCGCCGCCCACCCCGGCGCCGAGGAACCGCGCCTGCTGCTGTGCTGGATCCAGGCCCTGCTGGGCGACCTCGCCACGGCGCGCGACAACGCCGCGCGCCGCGCCAGCGACGCCCACGGCGCCGACTGGGCCGATCTCGAGCGCTTCCTCGATCAGCGCGGCTTGCCGCGCTGACAGCCGGAGCAAGCAGGGCGGCTCTGGCCGCGCCCGGGCCGAAGTTTTCCTCAGCCCGTCAACAGCTCCCGAAATGCACGGGGGCCGCGGCGAGCGGCCCCCGTCGGTCTGGGCCGCCCGAGGCGGCCCGCTGGGGCGGGCCCTTCGGCCCGCCCGGCGATCACAGGCAGCCGATCGCCGAGCCCAGGCGCACGCGCAGGCCGTTGCTGAGTTCGGCGACCCCGAGCAGCGGACCGCCGCCGCTCGGCACCACCAGGGCCTGCAGCTCGAAGGTCAGCCCGGAGAAGGCCGGGTTGCTGGGGATCGGGAAGGGGAAGGCCAGCGCGCCGCTGGCGTTGGTGACGGCGCTGCCGTAGGTCAGGATCTCGGCGCCGAAATTGCCGCCCAGGTGCACCACGCAGGCGCCGCCCAGAGCCAGGTTGCCGGCCAGCGGGCTGCCGTACAGCACGGCGGGCGCGTTGGCGCTCAGGCCCTGGCCGAGCACCTGGAAGCCGGCGTTGCCGAGGGTCGGCTGGGAGCTGGCGCGCAGCACGCCCGGCGCGCCGTTGGCGCAACCCAGGCCGGTCTGCAGCGTGTAGCTGTTGCCGGGCACGCTGGTCAGGACATCGAAGCTGGCCGCTCCGGGCCCGGGCAGCAGGGCCGCGAGGGTCGCGTTGCCGCTGGTGGGCGCGCTGGGCGAGTCGAACCAGAAGTTGTAGATCTGGTTCCAGGCCAGACCGTTGCCGTTGGAGGCGAACACCAGCTGGCTCCCTTGGACCGAGGGCGTCCAGTCGTTGGCGCCCACGAAGTCGACGTCCTTGAAGCCGGGGTTCAGGATTTCGGTGCCCGGGCAGATCGGCAGGCGCAGCTCGCCGACCTGGCGATGGTTGTCGCGGTTGTGCAGGGCGTACTCGTAGTGGTACAGACCGTTGACGGGGCCGGTGACTTTGACCGCCACGTACACGCGGCCGTCGTTGGTGCCGTTGGTGCCCGAGTTGACCGTGGCGCCGGTCCAGCGGTTCAGCACGGTGCCTTCGGTCAGGGCGCCGCCGTTGCTGAAGTTCCACTTGGAGCCGGACCAGCTCGGGTTGGTGGGGCGCGAGCCGATGTTGTTGTTGCGATTGGCCTCCGGCTCGCCGCGGATCACGTAGTGCGAGGCGTAGAAGAAGCTCGCTCCGGGCTTGTTGAGCTCGGCGTCCGGCACGCGCACGCGGTTGCCGATAGGCCCCAGGCTCTGGGACTGGTTCAGGGAGTAGGAACGCTGGGAATCGCAATCGAAGGGCGGCGTGGGGGTCAGGCCCTTGTCGAAGAACGAGCAGGTCGCCTCCCACTCGCCGAGCCAGGCGTTGATCTCCTGCGGCGGCCCCAGGTAGAAGTTGTCCGCGTTGTTCTGGATGGCGTAGGTGTCCGAGCAGCCGACGCCCAGGAAGTTGCCGGAGCTCGGGTTCTGACAGGGGGTGCACTGGCTGTTCGAGAGCGCGAAGAAGCCGTGCTTGACGAAGCTGTAGTCGCTGACCTGGACGATGCGCGTGGCGCCCGGTTCCTGGCGCACCAGCATGAAGCCGATCAAGGGATGGTTCTCCTGCATCGGCGGCAGCCAGGGCACGTTGACGCTGCCCTTGTTGCAGGAGGTGGTGGCCATGGCCACCGCGTTGAGGCCGTTCGGGAAGCTGCCCGAGCGGTTGACGGCTTGCAGGCCCTCCAGGATGCCCAGCGACACGTCGGTGCCCGGGATCACGTTGGATTGGGCCAGGGCCGGGAGGCTGGAGCAGGCGAGCGCCAACCAGGTCAGCAGACGTTTCATTCGGTCGGGTGGGGAAGGGGTCGCGGGGTGGGGCTTGGGCGGCCGGCCGGGGGCCCTGCGCCGCCGGGGGGGCTACGGGGAGCAGGGACGGCGGAGGGAGCCGGCGGGCGGGGGGCCCGGCGGGCGGTCCACGGCCGCTCCGAGCGAGCGGCCGCGGGGAACGGGGCGGGGAAGGCAGGGCCGTCGGGGCCCAGACTCGGGCCCCGAGGTGGCTGTCTAGTCATCCGAGGACGCCCAGGCCAGGAAACGAGTTCCTTGGGCCAGGATTTCGCTGAAGCCATGGCTATTCGCCCAGCGGAGCGGCGGGGGGGGCGCCAGGGAGCCCGTCGGCACCCGGGTCGATCGTACCCCGCCGGTCCCCGATCCGCCGGTCCGCCCGCCCGCCCCTCCAGGCCGGAGCCACCCCCGGGGCAGGCGGACGACCCGAGTTCCGGACGGGGCCCTGCCGGGCTCCGACCGGGCCGCAGATCCCGCCCCGCCAGCCGCCAGGGCCGGTGCGGCGCCTTGAAGCTCCGAGGTCTGCCGGGCCCAACCCCGATCGAAGCGCGCCGAGCGCCTCCGGCGATCAGACCCGCGCCCCGCAGGCGGGCCCCGCGCAAAAGCTCCCCGCAAGCCGCCCTTCCCAGGCGGCGCTTCCCTCCCTAGCCTCCCCTCCCTAGCCTCCCCTGCTTGGACCAGCCCCCCTGCGACCGCAGGCCGCGCCGGCGACTGCACTGGGGGGGGCTAGACTTGAAGTGGGAGAGATTGCTTCCCCGGGGGCCACCCGTGTGCCGACGTCGCCTGACCCAATGCGCCCGATGAACCGCCTTCGCTTGCCCGCCCTCCCGACCTTTCTGACCCTGGCCCTCGGCCTCGGCGCCCTGCCCGCCGCCGCCCAGCAGGCCCCCGGCGGAGCCGCGGAACGCCTGGGGGTCAATCTGACCGACGTCCTCGACTACAGCACCGAGTGGGTCTTCGTGGACGTGTTCAAGCACGCCCGCCCCTGGGTGCCCCAGACCACGGCCTGGGACTCCCCCTGGGACACCGGCCAGCCCCTGGCGACCACCCCCGAAGGCTGGCCCCTGCTGGCCCCCGGCCAGGCGGCGGCGACGCTGATGCTGTTCGATATCGACGGCAAGTACCCGGCCGGCGTCTACACCTGCCTGTACGAGGGCACCGGCGACCTGGTCTTCGGCGGCAACGCCAGCGTGCTGACCAAGCAGCCCGGCAAGATCGAGCTCAACGTCACCCAGGGCAACGGCGGCATTTTCCTCAAGCTGATCGCCAGCGACACGAGCGATCCGGTGCGCAACATCCGCGTGGTGATGCCCGGGTTCCTGGACAGCTACCAGAGCGAGCCTTTCCACCCGCTGTTCATCGAGCGCCTCAAGCCCTACGGCCTGCTGCGCTTCATGCGCTGGCTGCGCATCAACGACTCGCCGCTCTCGACCTGGGCCCAGCGTCCGACCCCAAACACCTTCTCGCAGGCCACCGACAAGGGCGTGGCCCTCGAGTACGTGGTGGCCCTGGCCAACCAGACCCAGAAGCACGCCTGGGTCAACGTGCCGCACCTGGCCACGGACGACTTCGTGACGAGCATGGCACTCTTGCTGCGCGACAACCTGGATCCCGACCTGGACATCTACCTGGAGTTCTCCAACGAGGTCTGGAATGCGATCTACAGCCAGGGCGTGCACGCCCAGCTCGAAGGCCTGATCGCGGGCTACTCGAACGACCCGTGGATCGCCCAGAACAATTGGGGCAGCAAGCGCGCGGTCGAGATCTTCGACATCTTCGACCAGGTCTTCGGCGCCCAGAAGACGCGCCTGGTCAAGGTGCTCGGCGGCATGGCCGCCTTCACCGGCCCGTCGATCTGGACGCTCGACTTCCAGAACGCCTACCAGAAGGCCGACGCCCTGGCGATCGCGCCCTATTTCGGCGGCGAGCTGGGCTCCCCGAGCCAAGCGGCGCAGACACTGACCAAGACCGTGGCCCAGATCCTCGACACCTGCGAACAGGACGTCAACACCACCGTCAGCGGCTGGATCACCCAGAACAAAGTCGTGGCCGACGCGCGCGGCCTGCGCCTGATCGCCTCCGAAGGCGGCCAGCGCATGGTCGCCGAGGGGCCCTTCACGGGCAACCAGATCCTGAACCAAAAGTTCACCGCGGCCAATCGGGACCAGCGCATGGGCGACATCTACAGCGCCTACCTGGATCGCTGGGCGGCGCTTTCGGGCGGCGACCTGATGACCGCTTACGTCTCCTGCCGCGAGTACAACCAGTGGGGCTACTACGGCGTCCTGGAGCACCAGGACATCCCCCTGGCCCAGGCGCCCAAGTACCAAGCGCTCTCGAAGTGGTCAGAGGCCGCCACCGGCGTGTCGCACTTCGGCAAGGGCTGCGGCAGCCTCGACATCGCCCCCCTGGGACAGGCCAAGCTCGGCAACGCGGCCTTCGGCCTGCAGCTTTCCGGCGCCCTGCCGAACACGCCGGTGTTCGCCATCCTGGGGTTCAGCGACAGCGCCTGGACGTTCCTGACCCTGCCGCTCGACCTGAGCGTGCTGTTCGCCCCGACCTGCAGCCTCTACGCCGCGGTGGACACGCTCTACACGGGCGTCAGCGACGGCGGTGGCCGGGCGACCCAGGCCCTGCCGATCCCCGCCAATCCGAACTTGGCGGGCCTCGACGCCTTCACCCAGTGGGCCGCGGTCAACCCGGCCCAGAACGTGCTGGGCATCGAATTCAGCCAGGGCATGCGGCTCGACCTGTTGCCCTGAAGGCCTGCGGGGGCCCGCGCCCCGCCCACCTCGACGGGTCGCGCAAGCCCGCGGCGGTCGCCGGGCGCCCCCCCATCCGGGGAGGGCGCCCGGCGCGGTTTCGGAGGCGCGGCGACCGCGCGGCCCGGCCGGGCGTGACGCGTTGAGCTCGACGCCGAGGGGCCCCTCCGACCGGAGCTGGTGGCCTCCGCGGGAGCCCCCACCCTCACCCGAGCGACGGGGGCAGCCAGCGATCGAAGCCCGGGTCCGAGGCGCCCCCGCCCGGCCAAATTCGGGCCGGGACAAAACCTCCGGCGGCCCGGAAGGAGGATTTGTGGCGAAATCCCACGCGAGGTGCGAAACTTCTTCCCAGGCGGGGATCTAGTGGTGCGATCGGGCCCCCTTCCGGGACCGTTTCCGGTTGGCCTGAGCTGATCTGTCGAGATTTCGGCCCTGACAAGATTGGATCGGACTCCGCCGAGCGGCAAGCTGCGCCGGCGGCCGTGCCCGTTCCTGGGGCCGGCCCAATTCTCGCCCGAGAGGCGCCCCCGCCGGCGAACCGGCGCTGCGGCCGGTCACCCGGCCGCTAGGGTCGCAGCCTCCCCACGATCCCCCGTTTCCCCGTCCCGCTGCTCAGCGGGCGATCGCGCGCCCCATGCCCCTCCCGAAGCACTGCTCCGCCCTCCGCGCGCTGGCCTGGCTCCTGTTCGCTCACTGCTCCATTGGGATGGCACTGCCGAGCCCCGCCCAGGGAAGCGCCAACCCCAAGGCCGATGCCGGCCCGCTCGGCATCAACCTCGACGAGCTCAAGGACTGGAACCCGACCCTGGTCTTCGTCGACGCGATCAAGAACGCGCGCCCCTGGATCCCGCAGCTGCCCGGGACCAATTCGCCCTGGAACACCGGGGCGCCGCTCAACGTGGACGCCAACGGCTGGCCGATCCTGAGCTTCGGCCAGGCCGCGGGCACGCTGATGTTCAAGGAGATCGACGGCCACTATCCGGCCGGCGAATACGACGTGTTCTACGACGGGGTCGGGACGATCGTCTACGGCAGCGACGCGAGCCTGATCCAGCGCCTGCCTGGGCACGATCGCATCTGGGTCAGCCCCTCGGACAACGGCATCCACCTCAAGATCACCGCGGGCCAGGCCGGCAACCACGTGCGCAACATCCGCGTGATCCTGCCGGGCTTCGAGCAGAGCTACCAGACGACCCTGTTCCACCCGCTGCTCCTGCAGCGCCTGGAGCGTTTCGGTGTGTTGCGCTTCATGCAATGGCAGAACACCAACTACACGCCGCTGCAGAACTGGTGGCAGCGCCCGACGCCCAGCACCTGGACGCAGAGCGGTGAGACGGGCGTGTGTGTCGAGTACATGTGCGAGCTGGCCAACCAAACCGACAAGGCGCCCTGGTTCTGCCTGCCCCACACGGCCACGAACGACTTCATCCGCGAGTTCGCGCGCCTGTGCTACCAGCGCCTCGAGCCCGGCCTGCCGATCTTCATCGAGTATTCGAACGAGGTCTGGAATTCGGCCTTCCCGGCCTTCGAGCACGCCCGCACCCAGGGCACGGCCCTGGGGCTCGATTCCAATCCGTACAACGCTGCGATGAAGTGGTACTCGGAGCGCTCGGTGCAGATCTTCGAGCTCTTCCGGCAGGAATGGCAGGCTTTGGGCGGCGCCCAGGCCCTCGATCGGATCGTGCGCGTGCTGGCCTCCCAGAGCGCCAACCCGGCCCTGGGCGTGATCGTGATGGACTGGAAGCAGGCTTCCACCAAGGCCGATGCCTACGCGATCGCCCCCTACTTCGGGCACTCCTTCGGCGAGCCCCAGAACCTTTTGGCCACGGTTTCGAAGAGCAACGCCCAGATCATCGAAGAATGCCGCCAGGAGGTTCTGAGCCACGTTCTTCCGGCCATGCAGCAGAACGCCCAGAACACGAACGCCCGCGGCCTGACCCTGATCGCCTACGAAGGCGGTCAGCATCTGGTCGGCACCTACGGCGCCCAGAGCAACACCCAGCTGGTCCAGAAGCTGGTGGAGGTCAACCGCGATCCGGGCATGTACGCCCTCTACAGGACCTACCTCGACGCCTGGAAAGGCGCCGGCGGCAAAACCATGGTGCCCTACACCCTGTGCGGCAGCTACACCTCCTGGGGCAGCTGGGGGCACCTCGAGTGGATGGAGCAGCCGCTGACCTCCGCCCATAAATTCCGGGCGCTCTTGGACTGGGATTCGATGCAGCAGGGCGGCAGCGGCCCGATCGTCAACCCCGCCGTGTCGACCTATGGGCAGGGTTGCTACGGCCTGAGCATCGGCTCGAGCGGCACGCCCAAGGTGGGTGCGAGCTTCCAGGTGACACTCAGCGGCGGCCCGTGGTGGCAGCAGCTGTATCTGTTCGCCTCGACCACCAAGCTAGACTTCTACGGGTTGCCCCTGCCGCTCGACCTGTCCGTCTTCGGCTCCCCGGGCTGCACCCTCAGGGTCGGCGGGGGCTGGTTGCTGCCCAGCGTGGCCAACTCCGTAGGCGCCGGCAGCCAGACCATCGCGATCCCATCCAACCCCAACCTGGCGGGCCTCAAGCTCTACTTCCAGTGGGCCGGTGTGATGGCTTGGGTCGGCCCCCTGGGTCTCGGGCTCTCGAACGCGCTCGAAGCGACCGTCGGCAGCTGACCGCAGGCAAGAGCTGCGCGCCGCTGTGCTCGCAGGCTTTCGATCCAGGGCGGCCCGGGCTGAGCCCGGGCCGCGACATTTGCCGTCCGGCGGGTAGCGATGCCGGGCGGGTAGCGATGCCGGGCGGGCAGCGAGTCCGGGCAGTGGGGCTCGGGCGGAGGGGGCGTCACACGCCGGGCCCGTGGGTCCGTGTGCCGGAAAAAACTTCCTGCGGTCCTTGCCGGGCGAAGCGATTCAGCTCAAGCCGGGCCCCGCCCACGGCCGAATGCCAACCCGTGGTCCCTCCCTACGGGGACCGAGGGTACGGAGACTTGAAGGAAGGAATCTCGATGATCGCTCGAAGCATGGGGGCTCTGACGGTGGCGCTAGCCCTGACCCTGACCGCTCCTTGGCTGCTCGAAAAGAGCGGGCTGCGCCGGGTCGAAGCGCACGCAGCCGGCCTGCCCCAGCAGCAGGCAGAAATCGGCATCAACCTGGACATGGTCGCCGACTGGGCGCCGGCCTGGGTCTTCGTCGACGTGTTCAAGCACGCGCGGCCCTGGATCGCCCAGCTGCCGAACAGCATGTCGGTCTGGGACACAGGCGTACCGATCGCCACCGATCGCCACGGCTGGCCGCTGCTCAAGCCCGGGCAAGCCGCGGCGACCCTGATGCTGCGCGAGATCGGCGGCCATTACCCGGGCGGCGTGTATCGCTGCTTCTTCGATGGCCAGGGCCAGGTCGAGTTCGGCATGGACGCCAAGCTGATCGAATCGTCGCCGGGCCAGGCCAGCCTGCTGGTCAAGCCCAGCCCCGCGGGCATCTTCTTCAAGATCAATCAGAGTGACCCCGCGGATCCGATCCGCAACGTGCGCCTGGTCATGCCCGGCTTCGAGCAGAGCTACGAGCAGCAGCCGTTCCACCCGCTGTTCCTCGAGCGCCTCGGGTCCTTCCAGACCCTGCGCTTCATGAACTGGGGCCGCATCAACGAATCGCCCCTGTCGAGCTGGAAGCAGCGCCCCACGCCGCGCACCTACACTCAGGCCACCACGCGCGGCGTGGCCTTCGAGCACATGACCCAATTGGTCAACGAGCTCGATGCCAACGCCTGGATCAACATCCCGCACCTGGCCGACGACGAATTCGTGCGCCACACCGCGCGCCTGTGGGCCACGCAGATGGAGCCCGGCCGCAAGCTCTACGTCGAATACAGCAACGAGGTCTGGAACAGCATCTTCCCCCAGGCTCTATGGGCCGAAGCCCAAGGCATCGCCCAGGGCCTGGCTGGAGACTCCTTCCAGGCGCGTCTGCACTTCTACTCGAAGCGCGCAACGGAGGTATTCCAGATCTTCAAGCAGACCTTCGACGTCCTCGGCGGATCGAAACCCGAGCTGGTCTGCGTGCTCGGCGCCCAGTACGGCAATCCCTGGACGAGCGAGGTGCTGCTCGACTTCGGGGCTGCCGCGGAGTTCACCGACGCGCTCGCGATCGCGCCCTACTTCGGCATCGACCTGGGCTCGCCGGCGAACCTGTGGACCGTTCTGGCGATGAGCACGGACCAGATCCTGGATGCCTGCCGCGCAGAGATCGAAGGCCCGCTGGCCGAACGCATCAGCCAGCATGCGGCGATCGCAGCCGCAAATGGCGTCGAGCTGATCTCCTACGAAGGCGGCCAGCACCTGGTCGGCTTCTCGGGCATGGAGTTCGTGCCGGCCCTGACGCAGAAGTTCGTCGACGCCAACCGCCATCCGGCGATGTACGACCTGTACACCGAGCTGGTCCAGACCTGGCGTCAGCGCGGAGGCCAAGACTACGTGGCTTATTCCTTCTGCCGCACCTTCGGCACCTACGGCTCCTGGGGCTCCCTGGAGCGCCAGGACCAGCCTACGTCGCAGGCGCCCAAGTACCGCGCCCTGCTCGACCTGGCCCAGGCCTTCGCCCTGGATTGATCGGCTGAAGGCAGCGGGGCTCGCCGGGACCCTCTGGGCAAGAAACGCGGCGCAGGGGGCCGTGACGCCCGCGGACGCCAATCCAAAGGTTCCCCGAGGCCCTGGCGCCCCATGGGGTCCAAAGCCCTGGGGCGAGGCCGCGCCGCGGGCCTGGCGGCCAGCGCGCCACGCTTCGCGAGGCGGCCTCTCGACCGCCCCGAATCGCCGATTCAAGCCCTTTCGAAGCGTGTAGAGGCCAAGCAGGAATCGACCCGGGCTGCGCCCGGGTCGATTCGTTTTTTCGAAGCATCACGGCGCCGGGCGCACCAGGGGCCAGGCCCGATAGCCGTCGAGCACGTAGTTGCTGGCATCGAAGCGCGAGGCGCGCCCGTTCCAGCGCAGCACGCCCTGGTGCAGACGCGGCCCCCCAGCGCGCTGGTCGTCCAGGTAGCGCTCGAGGGCGAAGTGGATCACCGGGAAAGCCAGCTGATTGAAGGGCAGCTCGCCCTGCTCGAACCAGCGCACCTCCAGGCTCTCGGGCCCCGCGGCGACCTCCGGCCGCAGCAGCCGGGCCCGGAACAGGGTGTAGATCTGGCCGATGTGCAGCAGATCGAAAACGGCGTGGGGCGCGAGCACCTCGACCTCCGCGCAGGCCTCTTCGCGGGTCTCGCGTGCGGCGCCTTCGGGCAGCGATTCGTCGAGCTCCAGGAAGCCCGCCGGCAGGGTCCAGAGCCCGCGGGCCGGCTCGATCGCGCGCCGGCAGAGCAGCAGCCGGCCGTCCTGCTCGACCAGGCAACCCACCACCGTCTTGGGATTTTGGTAGTGCACGGCCCCGCAGCCTGGACAACAGGCGCGCGCGCGGTCTTCCCCGGGCGGGACCGCCGAGACCAGCGGCTGGCCGCAGGAGGAGCAGAACTTCATCGGACGCGGTCGATCGGGGTTTGGCGCGGCTGCGAAGCTGGGGCCGGCCAGGCCGCCGACCCAAGCGCAGGTCCCTAGCCCGGCGGAGCGATGAATTCTCGCCCGCCCGGGCTCAGACTAGGCCCGTGAGTTTGCCCCAGGAAACGCCGCGCTCCTCCCCGCCGGGCCTGTTGATCGCCGGCTGTGGCGAGCTGGGGCTCGAGCTGGCCGGGCAAGCCAGCGCGGCTGGCTGGCGGGTGCTGGGGCTGCGGCGCCGCCCGCCCCCGGGCCCCGCCCCCCTGACCTGGATCGCCGCGGACGTGGCTCTACTCGAGCCCGGTCGCCTGCCCTTCGCCCCCGATGCCGTGGTTTATGCCGTCAGCGCCGGGGGCCGCGAGCTGGAGCGCTATCGGGCGGCCTACCTCGAGGGGCCCCAACGGCTCTGGGCGTCCCTCGAGCAGGGCCGCGCAGCGGCGCCGCGCTGGCTGCTGGTCTCCTCCACGGCGGTCTGGGGGCGGACGGACGGGGGCTGGGTGGACGAGGCGACCCCGGCCGACCCCGCCGACCCCTTCGCGGAACTCCTGCTCGCGGGCGAGACCGCCCTCGCGGAGCGGGCCCGGGCCGCCGGCGTGCGCCTCTCGGTGTGCCGCGCGGGCGGCCTGTACGGTCCGGGGCGGCAGAGCGCCATCGAAGCGGCGCGCCGCGGCCGGCCCTTGAGCCCCGGGGCCGAGGGGCGCTTCACCAACCGCATCCGCATCGAGGACGCGGCGGCCGCCCTGCGGTTCGTGCTGGAACGGCCGGAGCCGGCGCCCTGTTACGCGCTGGTCGACCGCGAGCCCGCCAGCGAGCTCGAGTTCTATCGCTTCCTGGCCCAGGGCCTCGGGCTGCCGGAGCCGCGCCTGCTGCCGGTCGGCTCCCCGGCCGAGCCCGATCTGCCCGGCCGTTCCGGCAACAAGCGCGTGCGCCCGAGCCGCCTGATCGAAGCGGGCTTCCAGTGGCGCTTCCCGACCTATCGCGAAGGGTATGGCGAGCTGCTGCGCCGCGGAGGCCGCCCGTGAAGCCCGCCGCGGTCGAACTCTTCGGCATCGAAAAGGGCTATGTGGAAGCCGGCCAGCGCCACGTGCTGTTCAGCGGCCTCGATTGGCGCGTGGAGGCCGGTCAGCGCGTGGCCTTGCTCGGGCAGAGCGGCTCGGGCAAGTCGACCCTGCTGGCGCTGATCGGCGCGCTCGAGCGACCGGACCGGGGCCGGATCCTCTTGGGCGGCCGGTCGATCGAGGCGGCCTCGGAAACCGAGCGCGCGCGGCTGCGCCGCCGGCGCATCGGGTTCGTGTTCCAGGCTTTCAACCTGGTGCCGACGCTGACCGTGCTCGAGAACCTGCTGCTGCCCCTCGATCTCGACGGCCGCGCCGACCGGCGCGCCAAGGAGCGCTCCCGCGAGCTGCTCTCCGCAGTGGGCCTGGCGGAGCGCGAGCAGAGCTACCCCGACCGGCTCTCGGGGGGCGAGCAGCAGCGCGTGGCCGTGGCGCGCGCGCTGGTCGGCGAGCCGGAGCTGGTCCTGGCCGACGAGCCCACCGGCAACCTGGACGCGGACAGCGGCGAGCGCGTGCTCGAGCTGTTCCGCGGGCTGCTGGCGGAGCGCGGCGTCACGCTGATCCTGGCCACCCATTCGGCGCGCGCGGCGGCGGCCGCCGAGCAGCGCCTGCGGCTCGAGCGCGGGCGGCTGGTGCGCGAGGCGGGGCCGGCGGAGGCGCGATGAGCGGCGCCGCGGGGGGTCTGCCGCGTCTCGTGCTGCTCGCCGGGCTGCGCCACCTGTGGCGGCGGCCCTGGCTGGCGCTGCTGCCGCTGTTCGGGGTCGCCCTGGGCGTGGCCCTGGTGTTGGCGGTGGACCTGGCCAACCGCGCGGCCCTGGACGCTTTGGAGCGCTCCGTCGAGAGCTTGTCCGGACGGGCGAGCCATCGCATCGTGGGCGGCGCCGACGAGCTGCCGGAGGCGCTTTGGGGCCGGCTCGCCCGCGAGATCCCGGAGATCGAACTGGCGCCGCTGATCGAGCGCGACGTGATCCTGGCGGATCGCCCCGGCGAGGTGCTGCGGGCGATCGGCCTCGATCCCCTCTCCGCGGGCCGTTTCGGCGGCGCCGCCGGCGCGCTGATCGCACCGCCGGAGTCCGGCGCGAGCGACCCGGAGGCCTGGACCCGCCTGTTGGCCCGCGGCGACACCTGCCTGCTGACCCGCGCCAGCGCGAACCGACTGGGGGTCCTCGCGGGCCAGCGCCTGGCCCTGCGGGTCGGCAGCGAGCGGGTCGAGCTCGAGCTGATCGGCTTCCTCGATCCCGAGCGACTCGGCGGCGCGGGGGATGGCCTGTTGGTGCTCGACATCGCCGCGGCCCAGGAGCGCCTGGGCACCCTTGGGCGCCTGTCGCGGCTCGATCTGATCGCGCCGCCTGGGGACGCCGGGCAAGCGGCCCTGGCGGCCGTGGCCGAACGCCTGCCCCCGGACGCGCGCCTCGAGCCGGTGGCCGCACGCAGCGGGCAGCTCGCGCGGCTGACGCGGGCTTTCCGCCAAAACCTCTACGCCCTGGCGGGGCTGTCCCTGTTCGTCGGCGCGTTCTTGATCACCAACGCCGTGCGCCTGTCGGTGGTCGAGCGCCGCGCGCTGCTGCGGCGGCTGGTGCAGCTGGGCGCAACCCGCTCGCAGGTCTTGGCGGGGCTGCTCGGCGAGACCCTGTGCCTGGGCGCGCTCGGCGCGGGTCTCGGGCTGCTGCTGGGGCGCGGCCTGGCGGAGCTGCTCTACGGCCGCGTGCGGCAGACGATCCAGGATCTCTACACGCCGCTGATCGCGCCGGGCGAAGCGGCCTTCGGGCCCGCGGCGGGGCTGGCCTTCGGCCTGGGCCTCGGAGCGGCCCTGCTGGCGGCCCTGCCGCCGGCTCTGGAAGGGGCCCGCGAGGCCAGCCGCGAGCAGGCGGCGCGCTCGGGGCTCGAGCAGCGCGCCGATCGCCGCGCGCGCGCGAGCCTGTGGCTGGCCCTGGCCGGCCTGTCTGCAGCGGCGCTGATCCTGGCCCTCGACACGCGCCGCCTGGAGGTCACCTATGGGGCGCTGATCCTGCTGCTGTTGTCCCTGGCGCTGCTGGTGCCATGGGCCACGCTGCGCCTGCTGGAGCTGCTCAAGCCCCCTTTCCAGGTCCTCTTCGGGCTGCCCGGGCGGCTGGCCATCGACGCCGCCCGGCGCTCCCTGTCGCGCACCGCCCTGGCGGTGGCGGCGCTGATGATCGCCCTGGCTTCGACGCTCTCGGTCTCGGTCTTGATCGGCAGCTTCCGCAGCTCCCTGGAGCTCTGGCTCGAAGCGACCCTGGTGGCCGACATCTACGCGGCGCCGCCGGCCCTGGCCGCCCTGCGCGGGGCGCGCGGCAACCTGGAGGCCGACCTGGCGCGGCGGCTGTCGAGCGCGCCGGGGGTCGAAGGCGCCATGTACGTGCGCCAGGTCTTCACGCCCAGCCAATTGGGCGAGCTCGAGCTGATGGCGATCGATTTCGGCACGGGGCCGCGGCCCGCCTACTACTTCCTGGCGGGCGATCCCGAGCGCGCTTGGGCAGAGTTCGAGGCCGGGCGCGGGCTGTTCGTCTCCGAGCCCCTGGCCTTCCGGCATGGGCTCCAAGTCGGCGCCGAGCTCGAGCTCGAGACCCCCGGTGGGCCGGTGCGCCTGCCGATCCTGGCGATCCTGCGCGACTACGGCTCCGAGCGGGGCCTGTGCTGGCTGGCGCGGGATGCCTACGTGGGGCTGTATCGCGACGGGGCGCTTTCGTCCCTGGCGCTGTGGCTCGAACCGGGCCTCGATCCGGAGCGGGAGATCCAACGCCTGCGCGGCGAGCTGCGCGCCGGTCAGGAGCTGTTCCTGCGCAGCAACCGCGGCCTGCGCGGCGAAAGCCTGCGCATCTTCGACCGCACCTTTGCGGTCACCGCGCTGCTGCGTGTGTTGACCCTGGCCGTGGCGCTGGTCGGCACCCTGACGGCGCTGCTGGCCCTGGCGCTGGACCGCGCCCGCGAGGTGGCCCTGCTGCGCGCCCTGGGCCTCGAACCGGCCCAGCTGTGCGCCCATCTGGCCCTGTTCGGCGCGGCTCTGGGCCTGGCCGCCGGTCTGTTCGCCGCGCCCGTCGGCGCGCTCTTGGCGGCGCTGATGATGGGCGTCGTCAACCGCGACTCCTTCGGTTGGACCATGTTGGTGTGGCGTTTCCCGCCCGCGGAGTTCGCCTTGGCGCTCGGGCTCGCCCTCGGTTTCGCCGCGCTGGCAGCCTTATGTTCCGCCCCGCGCCTCTTGCGCGCGGGGCTCTCCCGCGACCTGGCCCAGGAATGACGGCGCAGCGATCCCAGCACGGTGCAAATCTCGCGGCCGGAGCGGCCCTCGGGCTCTGTCTCGGCGCCTGCTCCCCGCAGCCCCCGCCGCCTCCGCTCGATCCGCTGCGCTTCCTGAGCGGCGCGCCCGCGGGCTTCGAGCGGGCCCTCGCGCCGATCGAATTCGAGTTCCCGCGGGACCACGGCCCCCACTCCAGTTTCCGCACAGAATGGTGGTACCTGACCGGGCACCTCGCGGACCCGCGCGATCCCCAGCGGCGCTTCGCCCTGCAATGGACGCTGTTCCGCCAAGGGCTGGTGCCGCCGGGCGCGGCCGAGGCGCCGCGCGCTTCGCAGCTCGCCAGCGGCGACGCCTACGTCTGCCACGTGGCCCTCGGCGATGTGCTGGCCGGGCGGCAGACGGCTTTCGAGCGCAGCGCGCGCGGCGCCCCGGGGATCGCCGGGGCCAGCGCCGCTCCGGTGCTGGCCTTCCTGGGCCCCAATTCCCTGAAGGGCGTCGCGGGCCTCGGCACCGGCGAGCGCCCGCGCTTCGAGCTCTCGATCCAGGAGCCGGGCCTCTCGGTCGAGCTTCAACTCGTGAGCGCGAAGGACCTGGTGGCCCACGGCGAGGCGGGGCTCTCGCGCAAAGGGGCGGCCCCCGGCAACGCGTCCTATTACTTCTCGGCCACGCGCCTCGAGGCCCGCGGCTGGCTCGACTTCGAAGGCCAGCGCCTGGCGGTCGCAGGCCGCTTCTGGATGGACCGCGAATGGTCGACCTCGGTGCTCGAAGCCGGGCAGGTGGGCTGGGACTGGGTCAGCCTGCAGCTCGACGACGGCAGCGAGCTGATGGCCTTCGTGCTGGAGCGCGAAGACGGCGCGCTCGATCCCGCCAGCAGCGGCACCTTCATCGACCCCGACGGCCGCAGCAGGCCCCTGCGCGCCGCGGACTTCAGCTTCCGCAGCCTGTCGAATTGGGTCAGCCCGCGCAGCGGTCGGCGCTTCACCACCGGGCTCGAGATCCGGGTTCCCGCTCTGGAGCTCGAACTCGAGGCCCGCGCTCTGTTCCCGGACCAGGAGCTCGATCTGCCGCTTTCATATTACGAAGGCGCCTTCGACGCCCGCGGCTACCGCGCCGGACGCGCGCTGACCGGTCGGGGCTTCGTCGAGCAGGTGCGCGGCGCGCGGCGCGGCGGGGAGTGACAGGCTCATCGCTGGTCGACGCGGCCTGCGCCCGAGCCGCAAGGCCAGCGCGTGCGCTTGGGCCGCCGTTCGGCGGGCCGCTGGCTCAGGGGCGCCAGAGCCAGCGCTGGAGGTCGATGCGGCCGCCCGGTCCGACTGGCACGCCCTCGGAGCGCAGCAGCCGAGCCTGGCGCGCCATGGAGGCCGGCTCCCGCGGTGCGATGCGGCCGCCCGCCGCGATCACGCGCCACCAGGGCAGCGCTGTGGAGTCGGGCAAGTCGCGCAGCACGCGCGCCACCAGACGCGCACGGCGGGGCCAGCCGGCTTCCGCGGCCACCTGCCCGTAGGTCGCCACACGGCCCCGCGGGATCGCGTCCAGGGTCGCCCGGATGGCGAGCTCCGCGGAGGACTCGGTTTTGGCCGGCGCCGGCGGCAGGCCATGGATCGCCATGGGTCGGCCGCGCTCGTCGCGGTCCGGCTCGCCGGCGAAACGGCTCGCGGTGCCGGCGGCGAGCGCCCGGGCCACCAGCGTCAGCACCAAGGCATCGAGCAGGTCGTCCGCAGCCACCTGCGAGCGCGGCCAACGCCGCTCGGCCTCGGCCAGCGCGGGCCCCACG
>JBILNK010000252.1:0-4413 GCA_044375105.1 Planctomycetota bacterium
TCGATGCGGCGCTTCGGCTCCTCAGCCCGCCGGATCCAGGTCCTGGTTCTCGCCGCCGCGCGCGCCCGCGAAGAGCCGCGACTTGCCGCGCGCCTGCTTGCGATGCGCTCCGCCGCCGCGGGCCAGCTTTTGCTTTTCTTCCTCCAGCAGCCGGCGGAAGAGCGGCAGCAGGTCCGTACGCCCGGTTTCCGTCAGCGCACCTTCCACCAGGCGCTGATTGTCCGGATCCTTCCAGCGCACCAGCGCCTTCTGGATCTTGCGTTCCTTCATCGAGCGCGGCACGTAGACCACTTCGCCGGTCAACGGGTCCTTGCCGGTGGCGAACTGCACCATCCCGCGGGTCATCGGCAGGGGCAGGAACTCCTGGGCTTGCTCGGGCGAGTAGTTGCGCTCGAGCAGCTTCTCGAACAGGTGGACGGCGCGCTCGAGGGTCGTGCCGGGGTGCCCGACGATGAAGTAGTTGGCCAGGTACTGGTCCTTGCCCTGGGCTTCGCAAGCTTGTTGGTATTCCGTCTCGAATTGCTCGTACTTGCCGAACACCGGCTTGTTCATCAGCCGCAGCACGTCCGGGTCGGCGTGCTCGGGGGCCAATTTCATGCGCCCGGAGGTGTGCTCGCCCACCAGCGCGTCGTGCAGGGGCAGGGTCTTGCCGTCCTTGCCGCGCAGCATGTCGTAGCGCACGCCGCTGGACACGAAGGCGTGCTTGACGCCTTGGGTGCGCTTGACCAGGCCCAGCAGGCGCCGATAGCCCTCGCTCTGCTTGTCGAGCCGCAAAGCCGGGCAGGGATCGGGGGTCAAGCAGTCCCGATCGAGGCAGGGTTTGCCTTTTTCGAGCAATTTGCAGCCCAGGCCCCACATGTTGGCGGTCGGTCCGCCCACGTCGGTGATCGTGCCGCGGAAATCGATGTGCTCGGAGAGCTTGGCGGCTTCCTTGAGAATCGACTCCTCGCTGCGCCCCTGGATCGAGCGCCCCTGGTGGAAGGTGATCGAGCAAAAGGAGCAGTCGGCGAAGCACCCGCGATGCGTGTTGATCGAGAACTTGACCGGTTCGAGGGCCGGCACGCCACCGGCGGCGCTGTGGTCGGGGTGCCAGGCGCGCTCGAAGGGCAGGTCGTAGTAGGAATCGACCTCCTCCGCCTTGGAGGGCGGCAGGGGCGGGTATTGCAGCACGAAGCGCTCGCCGTGGCCCTGGGCGATCACCCGGCCTTCGGGGTGGTTCTCCTCGCGCACCGCGTTGAACAGCGGAATCAGCCCCTGGATGTCCCGCTCGAGCTCCTCGAAAGACGGCACCAGCCGCGCCCCTTCCGGCAGCTGCTCGCGGCGCACCACCTGGCAGGTCTGGGCCATGCCCTCGAAACCCTGGCCGCGCTCGAGGCGCTGGGCGATCTCGAGCGACGAGCGCTCGCCCATGCCCCAGACCAAGAGGTCGGCCTTGCAATCGATCAGGATCGAGCGGCGCAGGCGCTCGTCCCAGAAATCCCAATAGGCCAGGCGGCGCGGGCCGGCCTCGAGGCCGCCGACGACCACGGGCACGCCCGGGAAGTGATGGCGCGCCAAGGCCGTGTAGGCGATCGTGGCGCGGTTGGGGCGTCCCGGCAATCCGCCCGGCCGGTACACGTCAGAACGGCGCTTCTTCTTCGCCGCCGTGTAGTTGGTGACCATCGAATCGATCGTGCCGGCACTGACGCCCACGTACAGGCGCGGCGTCGGCAGGCGCTTCCAGCCCGAGCCGTCGGGCTCGAGCTCGGGGCAATCGAGGATGCCGACGCGATAGCCCTTGGATTCGAGGAAACGCCCGATGGCCGGCACGCCGAAGGAGGAGTGGTCCACGTAGGCGTCGCCGCTGACCAGCAGGATGTCGAGCTGGTCCCAGCCGCGCAGGGCCATCTGGGCCCGCGTGCGCGGCAGGAAGCGCCGCAGCAGCGCGGGGTCTTCGGGGCTCGGACGCGGGGCGCCGCGCTTGGCCCCGGCCGAGGGCTGCGGGGCGGCCTTGCGCGCGCCGGCGTCCGGGCGCGGGCCCCCGCGCGGATCGCGGCTCTTGCCCGCCTGGCCGGCTGCACCGTCTTGCGCGCCGGCGCGCCGCTCGCCCGCCCTGGAGACCGATTCGCCCCCCGTCGGCGGAAGGGAATCGGAGCCGCTGGCCTTGGGCTCCCGGACCGCGCCGCG
The DNA here is from genome assembly GCA_044375105.1 of Planctomycetota bacterium. Taxonomy (GTDB): domain Bacteria; phylum Planctomycetota; class UBA1135; order UBA1135; genus JBIKLM01. The sequence continues at coordinate 2,167 of JBILNK010000252.1, forward strand.
CCCTCCGCCCCGGCGATCCCCGGCACGCTCTTGGCCGGGACGATGCTCCCCTTCGGCCCCGGGCCGGTCCGGCCCCCGGCTCTGCTGCCCCTCCGATGACCTCTCCCCGGCGCCTCGGCGGCCCGGACCTTCACTGTGACGCTCCATGGAGAGCGGAGTCTGACAGCCCCCGGCCCCGCGCCCTAGCCTCCCGGCGCTCTGCGCGGGGCAATGCCCCCCACCACAGCCCCGCCCGGGGCATCCGCCCGGCCGCCCGCCCCCGGCGCCCCACGACCTTTCCGCCCTCCCCAGCGTCCGCGGGCCGGCCGGGAGGCAAGCGAAATCCGCCCAAAACGGCCGTCGTAAGCTCGCCACCCGTCCAGACTTAGGGCAGCCAAACGGGCATTCGGAACGGGCCCGGCCTCGGCTCTCCCGGCGACTTCTCCCACCCACCGGACCGCGGGCCCCCGCCCGCCCTTACCACTTGGAGGACCCATGCGCATCGACTTCCGAGCCGTCAACCTCGAACTGGCTGCCGACTTCCGGGACTTCGTCGAACAACACGTCCAGACCGCCCTCGGTCGCCTCGACCAGCACGTGCGCTCGGTCCTGGTCCAGATCCGCGACGTCAACGGCCCCAAGGGCGGCAACGACATCCACTGCCACATCGAGCTGACCATGCCCTACGGCTCACCCCTGCTGGTCGAAGAATCCAACTCCACCCCCGCCAACGCGCTCAACAAGGCCCTGCACCGCCTGAAGCCCGCCCTCCTGCGCCGCGTCGACGCCCACAAGAACCACCACTCGCACACCTGATCCCACCGGATCCCCAACCAACGAGCCGCCCCCGCACCACCCCGGGGGCGGCTCGCTTCCTTCTCTGAACTCCGAGAGCGATCCGAGGAATGCATGCGAGTTGGCCGAGCGACGGGCAAGTCGCGATCGAGACCCCCGCTATCGCACCACAGCTGCGCATCCAAAAAACTCCGGATACCGCCTCTAGAAGTCGAACCCTTCCCCTTGGGACGGGTGCAGCCCCCGGCTCAGCGGTCGCTGGCCGCGCGTGGATCCAGAGTCGGTAGGTCCTGCCAGCTCCACACCTGCTGGTCCGGATCCGGTAGCCGCACCAACTGGCGCAGAACGGCCCCGGAAGGCGCCAGGGGCGGCCGCGGACCAGCGGGACTCCAGGGCAGGGATAGCTGCGGCGATGGCTCCATGGGCGGCAAGGTCGTCAGGCTCAGAGCCGCGGTAGCCGGCAGAACTTGGATCGATGCGGACGCGCCGTTCTTATTGGGGTACGGCAGGCCGCCCGGATTCAGCCCGGCCTTGTTGGCCACGGAAATCAGAGCGGACTGCCCGGCGGCGACCAGCGGCCGAACCCGCAGCCGCAGCAACGGGACAGTGCCCGCCGGCTCGGTCATGGACTCGTCGTTGAACACGGCCAGGCCGATCCGCCCCGATCCGACAACCGCCTGATGGAGCCTGAAGTCGAAGCTCCCGGACGGTTCGATCGATTCCACGACGAAGTCGGTGGTGGAGAACTGGACCTCGAGATGTAGGGCGCCAAAGGCAGCCGAGCCGAAGAAGCCGGAGAGCTCGAGTTCCACGGGCGCCCCCCCGAGCGAAGCCTGGTTGGGCTGGGCGAAGAACACGTCGCCAGGGAACTGCGCCAGGGCCGGCTGGGCGCCGATCACGGACGCGCTGAGGATCAAGCACGCGAAGGTCAGAGGATTCATCTGGGTAGGTAGTTGGGTTACTGGTGAGCAGAAGGTGCGGGGCTCCAAAATTCACTGGACCCGCAAGGTCCACTTGTGGACCACTCCGGGCACCAGGTTGGTGCCCGAGAGCGGAGGTCCGTTCAGGAGTTGCCCTCCGGCGACGCTGATGAAGTAGGTCCCGATGCCGTCCGGAGCGGCCTTGCCGGCCATCTCGAAGGCGTAGTGGCTATCCCAAAACCATGCTAGCATCAGGATGACCCGTGTCGTATGAAGTGGCAGGCTGCAACTGACCGCCGAGCAACTTGATTGGATTTGCGGGTTGATTCCAGATGCCGAGCCGAATCCGAAGGGTGGGCGTCCTCGGGCCGACAAGCGGCAAATAGTTCAGGGCATCTTCTGGATTCTGGATAATGGAGCAAAATGGAAGGACCTTCCTGAACGCTTCGGATCGAAGAGTACTGCACACCGGTGGTTCAAGAAGTGGGTTGAGAGCGGCGTGTTCGAGAAGATCCTTGGTGAGGCTGGGCCCCCGGTGTCAGGGTCGTTGCCG
>JBILNK010000094.1:0-16387 GCA_044375105.1 Planctomycetota bacterium
GCCAGAGCGCCTCCTGAGCTCGAGTGCGCCTGGTAGGCCGGAACGACAGGGAGCTGCGGCTGCGCGCCTACAAGGGCGCGAGTTCTGGCGGCGCCGTGCCCAGGGTCCGCTGACCGGCGCGTTCGACACCCTCCAGGTGGCCACTGAGGCCGCGCAGAACGGCAGGACGGACGTCCGGGCCGACCGGAACCACACCTCCCCGGCCCTCAGGGGTGGCGCGATGGGGACCGAACCCCGACCCTGTGCGGGTGGTCATCCGCTTGAAACTCCTAGCCCCCGAGCGCGCCCGCCATGTACCGGGGGTCAGGGTTGTTTGAATTGCTGGCGGAGCCGATCGAGCAGTTCGCCGGTGCTGTCGTATTCCGGGCTGCCGAGTTGATAGAGGCCGGCGTCGATGTGCACTTGCGCCTTTGCTGCACCGCTGACTGTGGCCCACAATTGGGGCCTTACTCGGCGGGCCCCATGGGGGCTTGTCTTCCAGGTCTTGAAGGGCGACGCCGGCGCCGCGCGCAGGAAGTAGGCCTCGGCGTGGGACTCGCCGCTGCGTGTGTTGTTCACCAGGGCCTCTTGGTGCACTTCGATCTGCAGGCCCTCGCCCTCGAGCGCGGCGATCAAGCGCTCCACCGCAACGGAAGGCGCGGCTTCGATCGCAAACTGCGACCGCTGGGAGGATAGCAACGTCATCGCGGAGCTGGCGAAGAATGGCACTAGCGTCCAGAGGGCCAGCAGCGCGGCGGCGTTGGCGGCGCCGAGGAGGTTGGCACGGTTCCAGACGACCCTCGACAGCTCGGGTCGCGCGCCGGCGTCCAGCAGCGCCCGCGCAGCGAGCAGGACGAGCAGCATCCCGCCCGCGATCCAAACCAAACCGATGCCGCCCCCAACGTCGGACACCACAGGTGTGACTGCACTGCGCACCACCCCGACACGGGGCTCGTCGATCCCGCTCGGATCGATTCCACAAAAGCGCAGGAGCCCCCAGGGGTCGCTCTGCCAGAAGTGCGCGAGGCCGTCCGCACCCCGGTGGGCGGGGTGCCAAGTGCGCACGCCCGACTCCCAGGTCGAGAGGTGCCCCAGCGCGATGGCGGCTAAGCCCAAGAGGCAGGCCAGAGCGCCCGCGGCCAGGGCTGAGACCTGCGCCCGAGGGCTACGCGCCCGCAGTGCGGCGCGCAGATCGGGGGCCTTCCGCACTGCTAGGTTTCCTAGGGCTATCAGGAGGCCCAGCAGAACAAGGCTGCTGCTCGCCAATCCGAAGGGGCCCTGATTCCACGTCCAGGCCACAAAGCTCCAGTAGCCGGCAAAGGCGGCCATGGCCGCCAGGAACACGCGGCCAAGGGCGGCTCGGGGCTCGGGCGCGGCGTTTCCAGGGGCGCCGCTGTGCGCGAGCTCGGGAATGGGCTCGTCCAGGCGCTCCACATCGCCCTTGACCTCCAGGGCGTGCTGGTAGCGCCGCGCCGGCTCGCGCTCGAGGGCCTTGAGCACGATCTCGTCCAGGCGCACATCCACCGACACGCGCCGCGAGGGCAGCTCGAAGGCGCCGCGCGGGAGCGAGCCGGTCAGCAGCTCGTACAGGATCACGCCGAGGGCGAACAGGTCGGCGCGGTGGTCGACGTCGTGGGGGCGTTCGAGCTGCTCGGGCGCCATGTAGTGGGGCGTGCCCATGACCTGGTCGCTGCGCGTGAGCTGCGGATCTCCGGAGCGATCGACCAGCTTGGCCAGCCCGAGATCGGCCAATTTCACTCGCCCGGAGCCATCGAGCAGCACGTTTTCGGGCTTGATGTCGCGGTGCACAACGCCCTCGTCGTGCATGAACTGCAGCGCTTCGCACAGTTCGCGCACGATGCGCAGGGTTTCGGCAGCCCCGATCGGCCCCGTGCGCATGCGCTGGCGCAGATTGCAGCCGGACACGTACTCCATCACCAGATAGCACAGCCCCTGGCTCTCGCCGGCGCCGTGCACGCTGACCACGTTGGGGTGCTGCAGCCGCGCCAGGGCCCGCGCCTCGCGCAGGAATCTCTCGCGGAAGTCGGCGCGCTCGCCCAGCTCGCGCGGCAGCACCTTGATCGCGACCTCGCGGTCGAGGGCCGATTCCCGCGCCCGGAACACGGCGCCCATGCCGCCGCGGCCTAGGTGGGTGATCTCCTGGAACTGGGGCAGGGCGCGCGCCACCTCCTCGGCCGTGGGCAGGGTGGGCTCCGCGGGCGCCGGCGTGGGGGGCTGCCCGTCGTCCGGACCGTCGGCCGGCTCCGGTTGGCGCAGGGCCAGCTCAAACAGGCAGCGGGGGCAGTTGTGCGCGCCGGTAGGCGACAGGGCGCCGCAGCGCGGGCAGGGGTGCGGATCGGGGCTCGGGCGGGTCATGGGTTGGTGCAGAGGGCCTTTAAGGGCTCCTGCACCGCTCGCTCCGCAAGGTTACAGGGGCCCTGCCCGCCGGCCCCGCTGGGCCAGGGCCTCGAGCAGCCGGCCGAGCTCTTCCTCGAGCTCGCCTGGGTCCGCCAGGGTGGCGAGCACCTGCTCCCGGACCAGCTCCCCGAGGCGCCGGCGCAGGCGGTGCAGGGCGACCTTGACCGCGGTGGCGCTCACCCCCAGGCGGCGCGCCACCTCCGCCTGGGGCGCCGCGTCCTCCTCCGCGGTCAAGGCCGGGTAGAGCGCCTCGAAATGGGCCAGGCGCCCGATGCGATCCTGCTCCGCGCGCAGTTGCTCTAGGGCCCGCGCGAGCACCCCCAGAGCCCAGTCGCAGTCGAAGGCCTGCTCGGGGCTACGCCCATCGGCGGGCTCAGCGCACCAGCGCGAATCGGCCTGCTCCACATCGAAACGCAGCAAGCGCACTCCCCCGCCGCGCCTGAGCGCCCGCCTAGCGCGGTCCTGATTGGCCACAAAATGGCGCAGGGCTGTGATCAGCCAAGCGCGGAAGCGCCCGCGGTTCTGGTCCACCTGCCCGAAATCCCCGCGCTCCAGCAGCAGCGCAAAAAACTGCTGCACCAGGTCAGCCGCATCCGCGCTGGACCGCCCCCCCCGGCGCAAATAGGCATACAACGGGTACCAATACGCCCCGCAGAGCTCCTCTAGGGCCTCCTTCCGCGCGGGCGATGGAGCCCCCCCCGCCGCGAGCACCACGCTCCAGCGCGTGGTGTGAAACTCCATGGAACTGGGACGGGTCGCGGCCATCCGCCGCAGTATCGCCTGCCGTGGGAGGCTGGAGAAGTCCCTCAACCCGCGAGAATCGGATTGACCAGTCACCAGGGCCCCCCGGCCTCCCAGCTGGTTCCTGGCTTCCATCCCGACCGGGGGATCGCTCCCACATCGCCCCCAGATCGCATGGGCGCGTGGTCTATCGTTTGCGGCGCCCTTGGAGCGACGGCACCAGCGCGATCGTCTTCGAGCCGCTGGCCTTCCTGGAGCGACTCGCCGCGCTCGTGCCGCGGCCGCGCGCGCACCTCCTCACCTACCACGACGTGCTCGCGCCCGCGGCCCAATGGCGGGACAAGATCGTGCCGGGACCACGCGCGTCGAACGAGTCGCACCACGGTTCGACGGAACCCAGAGCCAGGACCTCAGGCCGACCCGCGGCAGCGATACGACCCGCGGCAGCGTGCTCACCCGCGTGCTCGAGCCGACTCGCGACCTCGAGCCCACCCGACTCCCCCGCCGTGCTGTCGAGCCCAGCCAGAACACGCAGGCTCCGTTGGGTTGAGCTCTTGCGCCGCGTGTTCGCCGTCGACGTCCTGACCTGTCCCGACTGCGGCGGGCCGCGCCGGCTGATGGCGACGATCACCGACGGGCTCGTCGTGCGCAGCATCCTGGACCACCTCGAGCTGCCCAGCTCGCCGACGACGATCGCTCCCGCCAAAGCGCACCCCGAGCCCGAGCTCGCCTGGTAGGTCGGAACGAAAGTGAGCTGCGGCTGCGCGCCTCCAAGGGCGCGCGGTCTGGCGGCGCCGCGCCCAGAATCCGCTGCCTGGCGCGTTCGACCCCCTCCCGGTGGCCCCCAGGCCGCGCAGAACGCGCAGGACGGACGTCCGGGCCGACCGGATCCACACCTCCGCGGACCTCAGGGGTGGCGGGATGGGGGCCGGCCCCCTACCCTATGCGGGTGGTCATCCGCTTGAAACTCCTATCCCCTCCAAGCCAAGACCGCAAGGACTCACTATGAGCAATCGCCGGAAACCCGTCGCTGTGCTGCTCCTGACCGCGATCGTCGCGTCCGTCGGGTGCTCCTCGAGCAGTACGAGCCGCCTGGATGTTCCCGCCGGCTCCACCGCAGTCTTCCACTTGGCCTTGCCGGCGACCTTGGACGTCACCAACACCGGCTCCGGAACGCTCTATCTGACGCGCCCCATCGCCCTCGACGACCTAGACAACGCATGGGAGGCCACGCTCGGCTCCAACGGCCGAATCATTGTCCCGATTGATGCGCCGGAGTCGATCCTCCTTCGCGCCGATGAGGCCGCGGCCACGGCGGCGGTGGTGCGCATCGTGCGGTAAAGCACCTGCCGGCCAGCCGCGTCAATCACGCGGCCGGTACGGCAGATTTGCGCCAGTACCTCTGGTTGGAGAACGAGGCGCTCCGGTCCAAGATTCCGGGCGCGGTGCGGGTTACCGCGCAGGAGCGCTCTCGGTTGGCCCTGCTGACGACCTCGGGACGCTGGGCGGCGGGCAGCGCGCACTGGTCTGGCCCATGTGCGTAGCGGGATCGCGGCATGGACGGCGCTTCGACGATCCGCGTCAGCCTGTCCAGGCGCCGAGAACGATCGCGAGATCTGCGCCGTCGACGATATCGTCGCAGTTCAGGTCGGCCAGGCCGCTGCCGCCCCACGCGCCCAAGAGCAAGCCGAGATCCACGCCGTTCACATTGCCGTCGCCATCGATGTCGCCGAGCGCCGCCGTGACGTAGGTCGCAATGCGGACGCTGTCGATTCCGGTGTCGGTGACCGCACCCAGCGTGGAGCTGAAGTTCACCTTGACGATCGGCGTGCCCGACGTGATGCCGACGAATCGGGCCGTGTTAGCGGGAATGGTGAGCGGGCCGATGAGCTGATCGCCGCTTGCGTAGACCTTCACAAACGCGAGGCCGAAGGCGTTGCTCGTCGCGTCGAACGCGATGGCGGTCGTTGGCGACGCGGGCGTCACGTCGATCTTCTCGTCGCCATTCGCGACGAGCCAGCTCGAGGCCCGCGCTCGACTGCTTGTCCCATCTTGAGCCCCACGCCGGGCCCCGGAGCCCCGGGCGGCGACCCGGGAACGGTCCGCCGGGCCCGTCCTGGGAAGGCGGCGACGGCGGTCCCCGGGCCCCGAGACGGGCTTCAGCGAGCGCGCGGCACGCCTGTGCCGCACGCTTTCGGGGCGGGGGATCTGGCGCTGCTGATCCTGTCGGGCAGCGAAGAAACGCTGGAGCCGCTGCGCGACCCCGTCGAGCGCCTGGACTCGAGCACGCCGGTGACCTCGCTACCGGCCGATCTCGGGCTGCTCGAGCTAGCGCGCCAGCAAGCGGACCGGACCGGCGGCGCCAGCGGCGACCAGCGCGAGCTGACCCGCCTGCGGCGGCGAGAGGCGCTCCAAGGGGGCCGTTCGAGCAGCAGTCCTGGACCACCCGGAACTCTCAACCGCCAGCCGCAGGGGGGCGACTCGCCGCGCTCGTGCCGCGGCCGCGCGCGCACCTGCTCACCTACCACGGCGTGCCCGCGCCCACGGCCCAGTGGCGGGACCGCATCGTGCCCGGACCGAGCACATCGACCGCGTCTCACCCCGGTTCGACGGAACCCAGAGCCGCGACCTCAGGCCGACCCGCGTGCTCAGGCCGACCCGCGTGCTCAGGCCGACCCGCGACATCGATACGACCCGCGACATCGATACGACCCGCGGCATCGTGCTCACCCGCGTGCTCGAGCCGACTCGCGACCTCGAGCTCACCCGACTCCAACGCTGCGCTCTCGAGCCCAGCCAGGACGCGTCGCCTCCGTTGGTCAGAGCTCTTGCGCCGCTTGTTCGCCGTCGATGTCCTGACCTGTCCAGACTGAGGCGGTGCGCGCAAGCTGATCGCGACGATCACCGAGGGACTCGTCGTGCGCAGGCTCCTAGGGCCACCTCGAGCTGCCCAGCTCGCCGCCGACGATCACTCTCGCCAGAGCGCCTCCCGAGCTCGAGTTCGCCTGGTAGGCCGGAACGAGAGTGAGCTGCGGCTCTGCGCCTCCAAGGGTGCGAATTCTGGCGGCGCCGTGCCCAGGGTCCCTGTCCGGCGCGTTCAAACCCCTACAGGTGGCCACTGAGGCCGCGCAGAACAGCAGGACGGACGTCCGGGCCGACCGGATCCAGACCTCCGCGGCCCTCAGGGGTGGCTGGATGGGGGCCGAACCCCTACCCTACGCGGGGGGTCATCCGCTTGGAACTCCTATTCCCCACGAAATCCTGTGGGCAATCGTAGAGAACCAATTGTGGGCCCGAGATTCGTTTTTTCGGCTCGGTTTCCCAACGCCGCAATCCTGCGCGTATCCTGAATACAGCGCTCGGCAAGGCCCAACCCGACTTGCGGACAAGTCTGATCGGGTCGGAGGTCGAATCGAGTGACAGCGCGCGAGCCCACTCAGTCCCAACCCGCGGTGCGGTTGTGTCGAGTTCACCGTTTCCATGGCCTTGGCTACCAAAGCTCCCCATGCTCACTCCCTCTCCACCCGTTCGTCCCGCTCCTTTTCTAGCCAGCCTTCTGCTGGTAGCCCTTTTCACGGGTCCCGGCCACGCTGGCACGCCCCCCGCGAGCGTGCTGTACGTGAACGCCACGACCGGCGTCGATCTACCGGGCGGTGGCACGCTGACTGCCCCCCTGCGCACGATCAGCTTCGCGCTCACGGAATCCCTCGGGCTGACCAGTCCAGTCGAAGTGCGCGTGGCCGCCGGGGTGTACGACGCCGCCCTTGGCGAGACCTTCCCGCAGCTCGTGCCGGCGCGCGTGCGCGTCGTCGGAGCCGGGACCGGCAAGACCCTGGTCACAACCGGGTCAGCCAGCGGCGCCTTCGAGTTCGACTCCAACTTGACGGGGGGCTTGCCCTACACGGACGACTCGGGCCTCGCGCGGCTCACGCTGATCGGCGATGGGATTGGCGTGGAGGTCGATGCCCCGACCTTCGCACCCGCGGCGCGTCCGGATCTGCGGGAACTCCAGCTGATTGGCTTCGAGACCGGCATTGTTGCTTTCGGCAGCAAGTCATCGGCCGAGCCCAGCCTCGCAAATCTGACTTTCTTGGCCTGCGGCACCGGCCTGGAGCTTGGGAACCTTGACTCAGCGCACACCTGGAACTTGTCGGACTCGCGCTTCATCGGTTGCAACATCGGCCTCGATGCCAGATCCGGGGGTGTCCCCTTTTCGAACACAGACACCTTCGTGGACCGCTGCCGCTTCGAAGGGTGTGCCCTGGGCGTCAAGGCGAGTGGCTCGCGCACGACCACGGTTCATCTGCAGGACTGCGCCATCGTTGCCGGAGGCGATGCCTGCTTGGCCAGCGGATTCTTTCCCGGCACAGGCAACGTCGAGTTGATCCGCTCCACCGTGGCAGGCAATGCGCGTGGCCTTGTTGGCATTTCCGTGGGCACTTACCGCTTTTTCCTGGACCACACGATCGTCTGGGGAAACGCGGTCGGCTACGCCGATTTCGGTGTGGTTCCGGAGCTGAAGATGAGTGCCGTTTGGTCGAATCTACAGCCCACCTGGCCGGGAGCTATCGACCCCAGCAACTTCCAACTGGAGCCCTTCTTCCTCGACCCACACAGCCGCGATTATCGGCTGTCCTCGTTCTCCCCGCTGGTGGACGCGGGCATCCCCACGGCTCCCCAGTCGGGGGTCGACTTGCGCATGCAACCGCGCTTGTTGGATGGCAATGGGGATCTGATCGCTCGTTTGGATCTAGGAGCCTACGAGTTCGACCTGGTGGACCTCACGGTTTCCGGAACAGCACTCCTGGGGGGCGTCCTCGCGCTGGAGGTGACGAGCCCCGCAGGCTGGGTGGAATTGGCCGTCTACGGGCTAGCGCCCGCGGATATCCCCCTCGGCAGCCTTGGCTCCCTGCTGATCCAACCCGCGGGCTTGACCAGCGTGCCCCAGGGCCTTCTGCCGCTGCCCAGCAACCCGGGCCTGGCGGGCCTAGAGGTCTACCTGCAAGCGGCCGGAGTGAATCCAGCAACTTCCGCCGGCGCGACGAGCCGCCGCGTGCAGATCGAGTTGCAATGACCTCTAGAGAGGCCGCCTTGACGGAGGCAGAGGCGGTGAAGGATTCACCAGCAACCTCCGTGGATTGCTCCTAAACCTCTTGGACGGCGCCTCAACCGCCGAGCATCCATCCCCCTGGTACCACCAACGCCGGCGGTGATCTGGGGCGGTGGACAGCAGGAAAGGGAAGGCGCATGCAGCTCTGGAGCACGCCGAGATCATCGAGGCCTGGGCGGCTCGGCAGGCCGGCGCTGGCCGTCCGGTCGACGTCCGGGACCTGTACGACCACTTGGTCGAGGTGCATGGATACGGGTGCTCGTACAAATCGGTGCTGCGCACCGTGAGGGCGCGTTTTGGGCGCTCGCCGATTCGGACATACCGCAGAGTGGAGCCGCCGCCGGGTGCGCAAGCGCAGACGGACTGGGGTGAATTCCCTCGGATGAACATCGGATCTGGCCCGCAGATGCTGTGCGCCCTCGTGATGCAGCTCAGTCACTCGCGGGCCTTCGCGTTGGTCTGGTCGGAGCGTGAGGATCAGCCCAGCTGGCGATCCTGCCACAACCGTGCATTCGAGCGGCGGGGAGGGATCCCGGCGGTCAACCGGATCGACAACGTCAAGACTGCGATTTCGAAGGGGCCTGGACCGTGGGGCGAGATCCACCCGGTCTAACGGGCCGATGGGGAGAGCGCGCGCTTCCACGTGGACAGGAGCGGCGGGAAGCAGCTCAGCGTGGCCGCTCGGAGAGAAACACGGGCCTCGGGCAGGCGCAGGACTTGATTCGATGGCGGTCTTGCGCGGCCCGGCAGCTCCGCAGGTCCGTCCGTCGCAAGTTCCTTCGTCCGGGCCGGCAGGAGGCCCAAAGGCCCTCTTGGCAAGCCGCCGAGGCCATGGACCGGTCCATGGGCCAGGGCTGGTTGCCCTTGGGCCGACGGAGCGCAGCGGGGCGCACGGGTAGCACCCGGGGGCCGCGGTTAGCCCTCCGCAGCATGGGCGAGTCCTACGCAACCCATCGGGCCGTGCCCCGAACCGGTCTTGTCGCCTGAAATGCACCACGGGCGCGCCGGGTTAGACCAGGCGCGCCCGTGGAGAGCGGTGTCGTTCGCCCGAGCAGTGAGCACCGGGCGAAGAATCAGAGACTAGTAGAACTCCCACGCAGGGCGAGAATTCCGAACTCCGGGGCCGCCGTGTGGCGGCCAGGAGGTTTGGTGTCGGAGGGTGGGCAAGGGGCTCGGGCTGGGCCCGAGCCGATGGCCCTCAGCCTCCAGGGACTCGCGGGTGCGAGCCCCCGCGGATCACCAGCGGTCGCCGCCGCGGTCGCCGCGGTCGCCGCGGTCGTAACCGCCGCGCCCGCCGCCGCCACCGCCGCCGCCGTAGCCGCCGCCGCCGCCACCGCGGCCACCGCCGCCGTAGCCGCCGCCGCCGCCACCACGGCCGCCGCCGCCGCCGCCGTAGCCGCCGCCACCGCCGCCGCCGCTGTAGCCGCCGCGGCTACCGCCGCCGCCGCCGAAGCCGCCACCGCCGCCGCCCGGACGGGGGCTGCGCTCGCGAGCTTCGTTGACGGTCAGGTTGCGGCCGTCGAGCTCGACGCCCTCGAGGGCGGAAATGGCGCTTTGGGCATCTTGGTCGCTGCCCATGTCGACGAAGGCGAAGCCGCGCGGGCGGCCGGTTTCGCGGTCGGTCACGATCTGCACCGACTTGACCTGGCGCCCGTCTTCGCTGAGCAGCGCGCGCAGAGTGTCTTCGGTGGTCTTGAAGGAGAGGTTGCCGATGTAGAGGCGGTTACCCATGGGGGTGGAGTCGAACTGGAGTCGGTCTAGGTGTCGGATCGAAGTCGGCGTACTCCACCTCACCGGACGGGAAGGCAGACGAACGGGAGCATCGGAAGGGAGAGGGGACGAAGCGCACGAACCAGGGGCGCGGGCGCCTGCAACCGCGGTCTCGGCGGAAGGCTGGGGCAGCGGTTTGCTCGGGGATCGATCGGGCTGGACGTCCGCCGGAAACACCGGGGAGCACACACTTCGGAGGGGGGACGTCGCTGGCGAGAGTCGGGCCGGCCACGGACGGGACGGCAGAGACCCAGAGCCTAGCGCCCGAGGGCCGGGCGGTGCAGGAATCCACCGAAATCCCGACCGGAAACCCGAAAGCGGCCCCAGGGGAGCCGCGCGGGGGGGTGCCGGGGCGGCCTCCGGGCCCGCGGCGGTTGGGCGCCGGCGTCCAGGGCTCCAGGAAGTTCCAAAGCGGCGCGGGCGGCCGGGTCGGCTGGGGTCGTCGCGCGGACCCGGGGCTGACGCCCGCGCGGACGCGCTGAAGAGGGAAAGCGGTCCGGGCCGCGCAGCGTGCCCCGCGGCTCCAACGGGGCCCTCCCGGCCGTCGCCGGCACGTCTGCGCGGCCCGGCTGCTCTCCGGGGGACACCGGTCGCGCCGGCCGGCTCGTCCAGCCAGCTCCTCCGCTGGCCAGCGCGAGCCGCCCGGCCGCGCTTCCGCCTCGAGGAATCGGCCGAGCACATTGGCTATCAGCACCGCCGACGCGCATCCACTCGCCGCGCCCGGAGTGGCCCGATCGGTACCGAACGGTCGGCCCGAAAGAGCCGCTTGGCCCTTGAACGCCCGCGATCGTCGAGGGCTGGCGCCGCGCCTTGGTCCCGGAGCCTTGTCCCGCGGGCGCGCAGCGTCCATCCTGAGTTCCCTTATGCCGTGGGTTTCCACCGTCGCCATGGGCCTGACCGCAGCGCTCTTGTTCGGCCTGCTGGCGCGGCGCGTCGGGCTCTCGCCGATCGTCGGCTATTTGCTGGCGGGCGTCGTGGTCGGCCCCCACACGCCTGGATTCGTAGGCAACGTGGCGCTCGCCGCGCAGCTGGCCGAAGTCGGCGTGATCCTGCTGATGTTCGGGGTCGGGCTGAGCTTCTCCTTCTCGGAGCTGTGGGCGGTGCGGCGCATCGCCATCCCCGGCGCGCTGCTCGCCAGCGCCTTCACCTCCGCCCTGGGCGCCGAGGTCGGACACCTGCTGGGCCTCGCGCCAGAGAGCGCCCTGATCTTCGGGCTGTGCTTCGCCTCCGCCTCCACGGTCGTGATCGTGCGCGGCCTGATCGAGACGGACCAGCTCAGCTCCGCCGCGGGCCGCATCGCCCTGGGTTGGTCGGTGGTCGAGGACTTGATCGTGGTCGTGGTGCTGGTGCTCTTGCCGGCCCTGGGCCAGGTGGACCTGCGGGCCGGCGGCGGCGAGCTCGTCCTCGCGATCGGCGGCGCGCTCTTGCGCGTGGGCCTCTTGGGTGCGGTGGTTTTCGGCCTGGGCCCGCTGCTGGTGCCGCGGCTGCTGGCCCTGGTGGCGCGCGCCCAGTCCCGCGAGCTGTTCACCCTGGCCGTGCTGGTGCTGGCCCTGGGCACCGCCTACGTGGCCTCGGAATGGTTCGGCGCCTCGATCGCCCTGGGCGCCTTCTTCGGAGGCATGGTCGTGGGCCAATCCGATTCGAGCCACCAGGCGGCGGCCGACGCCCTGCCGCTGCGCGACGCCTTCGCGGTGCTGTTCTTCGTCGCGGTCGGCATGCTGTTCGACCCGGGCTTCGTGCTCGAAGAGCCGGGGCTCCTGTTCGCTTCCCTGGGGGTGGTGCTGATCGGCAAGCCGGCCATGGCCTTGTCGGTGCTGCTCCTGCGCGGTTATCCCCTGCGGCCCTCCTTGACCGTCGCCGCCGCGGTGGCCCAGGTCAGCGAATTCGCCTTCGTGCTTGCCGGCCTGGCCAACCAGCAGGGCCTGTTGCCGGAGCGCGCCCGCGACGTGGTGCTGGCCACGGTGCTGCTCTCGATCACCGCCAGCCCGCTGCTGTTCCGCTTGACCGGACCGCTCGAGCGCTGGCTCCTGGGGCTGCGGCCCCTGGCGCGCTTCCTGGCCCGCCAGAACAGCGGCCTCAGGCACCTGCGCGACGGCCAGAACGTGCCGCCCTCCGGCCACGCGGTGCTGATCGGGCACGGCCAGGTGGGCACGATCCTGGCGCGCTTCCTGACCCGCGAGCGCCTGCCCTTCGTGGTCATCGAGCAGGACCGCGCCAAGGTCGAAGGCCTGCGCCTCTCTGGCATCCCGGCCCTGTTCGGCGATGCGGGCAGCCCGGTGCTGCTCGATCGCGCCGGCATCGGCGGGGCCCGCGTCCTGCTCGTGGCCAGCCCGGATCCGGTCGCCGCGCGCCTGGCGATCGAGCACGCCCACAAGGTCAATCCCAAGATCGAGGTGATCGCCCGCGTGCACCTCGAATCGCTGCGCGAGGTCCTGCATCGCTTCCCGCGCACGATCGGCGTGCACGGCGAGCAGGAGTTGGGCCTGGCCATGGCGCGGCTGATGCTGCAGCGCTTCGGCTTTTCGGCCATCCAGGCCGAAGCCGACGTGATCGACGCCCGACGCAGCGGCGGGGGTAGGAGCGGGACGCGCGTGGCCGAGCTGCACGTGCCCCTCGGCTCCCCCGCCTCCGGCCAGCGCCTGGCCAACCTCAACCTGCCGCGCGGCTCCCTGATCGTCACCATCGCCCGCGACGGCGAATTCGTCGTCCCCAGCGGCACCACCGAACTGGCCGCCGGCGACGCTCTGCTGGTGCTCGCGAATCTGGAAATGGCCGCCGCCATCGAACGCCTGCTGGCCCCCGACGCCAGCGCCTGAAGCACGACCCGGTGCCAACGGAAACTGCGCCCCAGGGGTCGGTGTCCGCGAGGAGTGCGGCTTCCAGACACCCAGGCTCCGCCACGGCCTCGATTCGACGAGGCCGGGCCTCTCGGAGCCCGGCGAACAACCCTTTCCGGTTGCTGCAGCCCAGCGGGTAGCCCGGCGAACGCGGCCGCCGGATCCGATCGAAGGGAGCGGCTCGGACCTGGCTCAGAAACCGGGGTGGACCCGCCCCTGAGGTCCCTCGCGGCTTTCCGGGCCGCGAGCTGGCCAGGGCCGCGACCAGGCACGCAGGCCCTGTTCGAGACGATTTTCTGACATTATTCCTAACCGCCGACGACCGGCGACATCCAGGGGGTGCCGTGCGCGTCGCGCCCGGCGTCGAGTCCGACCCGATGAGCCCCGATCCGATGCAGCGCAGCGAATTCGAACGTTTGGTGCAGGCGCACCAGGCCGCGGGGTATGCCGCGGCGCGGCGCGCGGCCGGCGATCAGGCCGCGGCGCTGGACGCGGTGCAGCAGGTGTTCCTGCGGCTGCTGGAGGGGCGTTTGTCGCTCGCGGGCGCCGTGGACGAGCAGCGCGTGTTGCGCTGCGCGCCGATCCGCGAGGTGGCCATGGGCCGACGCTCCGGGCGCCGACGGACCGCGCGCGAGCGACGCTACGCCATGCTCTCCGACTGGGAACACCACGACGTCGGCCCTGAGACCCCCGAACAGCAGCGCTTGATCCAAACGGCGCTGGCGGAGCTGCCCGCTCCGCTGCGCAGCGCGCTGGTGCTGCGTTTCCACGAGCAGCTCTCCTTCGCCGAGATCGGCGCGCTGCTCTCGATCAGCGCCGCCAGCGCCCACGAGCGCGTGCAGCGCGGGCTCGAGCGCCTGCGCGGCCGACTCGGGCGCGCCGGGCTGGCCGGTCTGCTCGTCGACCCGCGGCAACTCTGGCGCGAAGCAGCGCAGCCGCCCGCGGGCCTGGCGCCCCGGCTGCTGGCCTTGGAAACCGGCGTGCAGACAGCGGCGTTGCCTGCACTTTGGTTCGCAGCGGTGGCGGCCGCCGGCCTGGCCTTGGGGCTCCACTTCGCTTTCAGATCGGCCGAACCCGCGGGGGCCGGGCCGCTGGGCCTCCCCCCGGAAACCGGCGGGATGGCCGGGGCCGCGGCGGCCTCCGCGGAGGACCCGGGTCAAGGCGTGCCCGGAGCCCGCCGATCCGTCCCGGCCACGGGGACTGCGCCGGCGCCTGGCAGCGCCCCGGTGGCCGAGGCCGCCCGCGCGCCGGCCTCCGCGGAGCTCGGCCGCTTGAAGGGGCGCGTGGTCGACGAATTCGGCTTGGGGCTGGCCGGCGTGGAGGTGCGCGCGGAGACGTCCGAACGCCAGGGCAAGGCGGCGCTCCACGGCGACAGGGTCCTCAGCGGGCCGGACGGAGGCTTCGCCTTCGAGCTGCCCGTGTTCGCGCCGGAGGGCAGCCACTACGCGCTCAGCGCGGCCACCCCGGGCGGCTGGCACAGCGGGCCGAGCGCGCGCGTGCGCCCGGGCGCGACTTCGCGGGCCGAACCCCTGGCCCTGCCGGCGTCGCTGATCCAGGTGCCCGGGGATTGGGTGCTCGACCTTTCGATCGTCGATGGCGGCGGACGTGCGGTTCTCGGCGCCGACGTGCGCCTGCTGGCCAGCGTGCAGGGCCCGACCGGCGCCACCTGGCTCGAAGTGCGCGCCGAAGGCCGCAGCGACGCGGCCGGCCGCGTGGAGCTCTCTGGCGCGGGCCTCGGGCCGCGGCTGCTCTCGATCGACGCCCGCGCCGCGGGCCTGGCGCCACGGGTCGAACGCCTCGAGCTCTCGCGGCCGGGCCGCCAGCGCCTCGAGCGCCGGCTCGAACCCGGCGCGGACCTGCACATCCGGCTGCTGGACCCGTCGGGAGCTCCGGTGGGCGCCGAGCACCTCGGCTCCGCCAACCTGCCGCTCTCGATTCGCGGACTCGAGCCGGATCAGCAGTATCGCGCGGAATCCGAAGGGCTCGGCCGCTTCCGCATCCCGGCCCTGCCCCCGGGACCCTGGGAGCTTCGGTTCGAACACCC
The DNA here is from genome assembly GCA_044375105.1 of Planctomycetota bacterium. GTDB lineage: Bacteria > Planctomycetota > UBA1135 > UBA1135 > JBIKLM01. The sequence goes on from JBILNK010000094.1 coordinate 14,900, forward strand.
GGCCTGGTCCGACTTCCAACGCCGGATCGAGCCTGGAACCAAAGAGCTCGAATTCGTTCTCAAGCCCGAGGCACAGGCCAGCGACGCAGGCGCCCACGACGCCGAGGTGCACGGGCGCCTGTTCGCCGCCGGGCAGCCCGTGCCGGTCGAGCCCTGGACCGCGACCCTGCTCCCGATCCCGGAGGAGCACCCGGCCCTGGCCGACGGCGACTTCTCGGCGCTGCTGCTGCGGCCCTGGATCGGCCAATCGATGCAGCTCGAGCTCGAAGGCGACGCGCTGCCCGCGCGGCCCCCGGAGCACAGCTTTGCCTTCGATGGCCTGGCGCCCGGACGTTATCTGCTGCGCATCGGCGCAGCCGGATTCGCGCCGCGCGCGATCGGCCCCTTCGAGCTCGGGGAGCGCGAAATCCGCGCGGATTTTGACCTCGAACTGTCCACCGGAGCCACCTTGGAGGCGCGCTTGCTCGATGCCGAGGGCCGGCCGCTGGCCGGCGGCCGGCTGCTGCTGGCAGGCGCGGGCGCGCTCTCGCAGAAACGCCTCGCCGATGCCGACCTCGAGCTCGAGCAGAGCGGCGGCCGGGGCTTCCTGCTGCACAGCGGCCCGGCCAGCGACGCCTCGGGCCGCCTGCGGCTCGAGCACCAGCGGGTAGTCGGCGCTCTCGACGAAGCTCTCGGGCAGGCTCAGCTCCAGCCGGTCCCCGACCAGCTGCAGACGCCCGGCGATCCGATCCCCGTCCGCGTCGATGCCGGTCACGGCGCCGATCGAGAGGCCGCCGACGCCCGCCAAAGCGAATTCGAGGCCGCTGGCGGAGGCCCGGCGCGGGGCGCCGAAGGTCGTCTCGAGGTCCAGCTCGACCACCAGATCCCCCTGGCCGGCGGGCTTCTCGTCGAAGCGGTAGGACAGCTCCAGGCCGGCCTCGCTGGCGGTCCAGGACTCGCTGATGCCCGGGGCGATCGAGCGCGTCAAGGCCTGGGCAGCAGCGCTGTAGGCGCCGGGCAGGGCCCCGGCCGCCAGGGAGGTCGTTCCGCGGCGAGCGCCTTGGAACGAGAGGCCCAGGGTCTGGGTCGCAGGCGCACGGCGGCCGAGGTGCGGCGTGAACTCCAGGCCACCGGAACCGATCGCGGCGCTGTAGCGGGGACCGTGGACCAGGAATTCGCCGGCTCGTTCCGTAGGCTGCACGGAGACGCCGGCGTGCAGGCTGGCGCGCTCGGAGAGCGCGCGGATCGAGGAGGGCAGCTCGCCGGCGGGCGCGGGAGCAGCCGCGGGCAGCAGGGAGAAGGCGAGGAGAGCGGTGTGCATGGCTCGAGGGAACGGGAGGGGGGGTCCAAGCGGAAATCCGCCGCCCTCCCGTCCCGCCCGCCGGAGGCAAAAAGTCAACCGCCCGCCTCGCCGAGTCCGGGAACCGGAGTTGGGATCCCTCCCCGGGCCCCGCGCCTCGGCAAAACGCTCGGCGCGCGGGGCAATGCTCAGGCATCCTGGTCTCGCTG
>JBILNK010000195.1:0-7807 GCA_044375105.1 Planctomycetota bacterium
CAGGATGATCGTCTTGCCCTCGCCGTGCAGCTCGTCGAACAGGTCCAGGATCTCGGCGGCGGTCTGGCTGTCGAGGTTGCCGGTGGCTTCGTCCGCCAGGATCAGGGCCGGGTCGTTGATCAGCGCCCGGGCGATCGCCACGCGCTGCTGCTGGCCCCCGGAGAGCTCCCGGGGGCGATGGTGCAGGCGCTGGCCGAGCCCGACGCGCTCAGCCAGCCGCCGGGCCCGCTCCAGGCCGTCGGCGGGCGGGCGGTCCTGATAGATCAGCGGCACGGTGATGTTCTCGAGCACGTCCAGCTGGGCGATCAGGTTGTAGGACTGGAACACGAAGCCCAGGTGCCGCGAGCGCAGCTCGGACAGCTGGTCGTCGTCCAGGTCGCCGACGCTGGTGCCGCGCACCAGGTAGCGGCCCGAGCTGGGCCGGTCGATGCAGCCCAGGATGTTGAGCAGGGTCGATTTGCCGCTGCCCGAGCTGCCCATGATCGACCAGTATTCGCCGGCGCGGAACTCGAAGCTCAGGCGATCGAGGGCGCGCACCTCCACGGCCCCGGTCTGGTAGACCTTCGAGACTTCCTCCAGGGCGGCCACGACCTCCCGCTCGCCGGCGCTGGACGGGGCCGGGTGGCCCTCTCGACCGGTCGCTGCCAGGCTCATGCGAGTCGGGCCGGCTGGGGCCCCTCGGCAAAGAGGTCGGGCACGGCGGGGACCAACCAAAGCCGTTCGAGCGCGGCCGGGCCGAGCTGGGATTGGCTGCCACCGGCGGCGCCGGCCCCGGCCGAACCCCCGGCGGGGGTTCCACCGGCCGAGGTGGCGGCGGGACGGCCAGCGCCGGGGGAGCCGCCTCCCGCGGGCGCACCGGCGGCGGGCTGGGGCGCGACGGCCGGAGAGCCCGGGAGCGCGCCCGGGGCGGCGCTCTCGGCGGCCCGCGGGCCGCCGGCGCCACCGCGCTGGGCATCGGCCGTGGGGCGGCCTGGACCGCCGCTGCGGCCTGCGCTGCCCGCTCCTGCGGGACGCCCTTCGCCGCCGGAGCGGCCTGCGCTGCCCGCGCCAGGGGGGCCGCCCCGCTCGCCCCCGCCGGCTCCGGCGCCGGGCATCGCGGGCGCGCTCTCGCCGCCCTCGTCGGGCTCGACCAGGGCCGACTCCAGCTGGAAGCCCGAGGGTTGGCTCAGCAGCACCTGTTGACCCTCCTCGAGACCCGCCAGGATCTCGACCCAGGTCGAGTTGTAGCGCCCGAGCTCGAGCGGCCGGATCGAGACGTCGCGGGCGTCCTCCACGAAGGCCACCGGCTTGCCCGCGTCCAGGAACACCGCCTGGACCGGCACGTAGGTCGCCTCGGGGATGTCCGCCACCACCACCTCGATCGAGCAGGACATGCCCGGCCGCATGCCGACGTCGGTGTCGAGCACGTCCACGTCGGTGCGATAGACGCGCAGGTTCGGGTTGGCCCACCATTGGTTCTGGTCGGGCAGCAGGGCCTTGTAGCGCACGCGGCCGCGGAAGCTGCGGTCGGGCAGCGCGTCGATGCGCACGATCACGTCCTGTCCCTCGCGGACCTGCTCGAGCACCGACTCGTGGATCGAGGCCTCGACCAGCATGTTGTCGGAGGAAGGGATCGTGATCAGGCGCTGGCGCTCGCGCACCTGGGTGCCCTCGGCGATCGGATCGCCGCGCCCCCAGCGCCCGCCGTCCTCTTTGGCGTAGACCACCATGCCCGCCACGGGGGCCACAATCTTGGCCTTGGCCAGTTGGTCGGTGTACTTGGCGAGCTTTTCGGACTCGAGCTTGAGCTTGGACTCGGCCGCGGCCAGGTCGGATTCGAGGTCCACCAGGCGCGCCGCGGCCTGCAGCTCGACGCGCGTTTTCTCGCGCACGAACTCGTCGATATCGGCCTGCAGGCGCTGCAGCTCGCGGGGGCGATCGAATTGGATCAGCAATTCGAGATTGCGCTTCGACTGGGAGAGTTTGACCTCGGAGCGCTGCTTGGCCAGCTTGTCCGCGTCCAGCTCGGTGCGCGTCAGGAAGCCGCGCTCCTCCAGGGTGGCCGACCAGCGCAGGGTCTCCTCGGCGCGCTTGAGCTCCTCCTCCGCCAGCAGGATCTCGTCCTCGGCGGCCTGCTCCTGCTGCGGCCAATCGCCCTCGACGTACTTGATCTTGTCCTTCTGGGCGAATTCGAGTTTGCGCTCCGCGGCGGCGATGTCGCTCTGGTTCTGGCTCTTTTGGATCTCGAGCAGCTGGCGCGCCTTGACCGCCTGGGCCTCGGCGCCCTGCACGGAGATCTGTTGGGTCACGAAACGCTCGCGCAGCTCGGTGGTGTCCAGCTCGCACAGCAGCGTCCCGGGTTCGACCCGCGTGCCTTCGGCGATCAGGAACAGGATCGTGCTGGAGCCCTCGAGCTCGTTGACCAGCTCGATCGACTTGGCCGCCTTGAGGTTGCCGTTCTCGAGCACCGAGATGCGCAGCGGGCCGTGCCGCACGGGCACACCCCGGGGGCGCTTGTCCCCTTCGCCGGAAATCCAGCCGGCCTCGTGCACGACGAAGGCGCCGAGGCCGAGGGCAGCCACCAGCAGGGTCACGATCAGCGGTCCGCGGGACATGGGAGCAGGGGCTGGGCGGGGATTCGGTCGGAGGCAGGCCGCTGCGGCCGACGGAGGCGGCCGAAAGGCAGGCTGGCTGGTTGGGCGGCTCGGGCGGAGCCCTGGGCGTGGTTGGTCGGGCTTTCAGAGATCGAGGCGCTCGGAGTCGGCGCTCTCGGAGAGGGTGGCGGGGCCGGCGGCGGCGCCGGGCGGGTCGCCCGTCGCCGCAGAGGTCTCGCCGTCGGAGCCAAGCGCCTCGGCAAGCACCGGCTCGGCGCCGGATGCGGCGGTCGCTTGCGGGGCCAAGCCCCAGGGTGCGCCCGGCTCGAGGCCCGCCAAGGTCATGCCCGCGGCGGGCGAGTCCTCGGGGCTGAGCGCCACGAAACCGTCCCCGTCGAGGCCGAGCAGCTCGGTGTCGCGCAGCAGCGCCAGCTGGGCCAGGCGGTAGTCGATCAGCGCCGAGGTGCGCGCGTTCTGGGCCTGCACCAGGGCCGCCTGGGACTCCAGCAGGTCGCGGGTCTGAGCGTTGCCGGCCTGCAGGTTCAGCTCGGCGCTCTCCACGCGCCGCAGGCTGAGTTCCACGGCCTGCTTCTGGATCTCGAAGGCCTGGCGGCGCGTGGTCTCCTGGCGCAGCGCGTCGCGCACGGCGACGCGAATCGAGTCCGCCAGGTCCAGGGCCGAGCGCTCGGAAGCGCGCTGGGAGATGATCGCCGAGCGGTAGCTGTTGCGCTGCAGCCGGCGATCGAGGGTCGAATCGACGTCGAGGCCGAGGTTCCAGTCCAATTCGCTGTCGCCGTAATCGAAGGGCGATTGCGTTGCGCTCTGACTGCCTGCTCCGGCCACCACGTCGACCACTGCGCCGAGCAAATTGCGGGTGATGTCGACCCGCCGGCGGGCGTCCTCGAGCCGCCCGTAGGCATTTTTGAGGTCCAGCCGGCGCTCGAGCGCCAGCACCACCGCTTCCGCCGGACCGATGGCGGCGGCGCCGTCGGCGGCGGCGGCCAGCCGATCCAGCTCGCCCTGGTCGAGCTGCAGGGGCGCGGTGATCGGCAGGCCGAGGGTCTCGCGGAAGCGGTCGAGTTGGTTTTCGAGGCTCTGCCGCGTGTCGATCACGCGGTTGCGGGCGCGGAATTCGTCCTGGCGCGCCTGGTCCATCTGGATGTCCGAGAGCCGTCCGGCCTCGACCAGCGCCGCGTTGCGGGTGGCCACCTTCGTGAGGCTTTCGTAGTTGGCTTCTTCGTTCTTGAGGAAGTCGCTGGCCAGCAGGATCGAATAGTAGTTGTCGGCGATCTGGTAGGCGAAGGTGCGCTGGAAGCGCTCGTAGCTGCGGGCCTCGTAGAGCAGATCCCGCTCCGCCTGGGTCAGGGCCTCCAGCGTGACCCGCTCCCCGGCGCCGGCCAGCAGGGGCTGGGTGAAGCTGAGCTGCAGGTTGGTGGTCAGGCTCTCGCCATCGCTGGACAGCAGGCTGTCGAACAGGTCGGCCCCCACGTCGAACAGCAGCCGGCCGCCGCTCGAGAACAGCTTGGTGAAGCCGGTGCTGAAGCCGGCGTCGACGCTGCCCGCTTCCCCGTCGGCCCCGGCCACACCGCCGGCGCCGCCGCCGCGGGGCACGTAGCCCAGGCGCCAGCGCTCGAGGGTCACATCCAGGGCCGCCAGGTAGAGGCGCTCGCGCCGATCCTGCCAGCCGCCGTCGAGGGCCGCGGCCAGCTCGATGGCCTCGATCAGCCGGATCGTGGGCGGTTGCTCCCGTTCGCCCCGGCGGAATTGGCGCGTTTCCTCCGCCAGGCGCTCCAGCGCCGGGCTGTAGTAGGGCTCGATCGTGAACGCCTTCGGATCGGTGCCGATGGCCTCGCGACGGGATGCGATCAGGGCGTAGGCCTCGAAATCGGCCTGGGCCGCGTGTTCATCGGGGCTGAGGCAGCCGGTCGGCGCCAGCAGCAGGGCCGCGGCGGCCAGGGGCGCCAGCCAACCGGCGAAGGGCAGCCTGCGGGTGCCAGCCGAGCCGGTCGCCGGGGCCGAGCGCGGCGAGCCGGCACGTCGATCGACGGGGCCCTGGTCCGCGCGCGCCGTAGCGCGGGGGGCGCCCTGGGTCAGCTCGGGTCGAGGGCAGGCGCCGGAGCCCGCGGGGCGCCGGGGGGCGCCAAGGGCGGACTGGACTGGCTGGGGTCGTCGCATCGGGCCGAGCTGGGGGGCGCTTGGCGCCGGGGGCTGGGGGGGTGGTTCCAGGAAATTAGGCCAGGCTCGGGGATTCCACGGCCCCTCCAACGGCAAAAACTGGGCCGCGGGCGCGCTCCCCGGTCGTTCCGGGCCCGCAGACTCTGCGCACGCGGGTCCGGCGTCGGGGCCTAAAGCGAAAAATCCCGCTGCGGTCTGCCCGCCGGGGGCACCGGGGGCCGAGCTCGAGGACCGGTCGGCCAGGCGGCTGGGCGGCCGCCGAACACAGGGCAGAAGGTTCGATGCGCGGCGTCCCTGGCCCCATTTCCAGAGGGCGGCTCCGTCCTGCCCAGCGCGGGCGAAGGGGCGGGCGCTCGCTCCCCGGGGCCCCGTCGGGGTTCCCCGCTGCCCGTTGGCCGCGGCCGGCCAGGGCGCGGGGCGCTGGAGGCGCGCTGGCCCCGCGGCCGATCAGCGCGCCTGGCCCGCGAGGGCCGCGAAACGCTCGGCGGAGATGCGCTGGAACAGCGGGCCCTGGGACTCGGATCCAAAGGCGATCAGACCGCTCCCCAGGAACCAGGCCCGCTGGCGCAGGCTGCCGTCCGCGCGGCGCCACTCGACCCAGCGCGGCCCGGAGAGCCCCAGCAGGCCCACGGAACTGCCGCGACGAAGGCCGCCGCGGATTTCGAGCAGGGTCTCGGGCTGGCCGGTCTCAGGCAGCAGGCAGCGGATCCGGCGGGCGCCCGGGCGGACCTGGCGCTGGGCTTCGAGGGCCAGGAGCGGCCCGCACAGCTCGGCTTCGGCGTCGAAGCGCTGTTCGAAGCGCTGGCCGCTGCCGGAGTGGACCGCCTGACCGCTGCCCGGGAGCAGCCGCGGGGCCGCGGCGGGCAGCGCCGTAGCGGGCCGCTGGCCGGCCGGGAAAGCGGCCGTTTCGGGCCGCGGCGCGGACCCGGCCAGGCCCCCGTGCAGGCCCGGGTTCCACTCCGCCAGCAGGCTGTAGCCGCGCCGGGGCCCGAGCTCGCGATGCACCAGCCGGCGCTCGCCGCAGCCGAACTCCTCGACGTCGTGGAAGCTCCAGCCGAGCGCGGGATAGGTCAGCTCGCGATGCAGCAGCGCGCGCCCCGGAGCGACCGCGATCCGCGTCCAGCGCGCCCAGGCGCGCGGAGGTGCAGCGGGGTCGGCCGCAGGCTGCACGAAGTGCTCGACCCGCCGGCGCACCGGCTCGCCGCCGGTCTGCTGGCCGAAGGCCGCCTCCGCCAGCACCCACAGGGCCAGGAGCAGCCCCGCGATGGCCACCAGACGGCTGATGCGCGACTCTCCGCTGCCGATCCCGGGGCCCGAAAGCTCTCCGGGCGGTGTCTCCCTGGCCTGCATGGGACTCCGATCGACCGCCCCGGCGCGAAACTGTTTCCGCGCCCGAAGGCCTTTCCCATGGGCGCCACAGCGCTGCGGCCAACGCCCGTGCAGCGCCCAGGTTCCCACGTCCCCGGGTCCGCTGGAGCGCGGCGCTGGCCGGCGCGAACACCGCGGCCCCCCGCGGAGCCCGACCGCCGAGCGGTCCACCCGGCCAGCCCTCGCTCGAGCCGGTCCAGCGCCGCGGCGGCCGGGCCGCCCGGGCCGATCAGGGCCGGGTCGGATCGAGCGCCGCGCTGAACAACACGGCCCCGGCCAGCACCGCCAGGAGCATCAGGGAGACCAGCGGCCAGGCGCGGCCGTCCAGGCGCTCCTCCAGGTCGACCCAGGCCAGGTGGCGGAAGCCGCGGTCGCGGGCGTGTTCGGGGGTCAGGCGCTGGGTGCTCTCGAGCAGGAAGATCTCGTCCGCGGGGAAGGACTCGGCCGAGGCGCTGTCCCGGTGGGCGATGCGATGGCGCAGGATGCGCCAAGAAGCCCAGGGCGCGGCGAACCGCCAGTCCCATTGAATCGCCACGAAGCGCTGGTTGTCCTGCTCCCAGGGGCTGCCCTGGTCCAGGTCCGGCCAGGCCAGGCGGGCGCCCTGCTGGGCCAGGTCGTGGTAGGTGTGCTGATCGACGGCCACCGCGGGCGCGTTGGCCGCCAGCCCCAGGCCGAACAGCCCGAGCAGCGCCAGGCGCCGCCAGCCGCCGAGCTTGAGCGCCCCATGCAGCGCCAGGATCGTGCCCAGCCACAGGAACGGCAGGGTCGGCAGCACGTAGCGCGGCCCGAAGGTCCAGGCCCCGTGGAAGGTTTGGGTCGGGATCACCAGGGCGAACACGCCCAGCAGGACCCCCAACACGGTCAGCCACAGCAGCCGGTCGTGGCGGCGCGCCAGGAAGCCGAAGGGCGCCGCCAGGATGCCCGGCGCCAGCCAGAACAAGCCCTTGCCGGGAGCGAGGGTGACGCCGGCCAAGCCCAGGAGCGGCGGATACGAGAAGAACGTCCCGCTGCCGACGGCTTCGCCGTAGCCGGTCTCGAGCAGCGAGCCGAAGCGCAGCTGGTTGGTGGCCAGGAACAGGGCCGCGCACAGCCCCGCCGCCAGGCTGACCCAGGAGAGGTCTTCGGTGGCCCCGAAGAAGCCCGGGCGCAGCTTGAGCAGCGGGCTGCTCCACAGGCGGCGCCGGCCGGCGACGGTCACGAACAAGGTCGCCGAGAACAGCACCAGCACCGCGGGCAGGGCCGCCACGCGGGTCAGCACGGCGAAGCCCAGGCACAGCCCGAGCAGCAGCAGCACGCGGCGCCGCGGGCGCTCGAAGCGCAGGTAGGCGTCGCGGGCCGAGACCAGCAGCGCGAAGGCCAGGAACAGCAGGAAGGTGGCCTGCACGTCGGACAGGGTGGCGCGCGCCTGGGCCAGGGCGAAGGTGCACAGGGCGTAGGCCAGGGCGCCGAATCCCGCGCTGATCCGCGAGGCCCCCAAACGCCGCGAGGTCAGCACCAAGATGCCGGCGGTCAGGGCCCCGAGCAGCGGGTTGCGCCAGCCGACCGCCAGGTGCTCGAAGTACTCGCTGCGCTGGACGCCGTAGTGCGGCGGCGATTCGCGGTGCAGCTCGGCGATCGTCGGGAACAGCTCCGCAAGGCCGCGTCCGAGCCAGAAGAACGGCACGCCCACCAGGGCCTGGCCCAAGCCGAAC
>JBILNK010000011.1:0-42112 GCA_044375105.1 Planctomycetota bacterium
AGCGGCCGTCGACCCCCTGGCGCACGTCGAAGCGCGCCGCGACGATGCCCGCGCCCTCGGGCGTGTCCGTGCCGATCGCCAGCCCTTGCCCGAGGGCCAGGGAGCGCGTGGTCTGGTACTCGACCTCCGCATCCGGGTTGTCCGGCAGGCCGCACATCACCAGGGTCAGCAGCCCGAGCAGCATCAGGGCCACGCCCACGGCCAGCAGGCGGTCGGCGGGCCGGATCGGGTTGGGATGCAGCGGGCGGCGCATGGGGAGCGGGGCGCACGGCGCCCCTGCCACGATGACGGCCGGCCCGCCGCAGCGCAAATCCGGGGGCTCCGCGGGGGGCGCCGGGGTCCGCCACGGGCGCGGCTCCGGGAAGCGGCCGGCCCCGTCGGCGGCCCGTGAGCGGGCGGCGCGCGGCGCCGGAGCGGGCCGAGGCGACCGCCGGCGGGCGCGCCCAAGCCCTGTGAAGGCGCTGGATCGGCCGCTCGAACTCGACCCCGAATCGATCCAGGGGTCTGCGCCGGTCAGCCGCCGGATGGTTCGCGGGCCGGCTCGCCGAGGTCCGGGAACTCGGCGGCAAAGGCCGCGGGCCAGGCCAAGAGCAGCGCGCCGCCCGCGCTCCAAATCGGCGCGAAACCGAACTGCTCGAGCCGGGCGCGCAGCTTGGGATCGCGGCGGCGCTCGGCCTCGCCGAGCAGCAGCACCAGCGGGCGCCCGAGCTCCGCCAGAGCGCGCGGCACCTCCTCGCCCCAGGGCGCGCCGGCATCGAATCGCGCCGAAACCCACTCGAGCCGCCCCTGAGCGCCGGGGGCGCGGGCGTCCAGAGCTTGGCTGGGGCGATCGACGTACAGATCGAGGGCCGCGAAGGCGGCCGCTTCGTGGCCCTGCAGATTGAGCGGCTCGACGAAACGCTGCAAGCGACCGCCCGGGAGGCCCCACACGCCGCCCACCGGCCGCGCCACATCGACGACCAAACACGGATTCGCACGCCGGATGCGCGCATCGCCGCGCAGGAACTCGTAGGCGGCGCGGCGCGTGCGCGCGTCGCTTTCGATCGCCGCGGCGCCGTCCGCGCCGAGCTCGGCATCGAACGCGGCGTGGTAGTCCCCGTCGGCCCGCGGCAGCAGCGCCAGGGGACGCTCCTCGAGGGGCAGCTCGCTCTGCGCCAACCCGAGGTAGGCGTGCAGGCCGAAGCTCAGGTTGAGCGCCGCGCCGAGCGCCAGAAAAGCGGACAGCAGCAGCCCCGCCGCGCGCCCCGCGGCGCCGCGCCGCCCGAGCTCCGCCACGCCCAGCGCCGCCGGCAGCGCCAGGATCCAGGCCGAGGCGCGCACGAACTTGTATTCGTTCTCGTAGGGCAGGGTGCAGAGCAGCGCGGCGAGCAGGGGCCCGAGGGCCAGGCCGAGCAGCAGCCACAGGCGCGCCGCGCCCAGGCGCTGACGGTCTCTCCAAGCCGCGCGGGCGGCGAAGGGCAGGGGCAGGAGCAGCGGCCAGACCGGCAGCAGGGTCCTGAGCAGGCGCTCGGCGCTGGCCACGAAACGCACCGGCGGGCCGCTGAACTCCTGGGCCGCCAGCTGCAGCAGGTACAGGCCCGGCAGGCTGCCGAGGGCGAGGGCCAGGGGCAGGTCCAAGCGCTCGCTCAGGCGCCGTCCACCGAGCAGCGCCGCCAGCGCGGCGATGCCGATCCAGGGCGCGCCGAGCAGCGGATTGACGATCAGCGCCAGGCCGAGCAGGGCCGCCGCCAGCACGCGCCAGAGCGCGGGGCGCGCGGGGCCGAGGGCCTGCCAGACCGCCACCAGCCCGCACAGGCCGAGCGCCAGGGCCGCCGGATAGGACGAAGGATTGCCGAACTTGGAGAGCGCCAGGGCCAGGCGCGGATCGAAGCGCGGCGCGCCCTCCGGGCCGCCGACCAGCCCCTGGCGCAGGCTGGCCAAGAGTTCGCCCGCATCGGCCGGCGCCGCCGGCCAGGGGCCGCCCGCGAGCAGCCCGTAGCCGCCCCACAGGTTGAGGCCGGCGAGGGCGAGGAACAGGGCCAGGAATTCGGCGCGCGCGCGCTGCAACAGCGGCGCCGCCAGGAGCCAGGTCGCGAGCGTCGCAAGCCCCAGGGCCCAGGCGTTCTGCCAGGCGAAGGCCAGGGTCGGCGCGACCCACAACAGGCGCGCCAGGAAGGCCCCGAACACGTGCCAGGCCCAGTAGTAGGCCAGGGGCGCGCCCGCCATCCAGGGGTTGCCCGGGGGCAGGCCCCGGTCGCTGGCCAGGGCCAAGGCGGAGTGCAGGAGCCCGTGGTGCGAGCAGCGCAGCGCGTTGCCCGACAGGCCCAGGGCCAGCACGGCGAGGGTCAGCAGCAGCGCCGCCAGCGCCGCCAGCCGGCCGGAGGGGCCCGCCCCGGGCCCGGGCGCCGGGCGCTGGGGCCCGATCCACTGCCAAGGGGCGCCCAGGGCCAAAGACAGCCCGAGGGCCCGCTCGAGGCCGGCCTCGCCGGAGGGCAGCAGCAACCGGAGCAGCAGCCAGACCGAGCAGCCGATCCAGGGCGAGAGCGCCAGGCTGAAGCACCACAGCTTGAGCGGCGCGGGCTCGGGCGGCGCCCAGCGCAAGAGCAGCGGCCGGGCCCAACCGAACAGCAACAGCGGCGCGGCCAGGGGCCCGCACCAGGCGCGCGGCAGGAGCCCGAAGGCCGCCAGCGCCGCCAGCAGCGCCGAGCCGGCGGTGGCCGCAGCGAGCGGGCCGGGCCAGCGCCAGCCCGGGGGCCGCGCCGCGCTCATTCCTGGCCGCCCCCCGCCTCGGGGCCCGGGGCGTCGCCAGATTCGGGCTCCGCAGGCGGCGCCTCGGCCGGCTCTGTGCGCGCCGGCTCGGGGGGCTCCGCGCGCGGCGTATCCAGGTAGCCCATGGCGCGCAGGCTCTCGGCCAGGGCCCCGTCCACGGCGGTCGAGCGCGGCGAGCCTTCCGGCACGCGCTCGAGCCAGGCTTCGAGCTCGCGCAGCAGCCGCGCCACGGTCTCGGGCTCGCGCGCGGACACATCGGCGAGCTCCAGCGGATCGCGCCGCCGATCGAACAGCGCCAGCGGCGGGATCGGGTAGGGCCCCGCCGGCGGATCGTCGGGCGTCAGGCGCTCGGGGTTGTAGACCAGCCGCCAATCCCCATCGGTCAGGCTGAAGATGCGGTCGCTCCACTGACCGATGGCCGGACGGCGCTCGAAGGGCCGCCGCACGTAGCTGTCAACCAGCGGCAGCAGCGAGCGCCCGGTGGAGCCCGAGAGCGCCGGCAGGGCGAACCAGTCGCACAGGGTCGGCGCCAGGTCGGCCAGCTCGACCACCTCGCCGATCACGCGGCTGCCGGTCAGGCTGGCCGGGTGCGAGATCAAGAGCGGCACGTGCAGCACCGACGAATAGACCGACTTGGAATGGCCCCAATAGCCGTGGCGCTGGTAGAGCTCCTCGCCGTGGTCGGCCGCGAAGATCACCAGCGTCTCGCGCTCGGCCGCGGCGCCGCCCTCGCCCCCGAACAGGGTCAGCCAGAACAGGCTCAGCAGGTAGTTGATGCGCGCGATCTCGCCGTCGTAGAGCGCCACCACGCGGGCCACGTCGAGGGGCTCGAGCCCGCGCCCCGCGGCGTAGATCGGATCGAGGAACTCGCGGCTGCCGTCGGCGGGCCCGCTGTAACTCGGATCGGCGAACAGGCGCCCGAAGTCGCGGCCGTGCAGCGGCGCCGGGTCGTAGGGCAGGTGCGGCCCCATCAGGTGCAGCCACAGGAACTGGGGCGGGTCGCCCTCGGCGCGCTGGGCCTTCGACCAGGTGGCCGCCGCGCCGACCGCCGCCAGATCGCGGTCCGCTTCGTTCCACAGGTGCTGGAATTCGGCGAAGCCCTGCTCGATGCCCGACGGCACGCGCGTCCGGCCGCTCGGATCGATGGCCGGACCGAGCAGCCGGTTGGTGGTGAAGGCCCCGGTGGCGAAGCCGCTGGCGGCGAAGCGCTCCGCCAGGGTTTCGTGCTGTTCCTCCAGGCGGTTCAGGTTGTCGAAGGCCCCGTGGTGGAAGGGCCCCTGACCGGTCATCAGCGTGGCGATCGAGGGGAAGGTCTCGCCGCGCGGCGCGAAGGCCTCGGCGAACAGGACGCCCCTTTCGGCCAGGCGGTCGATCGACCAGCCGCCGCCGGCGGCGCGCTCCTCGGGGCTGCTCGGGGTCACCGAGGTGGCGCGCGGATAGAGGTAGCAGGACAGGTGGTCGGCGCGCAGGGTGTCGACCGTGATCAACAACACATGCCGCGGCGGCTGGCCGGGGCGCGGCGGCGGACCGCAGGCGGACAGCAGCGCGGCCAGGCCCGCCGAGCAGGTCAGCGTGGCGCGGAGCACGGACGGGAGCGGCATGGGGCTGCATGGTAGCCCCGCGCCGCCGAGGAGCTCCCGGGCCGCGGCTCCCCGCGCTCGACCGGCCGCGCGCGGGCCCTGCCCTTCCAAGGCCTCGGGCGCTAGGGTCTGTGCAGCGAATGCAACGCGCTCCCCGAACGCCGACGCCCTGGTGGCGGGACGCCGCGCTGCGGCGGCTGCTGATTCTGGCCTTCGGCCTGCGCCTGGCCGTGGGCTCGGCCCTGTGGCTCGGGGACCCCACCTGCCGGGCGCTCTTCTCCGACCCCGAGTACTACCGGCGCTGGGCCGCGGCGTGGGCGGCGGGCCAGGACCACGAGCCCGGCCTGCCCTTCTGGTTGCCGCCGGGGTATCCGGCCCTGCTGGCGCTGGTCTTCCGCCTGTTCGGCGAGGGGCTCGGCGCCGTGGTGCTCCTGCAGCTCGGCCTCGGGCTCTGCTCGACCCTGCGCCTGGTGCGACTGGTGGAGCTGTGCAGCGGACGGGCGGCGGCGCTGTGGGCCGGATGCCTGTGGAGCCTGTATCTGCCGGTGGTGTTCTTCGAAACGCGGCTGCTCTCGGAGAGCCTGGCCACGCTGCTCGCAATCCTGGCCCTCGAGCGCCTGGTGCGCGCCGAGCGCAGCCTGGCGACGGGCGAGGGCGGCGCGAACCGCGCCGCGGCCCTGGGCGGCCTGTGGACCGGCCTGGCGGCGCTGCTGCGGCCCAACCTGATGCTGCACGCGCCGCTGGCCATGGCGGGCCTGTGGCTGGCGACCCGCGCAAGAGCCTCCGCGGGGCGCCGGGCCGCCCTGGCCGCCTGCGTGGCGCTGGGCCTCGCGGCGGGCCTGCTGCCGGGGCTGGCGGCCAACTGGGTGCGCAGCGGCCAGCCGGTGCTGGTCAGCGCCAACGGCGGGGTCAACTTCTGGTTAGGCAACCAGGCCAGCTCGCGCGGCACCTTCGTGGCCCCGGGGCCCGAATGGGGCGCGATCGCGGAGCAGCGCGGCGAGAGCCTGCGCCTGGCGGCGGCGGGCCTGGGCCTCGAGCGGGTCGACGAGCGGCGCGCCTCGCGCTGGTTCTTCGCACAGGGCTGGTCCTACCTGCGCGCGGATCCCGGGCGCTGGGCCGAACTGTGGGGCCGGAAGCTGGCCGCCCAGCTCAGCAGCACCGAGTGGGGCATCATGTATTCGCCCCACGCCACGCGGCGCTTCGTGCCCTGGCTGTGGCTCTTGCCGCTGCCCTTCGGCGTCTTGCTGCTGCTCGCGGCCCTGGGCGCCCCGGCGCAGGGCCGCGGCGCGCTGCTCGGCTGGCTGATCGGCGGCCTGTTGGCGACGCTGCTGTATTTCACTTATTCGCGTTTCCGACTGCCCTGGCTGCCGGCGCTGATGCCCTTCGTGGGAGCCGGCGCCGCGCGCCTGGCGGCGCTGGCGCGCGAGCGGCGCCTGGCGGAGTTCAGACCCACGGCATTCCTGCCGCGGCTGCTGCTCGCCGGCCTGCTGCTCCTGCAGAGCGGCCACGCCTTCGAGGGCCCCTACAAGCGCCAGCTCGAGGCCCACGCCCTGGTCGACGCGGCCCAGGCGGCACTGCGGCTCGGGCGGCCGGCGGAGACGGCGCGGGCCCTGTTTCAGCGGGCGCTCGAGCTCGTCCCCGGCGAGGTGGGAGCCTGGACCGGGCTGGGGCAGCTGCACCTGTCCGCGGGCGATCTGCCGGCCGCCCGGGAGGCCTTCGAGCGCGCCGTGGCCATCGGTCTGGATCATTGGCCGGCGCAGCACGGGCTGATCTCGACCCGCGTGCTCTCCCCCTACCCGACCCAGCGCGAACCGGAGCGCGCCCTGGCCGAGGCCGAAGCCTGGCTGGCGTCCCACGGCCCCGGGTCCCCGGGGCGCGCCGAGTTCCTGGCCCTGGCGGCCTCGATCGCGCTCGATTCCCTGACGCCACCGGACGCTCGCCGGGCCGGCGCCTGGCTGGCGGAACTGCGCCGCGATCAGCCGGACTTCGCGGGGCTGGAGGCCCTCGAAAAGGCCCTCGAAGCCGCCCGCGCCTCGGCCGGCGCGGGCCGCTGAAGCGCGGCCCGCCTTCAGGCCCCCGTCACCAGCCGCGGCACGACCCACAGCTCGCACACCAGGGCGATCAGCAGCACCATCGCCAGATGCATCCACAGGCCCACGCGGGCCATGCGGGCGATCTCCAGGCGGCCGCTGGCGAAGACCACGGCGTTGGGCGGGGTGCCCACGGGCAGCATGAAGGCGCAGGAGGCCGCCAGGGTGGCGGGCAGCATCCAGCGCAGGGGATCGACGCCGGCGGCCAAGGCGGCGCTGAGCAGGAGCGGCAACACGACCTGCACCGTGGCCGTGTTGGAGGTCACCTCGGTCAGGGCTGACACCAGGAACACGAGCAGCAGCACCGCCAGCCAGCTCGGCAGGCCGGAGAGCAGCGGGGCCAGGCCCGCCGCCAGATGGCTGTCGAGGCCGCTGGCCGAGATGCCCTGGGCCAGGGCGAAGCCGCCGCCCAGCAGCAGCAGCACGTCGAGCGGCAGTTTGCGCGCCACCTCCCAGTCCAGCAGACAGCCCCCCCGCTGGGATCCGCTCGGCAGCAGGAAAGCCGCCAGAGCCGCCCCGAGCGCCACCGTGGCATGGCTGAGTTGGAGCTCTGGGAACAGGCGCTCCCAGCCCGGCAGCCGGACCAGTCCGAGGTCCAGGTCGCTGCGCAGGATCCACAGCAGCGCCGCCGCGGCGAACAGCAGCCCCGCGCGGGCCTCCGGAGCACTGAGCGGGCCCAGGCACGCGCGCTGCGCCGCCAGCACCGCGGCCCCCTCTGCGTTGCCGTCGCCGACTTTCAGGGCCCCGCGGGTCAAGAGCCACCAGGCGAAGGGCAAACCGAGCAGCGCGATCGGCAGGGTCGCCACGATCCAGGCGCCGAAGCCCAGCTCGGGGCGCTCCGGCAGCCTTTCGCTCAGGATGCCCAGCAGCACCTGGTTGGGAACCGTGCCCACCGGCGTCAGCAGGCCGCCCAGGGTGCAGCCGAAGGCCAGGGCCAGGAGCAGCGCCGTGGCGAAGGACGAGCCGCGCTTCCCGTCGGGCTCGAGGGCTTGGATCAAGGCTTGCCCGATCGGCAACAGCATCAGCGCGCAGGCGGTGTTGTTGAGCCACATCGAAGACAGCGCCGCCGCCAAGAGGAAACCCATCACCAGCTGGCGCGGACGTCCGCCGACGCCCGCGGCGATCGCCAAAGCCACCCGCCGGTGCAGATTCCAATGCTCGAGCATCAGAGCCAGCAGGAAGGCCCCCAGGAACAGCAGGGTCAGATCGTTCCAGTAGGCCCGCGCCACCTGCTCGGCGCCGAGCACTCCGACCAGCGGCAGCAGCACCGCCGGCAAGAGCGAAGCGGCTCCGATCGGCAGCGCTTCGGTCAGCCACCACAGGGCCGTCCAGGCCACGACGGCGAGGCTCAACCGCGCCGGCTGGGGCAGTCCGTCGAGGTGCATCAGGCCATCGATCCCGAACCCAGGGGCCAAGGCGATCAGCAGGAACGCCAGGGGCCCCGCCCACAGGCCGAGGCGGGCCAGGGCACCGCCGCTGGCCAGCTCGACGGCCAGCGGACCCGGGACCAGCCCGGGCAGGGATTCGGCGTAGGCGCTCTCCAGGGAGCCGGGCAGCGGCGCGCTGGCCGGCGGAGGCGCGGGAGAGTGCTCTTGAGGATCGGACGGCATGGTCGAGGGCGCGAGCGACTCGAAGCCTCCGGCAGCATCCCGTCGCGCGCATCAAGATTCCATGCGGGGGGGCGGCGCAGGACTCGATCTCCCCCGCTGAAGCCCCCTGAGAAGCTCCGTTGCCCGCGGGCCGGAACCGAGCGCACCGGGGTTCTTGGGAAACGGGTGGCGGGCGGAGGTCACCTCAGCGCCCGGGAGCCAGCGGCTCTGGGTCGCCAGGGTTCCCGAGGCCCTGGAGTTCCGTCGCCGCCCCGCTCGGAGTCCCCAGGCGCAAGCCCGCCGGGGGGGTCATCGGCCGGGGACGAGATCGGCGCTCATCGGCGACGCCCGCGACCGAGTCTCCCTTCGCTGGGCTGCGCCCCCCCCACGCCGCGAGCCACCGCAGGCTGGACTGGAGCAGCGAGAGGCGCCCCCGGTGCGCTGCCGCGGGTGGCCGCCGGATGACGGCCAAGGGCCAGGCCCATCACCCGCCCGCCAATCCCATCAGGGGCACGATCCACAGCTCGGTGACCAGGGCGATCACGATCAGCATCGCCCCGTTCATCCAGATTCCGACGCGCGCCATGGTGACCACCTGCAGGCGCCCGGTGGTGATCACGATCGCGTTGGGCGGCGTGCCCACCGGCAGCATGAAGGCGCAGGAGGCCGCCAGGGTCGCGGGCAGCATCCACAGGACCGGATCGTCGCCGGCGGCGGCCGCGGCCCCCGCCAACACGGGCAGCAGCACCTGGGTCGTGGCCACGTTGGAGGTCACCTCGGTCAGGGCGCTGACCATCAGCACCAAGAGAGCCAGGGCCAGCCAGCGCGGCAGGTCCTCGAGCAGCGGTGCGAGCCCCTGGGCGAGCAGGCTGTCGAGACCGGCCACCTGGATGCCCTGCGCCAGGGCGAAGCCCCCGCCGAGCAACAGCAAGACGTCCAGCGGCACCTTGCGCGCCGTCTCCCAATCGAGCAGCGTGCCGCCGCCCGCCTCCCCGCTCGGCAGCAGAAAGCACAGCAGCGCCAGCGCCAGCGCCACCGTCGAGTTGCTGAGTTCGAGGCCCGGCAGCAGCCGCTCCCAGCCGGGGATCGTGACGCCGCCCAGCTCGAGGTCGCTGCGGAACACCCAGCCGAAGATGGCCGCGCCGAAGATCCAGGCCGCGCGGCGCTCCGCCGTGCGGAGGCGCCCCAGGCTCCTGCGCTGGGCCTCGAGCACCGCCGCCCCGGCCTGGCTATCGCCGTCGACGCGCAAGGCCGCGCGCGTCAACACCCACCAGCACAGCGGCACGAACAACAGGCCGATCGGGAGGGTGGCCAGCATCCACTGGCCGAATCCGATCGGGTCGCGCTCGGGGAATCTCATGGCCAGCTGGCCCAGCAGCACCTGGTTGGGCGCCGTGCCCACGGGCGTCAGCATGCCGCCGACGTTGCAGGCGTAGGCCATTCCGAGCAGCAGAGCCGCGGCGAAGGGCGTGTGCCGGCGGCCCGATTCGGGCGGATCGACGGCGGCGACCACCGCGTCGGCGATCGGCATCAGCATCAGCGCGCAGGCGGTGTTGTTGAGCCACATCGACAGCAGCGTCGCGGCCAGGATGAAGCCCAGCACCAGGCGCCGCGGCCGCGCGCCGACGCGCCCGGCCACCTCCAGGGCCAGGCGGCGATGCAGACCCCAGCGCTCCAGCAGGAAGGCCAGGAAGAAGGCCCCCAGGAACAGCAGGATCAGATCGTTCATGTAGGCGGCCGCGACCTCCCGCGCGCCCAGCACGCCCGTGGCCGGCAGCAGCACCGCCGGCAGCAGCGAAGCGGCCCCGATCGGCACCGCTTCGGTCAGCCACCACAGGGCCGTCCAGGCCACCGCCGCGGCGGTCAGGCGCTGGTCCTCGGCGAGCCCCATGTCGAGGCCCACAGCGGGCGCCGCGAGCAGGGCCAGGAACGCCATGGGTCCGGCCCAGCGGCCGAAGCGGGCGAGCCGCGCCTGGGCCTGGCGGGGATCGCTCACGCCGGGGGCTCCACCGCCACCGCCTGGCGCAGCCAGGCCAGGTACTTGGCCTCGACGAAGCTCGGGGCCAGCGCGACCAGCTCCGGGACGCTGTAGGGATGGCGCTCGGCGAACAGGGCTTCCACGTCCCGCCGCCGCTGCTCCGAGGTCTTGATCGTGACCAAGACCTCGCTGCTCTGCTCGCGCTGGCCCTGCCAGACGTAATGGCTTTCAAGGCCCGGCAGGAGCTGCACGCAGGCCGCCAGGCGCGCGTCGAGCAACGCCGCCGCCAGCTCGCGCGCCTGTTCGAGCGTCGGAACGGTGGACAGCAGCACCAAGGCGGCTTCGGGGCGGGGTTCCATGGCAGCGAGTGTAGGTCGAGCGGGCGCCGGCCGCGCTTGGGGCGGAGCCCCTGCCAGCCGTCGGCCCCAGCCCCGGTCCATGGACCGCCGGCGGATCCGGCGCGGCCGTCCAAGGCCCGGCGGCGGACAGCCGCAGGGCCCTGCGCCGCGGCCCTGGAAGCCCGCCCCTTGCGGCGTAAGATCCTGCCCCGCCCGTCCCCGCCGATCGCTTCCCCGGGCCTCCTCTTCCCCGGGCGCCCCCCCATGCCGTCGCTCTTCGACCGTCTGGCGCTCTCCACGCTGCCCTACATCCCCACCGCGCTGATGCGGCGCCTGGCCAGCCGCTACATCGCGGGCGAGCGCCTGGAGGACGCCCTCGCCAAGCTGGGCGAGCTACGCGGACGCGGCTTCCCCAGCATCATCGACCTGCTGGGCGAGGACGTGGCCGACGAGCCCCAGGCGCGGGCCGTGGTCAAGACCTACCAGCACATCGCCGACGCGGTGCACGGGGCCGGCCTGGACGCCTACATCTCGGTCAAGCCCACCCACGTGGGGCTCAAGCTCTCCGAGGACCTGTGCTTCGAGCTCTATGCGGCTGTGGCGGCGCACTGCCGCGAGCGCGGACAATTCCTGCGGGTCGAAATGGAGGACCATCCGACCACCGACGGCACCCTGCGGGTCTTCGAGCGCCTGCGCCAGCGCTTCGACAACGTGGGCATCGTGCTGCAATCGCGCCTGTTCCGCACCCTGGACGACATCCAGAAGCTGGCCCCCGGCCCGCTCAACGTGCGCCTGGTCAAGGGCATCTACCTCGAGCCCGCGGCGATCGCCCACACCGAGCCGGGGCCGATCCGCGAGAACTACGTCGAAATGGCCCGCCGGCTGCTCGATCGCGGGGCCTTCTGCTCCTTCGCTACCCACGACGACCTGATGGCCAAGCAGCTGCTGGCCGAGGTCGAGCTCCGGCGCATCCCCAAGTCGGGCTACGAATTCCAGGTGCTGCTGGGCGTGCGCGAGCCGATCTGGGCAGCCTGGGCCCGCGCCGGGCACAGCGTGCGCGTCTACGTGCCCTATGGCCCCGAGTGGCGGCCCTATTCGACCCGGCGGCTGCGCAAGAATCCGCAGCTCTTCCGGCACATCATGAAGGACACGGCGCTGTTTTGGCGGCGCTAGTCCCCGGGGCTGCGGTCGAGCGGCCAAAGAGGAGCAGCAGCAGGGGCTCCGCGCCTTCGGCGGAGTCCGGAGCGAGGAATCCGCGTGCAGTGAGGCCCTGCGAGCAAGTGGGAGCCGGATCATGACCGCATCCGTCGCGCGGCGGCTCGACCCCTGGGCCTGACCGAACGGGCCTCGGCGCCCCTGTGGACCTGCGCCTCCCTCGCTTTCCGGTTTCGCGCGGAGCGGTCTCTGCCCTCGCGGCTGACCTCAGCCGGTGGGGCTCGAACCGGCCGGCACGGAAAACCCGCAGGCCAATCGGCGCGGCGCTCCCGACCCGCGCGGCGCCCGCGCTGCTCAACGGCCCACGGCCAGACGGCGCGCCAGGACCTCGGGCAGGGCGCCGCTCTGCAGGATCTTGTCCTGGGTGCGCCGGTAGTCGTACTCGACGCGGTGCCAGGTCAGGGCCTCCTCCTCGAGCACCGCGTAGCAGGCGCGGTGGTCGCCATCGCGGGGCTGGCCCACCGAACCGACGTTGACGAAGGCCTTGCGCCCGGGGGGCAGGTCGATGCGCACGGTCTGCTGCCCCGACAGGCCATGCCAGCGCAGGTCCTCGTCGTGGTAACCCGGCTGATGGGTGTGGCCGGCGAAGGCGACGCCCTCGAAGGCCGCGAAGATGCCGCGCAGCTTCTCGGGGTTGAGCAGGCCGTCGGTCGAGAGCACGTATTCGCGCACCGGATCCCGCGGCGAGCCGTGGAAGAAGTGGAAACGTCCGATCTGGCGCGAGAGCGGCAGATTTTCGAGGTAGCGCCAGCGCGCCTTGGTCTCGGCCGAGCTCCACCAGCGCGGCCGCATGCGTCGGCGGGTGTATTCGATCGCCTGCCGAGCGTAGGAGTTGAAATCGGCGGCGTCCCGGTGCAGGGCCTCATCGTGGTTGCCCATCAAGCACCAGCTGGCATGGCCGCGCACCAAGTCCACGCAGAACTCGGGGTCCGGGCCGTAACCCACCACGTCTCCGAGGCACACCAGCTCGTCGACCGACTGGCCCTCGAGGTGCTGCCAAACCGCCTCCAAGGCCTCGCGGTTGGCATGCAGATCCGAGACGATCCCGAGCCTCAACGCACGCACCTCGCGGGCGAGGCAGCGCTCGGCGGAGACAGAACCCCAGGGGTGGGGAGCGTCCGTGGCTCGGTCGCGGAACGAATCTTCATGGGGCCTCGGTGTGGAGGCAGAGCAGAGTGTAGGGTCGAGGGTAGCGCCTTGGGCGCGCGCCTGCCTGGCGAGCCCCGAGCAACACGGCGATCCCTGGCCGGGAGGGCCCCGGAGGGCATGGCCAGGGACGCCTGGGCGCCGGGCGCACGCCGCGGGCTCGGCATGGCTCGCAGCGTGGTGGCAAGCTCAGCTTTCCTTCGGCCATTCGAGGCCCCCGATCCACAGGCGTCGCCGGCCCCGCGGGCCCAGGATCAGCCGCTCGAGGGCCTGCCGCGGGTCGCGGGTGTCCACTTCGACCGCCAGCACATGGGCCGGCGCACCGGATTCGAGCACCCCCGCAGCGAGCCCGGACCCCAGGACCCCCGCTCCGCCCCGGGTGGCCAGGGACCATAGCAGAGCCGGATCGAGGGCCGGGTTGGCCCGGGCGAGCAGCTCGAGCTCGCGCAACAGATCCAGGGAGGCGTTGCTGGCCAAGCTGTCGGTGCCGATGGCCAGCTGGACCCCAGCGGACAGATAGCGCTCGAGGTCGAAGGGCGGGCGGCCGAAAAAAGCGTGGGACCCCGGGCAGTGCACCAAGCGCACCCCGGCCCGCGCCAGCCGCTCGGGCTCGCCAGGCCGCGGCAGGTTGCCGTGCACCAAAGTGGTCTGTGGACCGAGCAGACCAGCCCGCTCCAGAAAGTCGAGGTAGGAAGCGGGCTCCCGGTCGGGCCGCAGGGCCGGGGTCTCCCCGAGCCAGTCCCGCAGGGGGCCACCGCGCCCCTGCCACCAATCGAGTTCCTCCTTTGTCTCGGCCCAGTGGATCTGCAGGCGCCGAGGCGCCCGCAACTGGGCGGCGCCGACGGCGACCAGCAGCGTCTCGGATACGGTCTGCGGGGCGTGGGGCGAAAGACCAGCGAAGCGGCCTGGGGCGCTGGGAGACGGCTCGAGCCGGGCGAGTTCGGGTGCAAGTCGAGCGGGGTCCCGGGCGTCGAGCAGCTCCCGATGGACGAGCACCGCGGGCCAGGGGCCCGGCGGCAGCTGGGCGCGCCAGGCGGCGCCGGTGGCATCGATGTCCCCCACGGCGCAGGCGCCGCCCGCCGCGGCCAGAGACAGCCCGAGCAACCAATCTTGCGTCAGGCCCTCGGCGCCGCGTTCCGCTCGCCAGGCGAGCACCCCGCGCACCCAGGCGCCGAAGGGGCTGCCCGGGGCCAGGCGGCCCGCCAGGCCCGAGAGCTCCAGATGCGCGTGGGCGTTGATCGGCGCATGGACCAGCAGGGCGGCGCCCAGGTCCACGACCCGCGCAGCCCGCCGGCAGGCCCGTTCGAGCTCCTGGCCCGCCGGCCAGACCCCCAGCACCCGGCCGGAGCCGAGCTCGAGCCCTCCGGGTCCGAAAACCCGCTCCGGGCTCGGGCAGAGCCAGGCGGCCCTCAGCACCAGATCGGTCCCCGGGCATCCCTGGGCTTGCATGCCTCGCCTCAGCGCTTGGAAGCGCACGACGCCCGGGGTTGGTGCGATGCGCAGTTCGCCGAACCTCGCTGCGACCGGCGCTGCCGAGGAGATCCCGGACGAAATCGGCGGGCCCTTCCAGGGGCCGGGCCTTTGAGCGCCCGGCCCGAGCGAACCGCGCCGGAGATCAATCGGGGATGCAGCGGATGGTCAGCTGAACCACCCCTTGCACGACATTCGCGTCGGGGGCGCTGCGATCGAAGAGGATCAGGGCCCGGATCAGGTTGGCCTTGCGCTTGGCCGCCAGGCCCGGGTTGCCGGGCAGCTGCTGGGACCAGTAGTCGGCGACCTCTTGGGGCGAGTTCAGCCAGGGCGTCTCGGATCCGATCAGCAAATTGGGCTCGACCCCGGCCTCTGCGTCGCACAGGTTCGCAATCGGTCCGACCGCGCGCACGCCCTGGAAGCGCACCACCAAAGCCGAGGAGCCGAGGTCGTTACCCAGGAAGGTGGCCAGGTCCTGACCCAGCAATCGGTAGGTCAGTCCATTGGTGCCGCGGTAGTCGTCGACACTGATGATCGAATCGGGAGCGTCGCCGATCAACACCTTGAGGTTCCAGCCGAAGGTCCAATCCTCGGGATCCGGAGCGCTGAGGTCGTCCTCGGCATAGTCGACTTCGAAGAATGCACCCTGCGGTGCCAGCCAGCAGGACTGGTAACCCGACCTCGCTCCAGGGCCGATGGGAACCGGAGTCCAGTTGGCGATGCTGAGGAAATCGTTGGTGGAGAAGTCTGCGGGCGGAGTCGACAGGTAGGTCAGGATCTTGCCCCCTTCCGTGGACGGCTGCAGGTTCGAGAGCGGCGACTTTTCCAGGCGCACCACGCCCGGGCCGCCGACCCCGCCGCGGTACTCGCCGACATTGGGATTGAAGCCCCCGTCCCCGCCGGTGACGTCGATCACGCCGACGATGTTGGCCAGAGCGATATCCAGGGACTGAAGCAGCACCGCGCCTCCGGAACCGCCGCCGCCCGGAGCTGCGTAACGGGCCGAAATGGCCACCGAAGTGATGTCCGCGCTGCCGCCTTCACCGCCTGAAACGTCCAGGCGACCTTCGATCGTCGCACGCCGACCGGCCTGCAGTTGGATCGCCCCGCCGCCGCCGCCGCCGCCGGCACCGGAGTGGTCGTAGTACTCCTGCAGCTGCAGCGGGAAGGGCGGGATCGGCGTGTTGCAGTTGAAGGCAAAGCCGTTGGACTTGGCCCCGATGATGCCCACGCCACCTCCGCCGCCCCCGGAGCCCCCGAGCAGGCGGCCCCCGAGATCCGGATTCAAGTTCGCGAGCCCCGCCGGCAACAGGCTGGCCCCCGGAAAGGCCAGCGGCGGAGCAGGCGGCACTCCGACCTGCGGAGTCAAGGCAGCCCAAGCCCCTGCCGTGCCGAAGAACGAATAGGAACCGCCCGCCCCCGGAGCGCCTCCTTGGGAGCTGGTGCAGATGCCGTTGGGGACGAAGCCGCCGAAGTTCGACACCTGCGGTCCGGGCAGCACCTCCGGCCAGTGCACCCCGCCGCCCCCGGCGCCGAGGTCGTTGCCGGGCAGGGGCACATCGCCGCCCCGGCCAAAGCCGGGATAGCCGTCGATCTGGAAGACCGTGCCGGGCGGCTGGTCGAAGCCGAGCAGCAGGATGCCGTTGATCAGGCCGGTCCCGCCGTTGTCCGGACGATCCGCGCCGCGGCCGCCGGCGCCGCCCGCCGGCCCCCCCAAGCCACCGGGGCCTCCGAGCCCCACGTTGGACGATTGCCGGGGGGCGAGCTTGCCCGTCAGATCCACCAGACCGGAGAGCTGCAGCTCGCCGCGCACAAAGAAGCGCGGGGCATTCTGGCCGACGATGTTGACGATGCCGCCAGCTTCGACCACCAGGGAGGAGAACTCCCAGACGCCGTCCAAAATCGAGACCTGCGCGCTGCCGGCGGGCTGGCCCGTGGTGGCGTAGTTGTCCAGCAGATTCGCACGCACATGGTAGGCGGCGATCTGAGCCGGATTGGTCGTCGGCTGGCCCAGGGCGTTCACCGGCCCGTTGGTGAGGGTCGGCCCGAACACGGTCGGGATCGTGGGCCCGGTCGAGAGCGTCAACACGGTGCCCGCGGGGACCCGCAGGTCCCCCAGCACGCCGGAGCCGCCGCCGAAGCCAGGCAGGATGCGTCCGGTATAGGTGGTCTGGCCGAGCACCTCGAGGTTCGGACCGAACTCGACCTGAACCGACTGCGCGGTCGGATCAAGCAGGGCTCCCGAACGCAGCAGGCTGGTCTTGCTGGCGTCGACGAAACGCTCGGCCAACTCCACCTCGGCCAGGGGCACCGCCGCGGTGACGAAGTCGACCCGCCCAGCGTTGGCCAAGGGGTTGCTGCCGAGGTCGACGATCGTGGCCGGCAGGTCGAGCACGACCCGGCGCGGATTGAGCGGATCGCCGCCCGCCGAGGGGAATCCGCCGGCCGGCGTGAAGAAAACCGTGGTCTGCTTGAGGCTCTCGTCGATCGCCAGCTGGTAGGTGCCGCTCAGCTGCAGCAGATCGGTGCCGTCGTCGAGATTGCCATCCAGGTCGATGGAGGCTTTGAGGAAGGTCGAGACACCGGTCGCCGGATTGACCAGCGTTGCCGGGTTCATGATGTCGTTGAAGACCACCCGCAAGCGCGAGTTCAGCGGGGCCGACTGCAGGCCTTGGGCAGGCACCGAATTGACCACCTGGCCGCCGACCAGCTCCTCGAGGAACACGGTCGCCGAGGGCGCCCCGGGCACCGGGTCGTTGACTCCAGCGGTGGCGGAGATGAAGCAGTCGAGCCGCACCTGGTTGTTCTGTCCCCCGGCGCTGCGGATGTACGGTCCCTGCGGATTGCTCTGGGTGCCGGGGATGCTCAGTCGATAGCTGTTGCCCGGGCTCAGGCCGAAGATAGGGTTGCCGGAGGAATCGAAGGTCAGCTTGGGCCGGAATATGACCCGCCGGTTGTTGTTCGGATCCAGGGCGAAGCTGCCCGCAGGCGTCTGCCCGTTGACGGTGTCAACCACCTGAAAGGTGTTCTTGTTGACCGAAGTCAGATCGACCGGCTGGCTGAATTCGATCCAGAAGTCCTGGTTGACGAACACGGTCGTCACAGCGCAGGTCAGCGGCCCGAGATCGGGCCCGCTGCAGCCGAGCACACAAGACGAAACCTGCATGTTGCCCCCGGGGCCACCGGAACCGCCGCCGGAGCAACCGGTGATCAGGCCCGCCACCAGCAGGCCGCCGCCCATCCCGAGGCGCCGGTCCCCCGGCCCCCGCTGGGCCGTCCCGTTCCAGGGGCCGCCGGCCCGGGAAGACCCGCGGGGCGTTGCGAGGGCCCGCCGGGTCTGAACCGGGCTCTGAGCCGAGGTGGACGGCGCTTGCAAGAGTTCGGGGTTCCGGGGCATGGGCGTCAAGCGGGTGCGCTGAGGAAGGCGGACGGCAGGAACCGGGCTCCCCGCAGGGGCGTCGGGCGGATCCCGCCGTGGAGCGGAATGGTACGGAACGCGCCGCCGGACCGGATCCGCAGGGGGCGAAAGCCCCGCCCCGACTCCGGCGGTCCGCGGGCATCCTCTCGACCCTTTAGGTCGCTGCCGCGGCGGGGTCACCCCCTCGAAGCTGAGACCGGGAACGCCGGGACGGCTATCCTCCGCCGTTGCCATGCATTCCGGTCGCCTGCCCCCGCCCCCGCGCCGCGCCGGGGGTTTCCGTGGATCCCTAGAGGGCGGGCTCCGGCTCGCCGGCCTCGGGCTGCTTCTGGTGGCGGCCCCGGGACTTTGGTCCTGCGGCGAAAAGCCAGGTCCTAAGGCGGGGCCGAGCCGCACGACCGCCGGGACGGCCGCCAAGGTGGCCACGGGGGGAGCCGCGGGCGGGCCGGCGCCCGCTGCGGGGGCGCAGCGGGCCTCCGAGGGGCCCGAGGTCTGGCCCGAACGCGACCTGGAGCTCGCCCTGGCGGACCTGGTTCGGGCCCTGACGCCGCTCGACCCGACGGTGACGAGCGATCTGCGCCACGCCTGGCAGAGCCGGCGCCGGGAGACTCTCGAGCGGCTGCGCAGCGCTCCGGACCCCCTGGGAGCGGGCCTGCTCGCCCGCCTCCAGGAGGCCCCTGAGGACGACGCCCTGCTGCGCGATGGCTTGCTGACCGGGGCCACCTGGGCCGCGCCGACCCTGCTCGAGCCTGTGCTCTTCGAAGCGCTGGAGGACTATCGCGGTGGCCGCATCCGCGCCGAACTGGGCCTGCGCGCGCGCTGCGCCGAATTGCTCGCCGAGGTCGCCCCCGAGAAGCTCGCGACCCTGCTGGAGAAGGTCCTCGGAGATGGGATCCCGACGGCCACTTGGCCCCGGGAAGAGATGCTGCTCGGAGCCTATCTGAGCGCCGTGGATCGCCTCGCTCGGGACCCCTTACCGCTCTTGACCAGCGTGGCCACGGACATCCGCATGGAAGCCGCTGCGCGCAACCGAGCGGTCAAGGAGCTGGGCTCCCGCTGCGCCCCGTTGGGGCTGGCCGCCCTGCGCACGGTGCTGACGGAATCCACCGGAGACCGCTACCTGCGACGGCTGGCAGCCCAGAGCCTGATCGCCTGCTTGCCGCCGGAGCAGGCCGCGGCCGAGATCCAAGGGGTGCTCGAGCTGGAGGCCGATCCGGGCATGCAGCAGTTCCTGTCCTCGGCCCTCGACCAGCTGGCGCTGCGACTCGGGTCGGCCGGCCGTTGACCGACGCAGCGACCACCGACCCGGGGCCTGCTCGGCCCGCAGCAGCCAGGCGCGAACTTCTCGCGGGCCCGATTCGCAGCCGGCGGCGCGGCTGTGCCGGAGTCGCTCGGCACGGAGCCTAGGTGCGCGGAGCGCTCCGGCGGCTGCGTGGTATCGGCGGCCCGCTCTCCGCCGCCCCCATAGACGAAACCATGATCACCGACACCCACACGCACCTGTTCGAGCCTGGGCTGCTACGCGACCTGCCGGCGGTGCTCGCACGGGCGCGCGCAGCGGGGGTGGAGCGCTGCCTGGTGGTCGGCACGGATCCCGACAGCAGCCGGTTGGCGCGCGAGCTGTGCCGCCAGCATCCCGGGCTGTTCCCCACCGCCGGGATCCATCCGGGCTACAGCGACTCGTTCCATCCGGATGCGCGCGCCGAGATCGAGGCGCTGGCGGCCGGACCGGACGTGGTCGCGATCGGCGAGACCGGGCTCGATTTCTTCCGTGGCCGCGGCCACGAGAGCGGCCAGCTCGAGAACTTCGACTGGGCCCTCGACCTGGCGCGCCGCCTGGACAAGCCCGCCGTGATCCATTGCCGCAGCGCCCACATCGAAACCGCCCGTGCGGTGGCCGCCTGCCCCGGCGTGCGCGCGGTGATGCATTGCTACGGCATGGGCCCGGAGGAGCTGCCCCCCTATCTGGAGGCCGGCTTCTACATCTCCTTCTCCGGCATGGTCACCTACCCAAAAAACGGCGACAACCGCCGCGCTGCCGAGCTCGTGCCCCTCGAGCGCCTGCTGGTCGAGACCGATTGCCCCTACCTGCCGCCCCAGGACAAGCGCGGGCAGCGCAACGAACCGAGCTTCGTTCCAGCGGTCGTAAGCCTCTTGGCCGAGCTGCGCGGGCTGACCCCGGTCGAGCTGGCGGCGCTCACCAGCGAAAACGCCACGCGCCTCTTCCGGCTGCCCGCGGCCGCGGCCCCGGAGGCGCCCTGACAGCCCGAACGCTGGCGATCCCGGGATGGGCCCCAGCGCGCAGGCCAGCCGTCCAACCGCGCTGCGAGCCAGCGCTCTACGGGGCCCCATGAAACGCCCAGCGGGCGCCCCACCGAAGTGGCGCGCCCGCTGGTTGCCGGGCCCGCTCGCGCAGGCCGGCTCTGGGCGGGGCGCAGGGCCCCGCCGCTGCGATCACTGCAGCACGGTCCAGGTTTCGCCGTCGTTGCCGGCCAGGCCAGCAGCGCCGTTGGCGATCGGGTCGCCCATCGCAGCCACGCCGGCAGCGTAGGCGGCATCCCAGGTGGGAGCAGCGCCGAGGCCGTCGTAGGTGCCGTCCTTGTTAGCAAATTGCAGGATGTCGCCATCCTGGTTGATGAAGAAGCACCGGTTGCCGGTGGTCCCGGCATCCAGCGGCCAGGCGTAGCAGCAGAAGAAGACCTCGGCCAGATCCGGAGAAACCGGACCTCCCATGCCGCCGGCGGCAGCCTCGATGACGCCTTCGCCGTTGTCGTCGGGCAGGTACATCTGGAAGACGTAGCCCGAGCGAGTCACGACGGAGTTGTTCACGATGCCCAGGGCGGTCGAAAGGATCGCCGGCTGGAGCAGGTCGGCACCGACCTGCGGGGCCTGGTTGCCGTCGTCCTCGCGCAGAGCGATGGTGCCGGCCAGCTCAGCGAAGTAGCCGAATTCGCCGCCGCCGTCGCTATCGCAGTCGATGGCGTTGGAGGACTGGATCTGGGCCTGGCCAGAGGAGATCGAGCGCAGGGTCGAGATGGCGGCCGATTCGTTGGCCGCCAGCTTGGCGCTCAGCAGTTTCGGGATGGCCACCGACGCGATGATCGCGATGATCGCTACGACGATCATCAACTCGATCAGGGTGAAGCCAGCGTTCTTGCGGTTGTGCAGTTTCACGTTTGGATTTGCCTCAGGATTGCCTTGCGACGTCTCTCTAGGCCGGCTCCGCGGGAGCCTCCTGTCGCCTGGAAGCGCTCGCCACCTTGGATCGACCCCGAGGCCAGGGCGGTGTTCAACCCGCCCCTTTGACCCTGGATGGCCCGCAGCAGCGACCATGAGAGTTGGAACACCGGGGACATTCCTCGGGGGACGAACCCCGCGGGTGCTTCCCGGCAGGAAATCCGATCGACGCACCGGCTGGGACAACTTGAAGTTCAAGAGAAGAAATCCGCATGTCCCGTGGACCGTTCCACCCACGTGCAGCGGAGCCTCGTCGTTGCGGCGGAAAAACCTTCCGGTCCACTCCGTACCGATTGGCGCCGATACACCAGCAAACACCAGCAACGGGACTATCCCCCGAGATCCCGGGTGCGCCAAGCTTTGGTCGGAGGCGCTCTGAAATGGCCCAGAGCGAGTCGCCACGCGCGCCCAGGAACCAGGAACAGGAGCCCGCGCGCTGCCCGCACGGGGCCGGCTTACCAGTTCCGTCGGACCGTGAGGAAACCAGCCTGAACGCGGACTCCCTGGATTCAGCTGCCGCCCTGGCCGAGCTTGCCGACGATATCAAGGATCGGCAGGAACACGGACAGCACCACGCCGCCCACGATGATGCCCATGAAGCTGATCAGCAGCGGTTCGATCAAGCTGGTCAAGGCCTTGATCTGCGCCTTGACCTGGCTGTCGTAGAACTCGGCGATCTTCTCCAGCAGGACTTCCAGCGCGCCGGAGCGTTCCCCGATGGCGATCATCCGCACCACCATGGGCGGGAAGACCTTGGACTGCGAAAGGGGTTCGGAGAGCATGTTGCCGTTGCGCACGCTCTCTTTCGAGGCGTCCACGGCTCGGCTGACCACCTGGTTGCCGGCGGTGTTCGACACGATGTCCAGCGTGCCCATGATCGGCACACCAGAGCGGATCAGGGTCGCGAAAGTACGCGAGAAGCGCGCCAGCGCGATCTTGCGCGCCAGGGGTCCGAAGATCGGCAAGCGCAGGCGGGCGTGGTCCAGGAACAGGCTGCCGAACTTGGTCTTGCTGAACATGAAGAAGCCGGCCGCGGCCAGCGCGATCATGCCGAGCAGGGTAGGCCAAGAAGTCCGCATCCAGTCCGACGTCGCCAGAGTCAACTTAGTGATCTTGGGCAAGTTCGAGTTGAGCGACTCGAAGACCTGGCGGAAGGTCGGCACGACGCCGATCATCAGGAAGGCCGTGATGCCCAGCACCAGGGCCAGCGAGATCACGGGATAGGTCATGGCCGACTTGACCTCCCGGCGCAGCTCATCAGCCGCTTCCGTGTACTCGGCAAGACGTTCGAGGATCACGTCCATCTGGCCAGAGGCTTCGCCGGCACGCACCATCGAGATGTAGAGCGGCGAAAAAGCCCTCGGGCACTGCTCCATGGCCGAGGACAGGTCGCTGCCGGCGCGCAGCTCGCTGGACAAGCGCTGGCAGGTGGTCTTGAGTCCGGGGGTCTCGGCTTGATCCGCGAGTACCTCGATCGATTCGATCAGCGACAGACCGGCGCCGATCATGGTCGAGAGCTGCCGCGTGAACAGCACCAGTTCCTCCCGATTGGCTTTGGCGACCGGCTTGCCGAAAGAAAAAGAGAGGCCCCCTGCTGGCTTCGCTGCGCCCGCATTTGCAGCCTGCTCGGCGGGCTTCTTGCCCTTCTTGCCGCCCTGCTGCACGCGCATCGGGGTCAGACTCCGCTGGCGCAATTCGGCCAGCACGTCCTGTTGACTCTCGGCGTCGAGGGTGCCCTCGACGGTGCGCCCGTTCTGGTCCTTGGCAGCGTAGATGAAGGTCGGCACTTCGTTCCTGGGTACTGGGTGTGCGTTGATAGCAGGCGGCGGTTCGTGGGCTCGGCACTCAGTCGGCCATGGTTGCGCGCAAAACTTCTTCCACCGAAGTGCGTCCGCGCAGCGCGTTGAGCAATCCGGCCCGGCGCATCGAGATCATGCCCTTGGAGAGCGCCACCTCCTTGATGGCCGCGGCCGACTTGCCTTCGACCACCATGCGCTTGATGTCGTGGTCCAGATAGAGCGTTTCGAGGATCGCGAAGCGGCCTTTGTAACCGCCCGTACAGCGCGGGCACCCATTGGGATGCGGCATGAACAGCTCGGCCGTATCGAGTTCGCCGTCGAGGAAGCCCAGCCCTTGCAGCTTGTCCTTGGGCATGTCGAGCGGTTGGCGACAGTGCGGGCAAAGGACCCGCGCCAGACGCTGGGCGCAGACGCATAACAGGGAGCTCGAAACCATGAACGGGTCGATCTCCATGTCGACCAGACGCGTGATCGTCGAGGCGGCGTCGTTGGTGTGCAGGGTAGACAGCACCAGGTGACCTGTGAGCGCAGCCTTGACCGCGATCTCCGCGGTCTCTGTGTCCCGGATCTCGCCCACCAGCACGATGTCCGGGTCCTGCCGAAGGATCGAGCGCAGGGCTCCGGCGAAGGTCAAGCCACGCTTTGGATTGACGGGCACCTGATTGATGCCCTCCATGCGGTATTCGACCGGGTCCTCGACGGTGACGCAGTTCACGTCCGGTGTGGCCACTTCCTTGACGCAAGCGTACAGGGTGGTCGACTTGCCGGAACCCGTGGGACCGGTGACCAGCAGCATGCCGTAGGAAGCGTCGAGAGCCTTCTTGATGTCCTCGAGGGAACGCTCCTCGTATCCCAAAGCGCCGAGATTCTTGGCTACCCCCGAGGAGTCCAGGATGCGCATGACCGCTTTCTCACCGCCCACCACCGGCAGCGTCGACAAGCGAAAGTCGATTTTACGGTTTTCGTGACGGATCTGGAACTTACCGTCCTGCGGCGCAAAGCGCTCGGCGATGTCCAGGTTGGCCATGATCTTCAGACGCGAAGTCAAGGCCGGCAGCAGGGTCTTCGGCGGGCGCATGATCTCGACCATGCGTCCATCGATACGGAAGCGGATCCGCAGAGCCAGATCTAGGGGCTCGATGTGGATGTCGCTGGCCTTGTCTCGCAGAGCGCGCAACAGCACCAGATTGATCAGCTTGACCGCCGGTACCTCATTATCGTCATTTCCGATCTCGAGCTCGGCATTCTGATTCTGCTCCTCCTCTACGGCGACAGCGTTGCTCTCGACCGAGCCGAGCAGTTGCTCGACTTCGGCCTTGCCGCGATCGAACAGGCGTTCGAGGGCCTCCTTGATGGCCTTGGGATGGCTGAGCAGCGGCCGAACTCGGCATCCCGAGAGGATGTTCAGGTCGTCCAGCAGCAGAACGTCGAAAGGGTCCGAGACGGCCACAGAGAGCACGTCACCGGTCTTGGCGATCGGCATGACCCCGTGCTCGGTGCAGGCCTCCGGGGGCAGAGCCTCGACGGCGTTCGGGTCGGGCTTGACCCGCATCAAGTCCAGGGGCGCGATGCCGCTGCCGAGGCCCATGACCTCGAAGTAGGCCTCTTCCTGGAGCTTGTGGTTCTCGAGGAGCGTGGCCACGGCCGGGCGGTCGCCGCGGGCGGCTTCGTCCCAGTCCTCGCCAGAGACCAGTCCGGCGTCGAGCAGCAGACGACGGATCTTGCCAGAGCTCTTGGCCATCAGGCGGCGCGCACGAGAGTGTGCAGCTCGGAGGGGTCGGAAAGAGCCTGCTCGGCGTCGGATAACCGCACGACGCCGCTGCGCACCAGACGTGACAAGCTGGAGGCCATGGTGGTCATGCCGAAGCGAGCGCCGGTCTGGATCTGGCTGTACATCTGGTGGGCCTTGCCCTCGCGGATCAGGGCCCGGACCGCCGGCGTTGCGATCATGATCTCGGCGGCCAGAGCCCGCCCCCGCCCTTCCGCACGAGGCAGCAGCTGCTGGCAAAAGATGCCCTCCAGCGAGAAGGAAAGCTGGGTCAGCACCTGGGGCTGCTGGTGGGCCGGAAAGACGTCGACGATGCGGTTGATTGTCTGTACCGCATCGGCGGTGTGCAGAGTGCCGAAGGTCAAGTGGCCGGTTTCAGCCAGGGTCAAAGCGGCCTCGATCGTCTCCAGGTCGCGGAGCTCGCCGACCAGCACGTAATCAGGATCCTGCCGCAGGACCGATCGCAGGGCATTGGAAAACTTGTGGGTATCGCCGCCGACTTCGCGCTGCGTGACCAGACAGGACTGGCTCTGGTGCGAGAACTCGACCGGGTCCTCGATGGTCACGATGTGGCCTTCCATCGACTTGTTGATGAAGTCGATCATCGAGGCCAGGGTGGTCGATTTGCCAGAGCCCGTTGCGCCGCAGACCAGGACCAGCCCGCTGCTCAGATTGCACAGACGGGAACACACGTCCAGGGGTAAGCCGAGCTTGTCGAAACTGAGGACCTCGTGCGGGATTAGGCGCAGCACGCAGGCTACGCTGCCCCGCTGGTAGAAAACATTGGCCCGGAAGCGGCCTTGGCCACGCAGCTCGAAGGAGCAGTCGAGTTCGAGTTCACGGTCCAGCTTGGCGATCTGCTCCGAGGTCAACACCGAGGTCGCCAGCCGGCGGGTGTCCTCGGGCTGCAGCGCCGGCGTGTTGACCGGCAGCAACGCCCCGTCGACGCGGATGCGCGGCGGCGTGCCCACGGAGATGTGCAGGTCGGAACCGCCCTTGCGCACCACGAGCGCCAGAAGGTCTTCCATCGAGATCATGGGCGGGCGGGGCGGGGGTGCTGGGGTCGGTGAAGGGAGAACGGAAGCAATCCGGTCATGGATCGGGCGTCCCCCGCGGGCGGCTTTAGGCTCCCCGGCCCCGGCAGCCCCCTGGGAGGTACTCAGGGGACGCCTGGGCGGCCGCCGCAGCCCTGCCTGGATGCGGCCGCGGGGCGCGCCCGAGCCATCGGTCCGGCCGGCCCGCTCCGGTCGGCCCTTGGGACCTATCGGCTGGACCCGAGCCAGGCCAGCGCCGGCTGGGCGGCAGCCTCGCGGCCTGCAGCTCGGGTGGGCAGCCCAGCTAGCCCGCCCGCAGGGCCGTCCGTTTTCCGGCTCCCCCATCGACCGCCGCCCATCCCGGCCCCCAGCGCGCGTCCTCTGCGGCAGGAGATGCCCTTCCACACCGTCGGAACCCCGGCCCATTGGGCAGCCGAAGGCGTCTCGCGGCATGCCGACAGGCTGTCACTCGTCGGGATGGGCCAGGGACCTGCTCCGCCGGGATGCGGGCCTGCTAGGACTCGGGCACGAGCGCCTAGCGCGCGGAGCGGATGCCCACACGCCGGCTACACCGGTCAGCAAGGTCAGCACCTGCTGTATGCCGAGTTCGCTGCCCAGATCACAGACCAGGATCAGCACCAGGCGGCCCTTGGCCAGGTCCAGGGGGCATTGGCGGCGAAGCTCTTCTTCGGACAGCTCCTGGGGCTCGAGGAAGCGCTCGAGCACGGTGTCCTGCTCGCGGGCGTCCAGGCCCCGGTCGAGCAAGGCTTTCCGCCAAGGATAGGCGGGGCCGTGCACGGCGCGCTGCACGCCGTGGAAACCCTTGCCGGTCCCATCAGGCAGCAGCGTGGGCACGCAAGCGGGACCGACCGAGCTGTGCAGCTGGCGCACCCAAGCTTCGCAATCGCCAGGCTCCGCGTCCGGGTGCGTGATCACGATCGCGTCCGACTGGCCCGCAGGCCGCCAGCTCGCTCCACCTCCCAGACCGCGCATCGGGATGCCCAAGAAAGCAGCGCTGCCCGCCGAGGCTTGCGGGCCTGGCGGGCAGCTGTTCGGACTTGGGGGGGGGAGTCCCCTCGGGCACACTCGGCCGGGATGTCCAGGGCACGATCCTGGAGACACCCCGGGGGGGCGGCGCAAAGACGCGCGGCGGGCAACGCGCTGGCGATCCAGCGGGCGGGCCGCATCGAGCGGGGGGACCCCCAGCGCGAATCGATCGGCCTCGGGCCGCGGATCCGCTCGATCAGCGCGCGTCGGGCGGATACACGATCACTTCGACGCGCCGATTCTTGGCCTTGTTGCCGCTGCTGTCGTTGGGGGCCTTGTTGGCGTATTCGCCGTGACCGGCGATGACGCACTGCTCGTCCGGCAGACCCTCGTCGACGACCAGGTGGGTCAGGACGCTCAGGGCGCGGGCCACCGAGAGCTCGCGGTTGGACTTGAACTTGGACTTGCTGGGCTGATCCGTGTCGGTGTGGCCCTCGATCCAGTAGTTCATCTTGGGGTACTGGG
Organism: Planctomycetota bacterium; assembly: GCA_044375105.1. GTDB lineage: Bacteria > Planctomycetota > UBA1135 > UBA1135 > JBIKLM01. Next base: position 26,923 of record JBILNK010000011.1, read on the forward strand.
TCTTGAGCACCTTGGCAACTTCGCGCAGGGCCGCCTTGCCGCCCGAGGACAGATCAGCGGAGCCAGAGGCGAAGGTGATCGAGCTCGGGATCGAGATGGCGACCGAGTTCCCGCGGGCCTCGACGTCGATGCCGAGATCGGTCAGGTTCTGGAAGCCCTGGGCGGGCACGGCCTTGCTATTGGCCGCTTCCTGGCGCGCGGAGACCAGCTCGGCCTCGTAGCGGGTCAGCTCGCCTTGCAGGCGCTGGTTGTCGCGCTGCAGCTGGGTCTTGTCCTCGCGCAGGCGGGTGATTTCGGTTTCGTACTCCTGGAGCGCCGCTTGGCTGGCACAGCCAGCTCCAAAGGGCAGGCACAGGAGCAACAGTCCACCGATGAGGCGCAGGTGGGCGAGCGCGCGGCCGGTACGCAGTTGGGTCGGGAACATCGCTGGGGCCCTTCGCGGGCTTCAGGGGGGAGGTCGGAGGCGTGTGCAGGCCCGGCGGCCGGGCGCGTTCCACGCCGGGGGTCAGGCGCCCTCAGGGCAGCCAGGCCTTCACAGTTTCCCAATCCAGCAACACGAATCCAATCCCCATTCCCAGGTAGGGACCGAAGGGCAGATAGCGCCCAGCGATACGACCGGTCCGGAGGGCCTTGGCGAGGCTCCGGCGCCCCCCCCGGGCCGCGGCCCGGCGGCGCGAGAAGCAGGTGAACCGCCCGATGTTGCCCAGGCCGGCCAGGGAGGCGATGCAGGCGCCGACCAGCAGGGCCACCAGGGCGCCGCCCGGGCCCAGGAAGCCGCCCCCAGCCCCGAGCAGCTTGGTGTCCCCGTGCCCCATGGCGTCGCGCTTGTAAAGCAGGGGGCCGAGCTTCTCGAGCAGCCACAGGACCCCGTAGCCCGCGGCGATGCCCACCAGGCTGGCCAGCGCCGCGTCCAGTCGCCCGACCTCGGCTCCGGGGCCAGCCAGCCAGCGGGCCACCCCGGTGTCGCGATGCAGGCTCGGCACGGCGGCGCTGAGCAGCGGGGCGGCCCACATGCCCCCCAAGGAGACCTCGTCCGGGATCTCCCAGCGATCGAAGTCCACGAAGGTCGCCACGATCAGCCCGGACAGCACCAGGCACCAGACCGCCAGCAGACCCAGGTCCAGGTCGTCGCCCCGGGGCGTGGCCTGGGCATGGGCCAGCAGGAACAGGCCCCCGGTCAGGAGCTCGACCAGCGGGTAGCGCCAGGAGATCGCCGCGCGGCAGCCGCGGCAGCGCCCGCGCTGCAGGACCCAGCTCAGCACGGGCAGGTTCTCGCTCCAGGTCAGGGAGCGCTTGCAGCGCGGACAGAACGAGCGCCGGGGCCGCAGCAGGGACAGCTCCGGATCCGGCAGTCGATGAATCGCGGCGTTGAGGAACGAGCCCACCACCAGCCCCAGAGCGCCCACGAACCCCTGCTGGAGCAGGGTCGGCAGTTCAGCGAAGGCGATCATCCGCGGAGGGCTATCGGCGCAGGGCGTAGTGGACCCGCAGGCTATCCAGCCAAGGCGGATCCCATTCCGGAGTTCCGGGGAAGACCCGGAGCTCGGCCTGGAACTCGAGCTCGCTGGCATCCTCCAGCAGCCTCGGGTCCTCCACGGGGCCCACCCGCAGGGGCTCGCCCTGGGCTCCCCGGCGGAATCCGCAATAGGTCAGGCCCAGCTCTCCAGAACCCGGCCAGGCGACGGCCTCGGCGTCCGCCCAACCGGTGAACCCGGGTCCTGGCAGGGGCAGGCGGGCCCGGATAGCGAAGCACAGGGGAACCCTCAGGGGGTTGCCTCGGGGCCCGTCGATGGCCAGCGGCAGGGGCCGGGGGGCCCCGAAGCGCGGCTCGCCACGGCGCGGCAGGGACGTCACGCACTCGCTGGCCACCAGGGCGCCACCGATCCGTACCGTGCCGCCGGCGACCAACACCAGCGGGCCGTCCAGATCCAAATCCCCGCTGAGGATCAGATCGCCCCCCGCGATCAGAACGGTCCAGGGCGCCTGGCTGCGCTCGGCCTGCTGCAGCCAGGTGGACAGATCGAGGTGCGGATCGAAGGCCAGCTCTGTCGCCAGGGCCTCCGGCGGCAGGCCCCGCAGGCGCCGCCACCAGTCCGCGGCCGGTTCGCCGGCGAGCGGAGCGGCGGGGCCCCGCTGTACACGGCGCAGGAGGCGGCCGTGGAGCTCGAACCGCCCCTGGGCTCGCAGGCACACCAAGCCCTCCGCGGGCAGCCGGTGCTCGCCGCGGAGTTCGAGGCGCGTGGCACGCAGGCTCGCGGGCAGCATCTGCCCGGACTCGGGCCGCTGTTCCCCGTCCCATCCGTCCCCGGCCGCCGCGGGCCAGCGCAGCGCCAAGCGACCATCCCCCGCCCAGAGAGCGGTGCCGTCGGCCCCGCTCGGCAGCTCCACTCCAAAGTTCGCGAGCGCGAATTCCTCGCTGACCGCCGCCGCCAGCCCCTCGAGCGCCCCCCCGGCCCGGCGCTCATCCACTTGCAAACGAACGCCATCCAGGGGACTCGAGCCGAAGCCCGCCAGGACCCGATTGCCCCCCAGGTCCGAGGGCCCCGCGCCTTGGCGGGCGACCAGCAGGAGCTCCCCGGCGGGCAGGGCCCGCCGGGCCGCGCCCTCCCCAGCCGCGACCGGCACCAACGCCAGGCGGGCCCCGTTCTGACGGTTGTCGAGCAGCTCGAGCCGCAGGGGGATGCGCTCGGGCCGCTCGCCCGCGGCCCCCAGGGCGAACAGAGCGAAGGCCTCTGGATCGAGGGAGCGGGGATCCAGGGCCACCGCACAGCGCAGCACCAGGGGCTCGAGCGGACCGAGCTGAAAACCCTCGACCTCGAGGGGTGCGGGCGGCGCCATGGACAGGCCACGGAACAAGCCCTCAGGATCCGTGCTGGCGACCGAAACGACGGGCAGCTCCAGACTCTGAGCCAGGGGCCAGCCCTCGCGGCTGCGCAGGGCCGAGAGGCGCGGGAAGCCATCGAGCTCGAGCCGGTACTCGGACCCTGGACGCAGGCCCCCGTCGCCCAGATCGCTCCGACACGGCAGGCGGGGCCGGAACACCAAGCGGCGGCCGATGACCTCGAATTCCCCCTGCACGGGCTGACTGGCCGCGTCGAGGAGACGCGCAGAGCCGCCCTGGATCGAGGCCGGATCGAGGGGCCGCGAAAAATGCAGGGTCAGCTCCTCGTCGAGAAACGCGCGCACGCCCGCCTGATCGAAGCGCTCGAGCTCCAGCAGGCGCAAGGGGCCGTCGGGCGCACAACCGGTCCAGAGCAGCGGGCCCGCGGCCAGCAACAGGATGCGCAGGAAGCGATCCCAGCCACCGCGGGCATGCGTGGGCACCGCAGCACTCGGCCGAGCGATCCCTGGGAAAGCCTGCAACACCGAGATCCGGCGTGCGGGCCGGGCAGTGAGCGGCGGAGCGGACAGCGGGTGGGACAGCCCGCTTACGGCCGTTGCCAAGGACGGCGCTGGGCCGCCCCCGCCGGCCAGGGGCCGAGCGGTGGCAGCCCAGGGGCCGGCCACGGGGGATGCCTGCGTCCGGATCAGAACAGGAAGATCAGGCGATTGAAGTCCAGGGCAGGCCGCGGGTTGTTCGCGGAGAGCCCGGTCCCGTTGACGTCCAGGTCGAACAGGAATTCCATGCGCAGGTAGTCCAAACCGCCGGTCACCAGGGGATCGTTCAGCTCGCCGAGATTCGAGGTCCAGGGGATCACCACGGTGGTCGGGTCGGGCTCGCCTTCGGCGTCCGCGGCGATGACCTCGTAGCGCAGGGTCACGCCGGCCGAGGCCGGCAGGCTATCGAAGACCCCGCTGGTGACCACGCGGAAGAAGCGCGGCTTCAGCTGGAAGGTCCCCGCGGCGGTGAACGGGTTCAGGCTGGCGCCGCCCGGAGCCAGGAACAGGGTCAGGCGCTCCGTGGCCACGTCGAACGTGGCCGAAGCGACCTGGTAGTCACCGCTCGAGAGGCCCTGACTGAGGCTCAGCTCGGCCTGCCGCAAGAGACCGGTGTTCCGCAGATAGACATCGTTGCTGAACGGCAGGGTGTTGTCGCTCAGGAGCGACCCCGCGTCGACCACCACGCGGCGCTGGAGCGCGTCGACGGTGATGGGGTTGCCCTGCAGGATCGGGGCCAGGTCGTTGACCTGCCCGGCCGTCGCCAGCACCCGGCCGAAATTCGGGTTGGGGATTTGCTCGAGCGGATCCAAGGGATCCGGGATGGTCTCCGCTTGATCGATGCCGTCCAACCGGAACAGGGGCCGGCTGAGGGTCGTGCTCGGGTTCAGGCTGGCCCCCGCCAGCGGGATGTAGTCCGTGCGAGCCCGTGAAACGCGACCGAAGTTCGGGATCAGCGTGAAGGCGTCGGGCACGGTCAGGGTCGCCAGGGTCTGCCCGACGGGCAGCAGGATCTGGGTGGCCGGGTCCGCCACGTGCACCTGGATGACACCGAAGCCCCCGGGCCCGCCCGCGTTGACCGGCGGGTTGTTGTTCGTGTAGGCCACGAATGTGTTGCCCAGGCCGGGACCGCCCTGGCCACCCTCGGCGCGGATCGGCGTGCCAGTCGCCGCGCTCAGGTCCAGAGCTCCGGCGGTCTGCAGGATGAGGTGACCTCCGGATCCGGCGCCCGAGCCGCCGCCGACGTTGTTGATGCCGCCGGTGCTCTCACCGCGGCCGCCGCGGCCGCCGTTGGACAGGATCTGCCCGGCTCCGGCGATGCGGATGTTGCCGATGGCGAAGACCTGCAGGTTGCCGCCGCCGCTGGCGCCCCCGGCGCCGCTCTGCTCGTTGTTGAAGTTCCAGGGGATCTGCGGGAAGTTGGCGCTGCGGATCGAATCTCCTCCCCCACCGCCCCCGGACCCGGCCCAGGGCTGGGTGAGCTCCCCGGTCAGGAAGGACCCATCCAGGTTCAGGCGCACGCCGAAGAAGTCGTTGTTGAGCACCGGGTCCGCGAAGGGCGACGGACCGGGATCCCCGCCCAGGGCCGGCTTGGTGCCGGTGGTGGCGTCGTTAGAGTTGGGATTGCCGTTCGACCCCTTGCGCCCGCCGACCGCGGTGCCGCTGGCATCGCGCAAGGCAAAGGTGCCGCCACCCCCGCCGCCCGGTCGACGCTGGGCATCATCGGCGGAGGAGTTGTAGCCCGTGTTGCCGCCGAAGCCGCCCTTGCCGGGGCCGCTGAAGGCACCCAACGCCTGGCCGCCCTTGGAATCGGAGCCCGTGGTCGCCGGAGAGCCCACCCCCCCTGCGCCGCTGCCGGCCACGCCCGTGGAACCGGGCTTGGGCAGGTTCGGGGAAACCAGCTGGACCACGTTGGAGGCTTCCAGGCCCGACACGTCCAGCTCGCCCAAGATCTCGATCGTGCCCGTGGCGAAGATGCGGCAGGTATTGGAGCCGACGATCCGCAGGGTAGCGCCCGGATCGATGCGCAGGTTGCGCACGTCGACCACGCCGTTGACGACCTGTTGGGTATCGGTCGGGAAGAAGCCCGGACCGCCGACCAGGGTCACCGATAGGTTCGTGTTGAGCGTGGCGACCGTCCCCGCAGGGACCAGCCAATCAAAGGTTCCGCCGGGACCGCCGGTTCCCAGGAAGTTGAAAGAGGCGGTCAAGCGGCCGTTGTCCCAGATCGCCGGGGGCTCGGCGAAATCGGGCGTCTCGGCCTCGAAGTTGCCGACGCCCTGGTCGAAGCCCACGAAGACCTCGTCCGCCAGGTTGCCCGGGTTGACGAAGCCGGGGTTCGACAGGTTGGCGGTGCGCAGCCGCGCAAAGCTGTTGTTGTCGAGCGGGTTGGTCTGGCCGATCAGGTCCTCGAAGGACGAGGTCAGCACCAGCCGCAGCAGGGAGTCCTGGGGCAGGATGCCGATCGGGTCGAGGCGCAGGCGCGCGCCCGACAGGCTGCAGTTCTGCTCGAGCACCACGGTCGAAGGCACGGCCCGCCAGGTGGCGCCGTCCAGATACTCGAGGCGGATGCGGCTGTTGGTCAGGTTCTGGGCTGCCGGGCTGATCGGCTGGTTCAGCTCGAGGACCAGCGAGATCGACTGGGTCGGATCGCTGAGCAGGTTGATCGGCACGTTCGGGACCAGCACCGCCTGACCGTCGAGGCCCACCACCAGGGGGGTCTGCTGGGGCACGACGCCGCCGACGCCATCGGGAGCGAAGGTCTCCAGGTAGCTGAACACCGCCGCGGTCCCCTGGCTGTTCTGGACGCGCACCTCCGGCGGGCCTTGAACCTGATCGAAGAAGATCTCCGAGGGCTGGTTGCCGGTCGGGGTCGTGAAGTCGCGCGCCTGGGAGGCCTGCAGGGCGGTCCCGAACTGGTTCTTGAGCGAAATGCCCGGGGCGCCGTCGGCCCCCACCACCCGCAGCTCGTAAGCCACGCCCCCAGGGGTCAAGCCGGCGTCCGAGAAGTCGGACTCGGTCGGGCAACGGGGCTGGAACACGATCACTTCGGGGATCGGATCGCCCTGGGCGTCGCGCTTGACGTAGTACTCGCCGAGGGCGGGGACGCCCTGGGGGGTGCGGATGCTGATCGAGGAGCTGTTGACGGTCGAGAAGTCGACCGGCTGGTTGAAGACCAGCTCGATCGGCCGGTTGACCGGCCAGATCGCTCCATTCTGGAGCGACCCGCCGGCGGTTCCGAACTGCACCAACTGGAATCCGGCGCCCAGGCCGCCGCCCGGCCCGGAGCCGCCCGGGCCCCCGCCCGAACCGCTGCAGCCGGCTAGGATGGCCGCGGGGAGCAGCGCCAGGGTCACCAGTCCCACGGCCTTGGACGGGCGATGGCCGAAGGGGAGCGGGGTCGGCGAAGAGCGTGCGGATCGCATGGGTCGGTAGGCGGCGGGCGGTTCGTAGGGTCCAGGTGCCCGGTAAGGGGTCGGACCTTCAGGTTCTAGGCGCTGCCGGGGGCGCGGCAACGTGGGAAGAGGACGGGGTCAGCGCGACCAGCGGGGTCGGCCGCGCAGAGGTCTGGCTTCGGCCGGATCCAAGGCCGCCGGAGGGTGGTCGGGGGGACGGATCGGGCGGCGTGGGAGAGGCCCGGGAGCGGGCCGCGCGCAGTCTGGAAAAAAAAGGGCGGGGTGAGCCGAAAATTTTGGGGGGACCTCAGAAGCTCCAGGCCACCCCGAGGCCCGAGAGGACTGGGGACAGCTCGGTGATGGGGTTGGAGAAGAAGGAGATGCGCAGCTGGATGAAGCGATTGCCATCGTTGTCGTTGATGTTCTCGCTCCAGATCGGGTCATTGAGCAACAGGGCGTTGGTCGCCGTGCGCAGCTCGCCGTAGACATCCAGCAGAGCGGCGTCCAGATAGCCGTTGGAGGGCAGGTTGGTCGCGCTGTGCCCGCGGAAGGCCAGCACCACCGAGGTGCCGAAGGGCTGGAGCTGGGGCTTAGGCTCGAGCACCACACCGGCGTAGTTCGGATTGCTCTGCTGCGAGTTGAACAGCACGGTGTGGACTCGGGAGACGCGCGTCACCAGGTCCAGTTGGCCCAGGTAGACGGTCGGGTCCCTGGGCGGGGTAGTCGAGCCGATCTGGCCGAGCTGCGGGTTGCCGTTGAAGCCGCCCGTCGGCAGGTTCTCGGCGTCCGGGTTCTTGACCACCGGGTTGCCCTGCTGATTGAACCCCCCGGTCGAGAAGGCCCGGAAGAAGGGCCGGTTCGACGAGTTGATCGCGATGACCACGTCGAAGTTGTTCACCGAGAGCGATTCGCTCGGGTAACAGCGGAACTCCATCAAGATCGGCAGGCCCACGGTGGGCACGCCCCCGGGGGTGACGTCGTTCGGGGACGCGTCCCCGTATTCTCCGCCGATCGTGCCCGCGCCGGTTAGATTGACGTCCTTGGTGATCGGGACCCCCAAGGCGGCCAGGCCCGTACCCGCCGGATTGCGCCCGCCCCAGGTCTGGATTGCGGTGTCGCGCCAGGTGTAGTAGCGCTTGTCCTCGAGCGCCACGGTGCGGTTCATCGGGAAGCGCACCATGGGCGTGCCGCTGGTCGAGGTGAACACCTCGGTGGAGCTGACCAGGAAGCCCAGCTGCCGCGGGTGCACCAGCGCTGGCCCGTTGAGGGCGTCGGGCAGGTAGTTCTCGCTGAAGGTCGCCGTGTTGAAGAAGCCCGACAACTCGTAGACGGGCAGCAGGTTGGGGTCGACGGCCTCATCCGGGCAGCGCGCGGAATGGCCCAGGAGCATCTCGAACTGTGGGTAGAAGGTGGCGGTAACCTGACCGCCCAGGGGAGACAGGGAGAGCCCTTCGATGTCCAGGTTCGGGAAGACGTCGTCCTGAGCCATCGATTGGGGCAGGCCCAGGTCGCAGTACCGCCACATCAGGTGCAGGCGGCTGCCCAGGTTGGACAGCGGGGTCTGCAGACCGGTGGGAACGGTTTGCATCGTGCTGACGATCGGGGTGTTGCGATCCGCGATCGCGGCGAACCTGGACAGGGGCCGCGGCCGGATCTCACCGGTCGTCAGCGAATACAGGAATTGTCCGCGCAGGTCTTGGGCCGGCGAATCATCCTCGCTGGTGGATTCGAAACGCAGCACGAAGCCGCTGCTGCGCTCGCTGGGGGCGGAATTGAGCAGGCTGAAGGCCACCTGGGGCGGGGTCGCCTGGAGCGCGTTGCCGGCCAGGTCGGAGATGCCCTTGCCGACCTGGGAAACCAAGTCGACGAAATAGACTTCGCTGGTTCCGACCTGGTGGTTGAAGGGCAGGACCGGGCTGAACTGGAACTGGCGCAGATCGGGGCTGGGATTCACGTCGCCGACCACGAAATCGCGGAAACCGGTGCTGTTCGACTTGTTGCGGACGAAGAAACTGTCGAACGGCCGGACCGAGGCCGGGTCTATCGGCTCGGAAAACTCGACGACCACCTGGGAACCGGGCAGCACTTCCAGGTTCGGAGCCACCCCGGCGTTGGGCGAAAAGCGGATGAAGCAGGGGGCCAGGGTCGGCGCGAACGAGCTGCGCCAGGAGGTCGTGAATTGGGCGCTGCCGAGCAGTTCGGAGGCGGTCAGCGGGGGGAGCTCGATCGGAGAGCTGATGCGCAGAGCCGCCACGGTGCCCTGGGACACGGCACCCTGCTGGGTCACCGTGAGCTGCAGCTGGCTGCTGATCGCGATCGCATCCCCCACCACCGGGTCCTTGGCGCAGCTCGGGTTGCTGTAGCTGAAGCCCACCACGAAGTCGTAGCCGGGCAAACCGTTCGGATCCGGGGACGCGGAGGTGACCAGGATCGGCTGCCGACCGAGGAGCTGCGGGCCCTCGAGATCCGTCAGGAAGCCGTTGTTCTGATCGTTGGAGTTGCCCGAGCGCATCGCCCGCACCACGTCGGCCGTGCTCGAGGCCAAGTCCAAGGGACCGTTGTCGGTCGTCGCCAAGGGCCGGCCCTTGAGATTGCTGAGCAGCTCGAATTGCGCGACGCTCTGGTCGATGCGCGTGGGAAAGCGCAGCGCCACGCTGGGCAGTTGGTTGCCCACCGAGGCCGGCAAGCCGGCGCCGTTCAGCGACAGGGGCTCGGCCAAGGTCGGCAGTTCGCTGTCGCTGATCGTCAGGTCGATCAGCAGGCGGCTGGAATGGAACTGCCCGTCGAGCAGGCTGATACCGCCATGGTTCTGGTCGAGCAGCAGGCGGGCGTCGAAAGGCGTGATCGGAGGGTTGCCCACGCCGATGCGCACGCTGTCGTTCAGGGAGACGCTGTCGGGGTCGATCAGGTCGTCGAACTGCACCACCAGGGTGGCGTTGCGGGCTACGAACGAGAAGGGCGGGGCCTCGGTCAGAGCCACGCCCTTCGGAAGGACCGGACCCAGGTTGGCCTGGGCTTCCAGCACCAGCTCGTCGAAGGCGTCGTTGGGGGTGGGGGTGTTCTCGCGCGCGATGGTCAGCGAGGCCCGACCGGTGACGGGATTGGTAGCCAGGACCCACTTGCCGATCTCGGTTCGCACGTCTTCACCGACCACGAAATCGGTGTAGACCCGCCTGCGGGTGCCCGAGCCATCCTCGGTGTCGTAGATATCGATCAGCCGGCCCCAGGACAGGTTGCTGATGCGGACGGCTTCCCCGGCCCCGCCTTGGTGCACGTCGACGAGGTAGAGGGCGCCATTGAACAGGCCGCTGCTGCCAGGTTTGGTGTTGGGCGCCCCGATCTGGCTGGGCGCCTGATCCACCAGATCCACCCCCCCACCGCCGGTGCCGCAAGCGCCCAAGAGCCAGAGCCCCACGGCCAGAAAAGCGCGACTCCAGGGCACCCCCGGATCGGCCGACTCGGCACGTGACAGGGTTCCCGTAGCCGCATCGACGGCCTGGAGCTCGAGGGCCAGGTTTTGGGTCCCGGAAGGATTCATGTTGGGAGGTCGCAACCCGCAGAGGGGCGACCCGATGCGGAGGGCGGGCAGCTCGCGGGGAGGCACCCACCCGCTGCAGGCCACTGGGGGGGGACGGGCGACGGAGAGGTCGTGGCCAGCCTAAACCCGCCCGGGGGCGGCTTGGAGAAGGGGTCGAAGGCCCGCGGGCGGCAAGCTGGCATTCTGTTGAGGCAAGCCCAGGGGGGTCAAGGACCCCTGGGTTTCGGGGCGGCAGGCCAAGGGCCCAGAGTCTCGCAGCAAGAACCATACCGGCCCCTGAGAGCACAGCCTGCCGCCCAGGCGTGCGAAATCACACACACCCCCAGTGGAGGCCTCGCGCAATCGCGCTAGGCCCCCGGAAGGAATGCGACCGGAGGCCCCAGCCTCAGCCCCTCGCCCCCCCTGGCCGTGGACCAAAGCCCGGCGCCGAGGGTGGCGACACCTAGGCCCAGCATGCGGCGCTCCCCACCGGTTTCCGGTTGCCGGCAAGCCTGGCTTGCCAGGCAGCCTCCAATACGGCGGCCCTGTCACGCTCCGGCCCCGGGGGTACGGGCCTCAACAGGCCACCCCCGCTCCCCGGCCAGCCCCCCGGCCAGCCCCCCGGCCAGCCCCCCGGCCAGCCCCCCGGCCAGCCCCCCGGCCAGCCCCCCCCAGGCTCGAACTCGCGGCCAAGCGGTGGCCTGCCGGGGCCGCGCTCCGACCGGGGAGATGGATCGGCCAGAGGCTGTCTGCGGCGCGGCGATCGGAGCTGCGGACGAAGCCCTCGCGCCAGTGGAGCCGGCTCCTCGGGAAGGCCGAGGTTCGGGAGCTGCGACCGGGCCGGGAGCGGCACGGCCGCGGGCCGACCGCTCGGTGGCCGGGGCGCCAGGGCGGCTCCGGCCACCGCCCGAGGTCAGAACCTCCAGGCCAGGCCCAAGCCCGACAGGACGGGGGCCAGCTGGGTGATCGGGTTCAGGATGAAGGTCACCCGCACTTGGATGTAGCGATTGCCGTCGTTGGCGCTGATGCTGTCGCTCCAGGTGGGGTTCGTCAGGATCGTCGCGTTGGTGGCGTTGAGCGGCTCGCCATACACGTCCATCTGGGTGGCATCCAGGTACTGGGAGGTCGGCGCAAGGTTCGGCTTGTCATCCCCGCGGAAGGCCAGGACCACCTGGGTGCCGAAGGGCTGCAGGTTCGCGCGCGGCTCGATCACGACACCGGCGTAGTCGGGATTGGCTTGTTGCGAATCGAGCAGCACCGTGTGGGCCCGGGCGATGCGGTTGACCAGCTCGAGCTGGCCGAGGTAGACCGTCGGGTCCTGACCAGGCGTCGGCGAGCCGAGCTGTTGCAGGTTCGGATTGCCGTTGAAGCCGCCCGTGGGGATCGGCTCGTTGTCGGGGTCCTTGATCACCGGCTGACCCTGGGTGTTGAAGCCGCCGGTCGAGAAGGCCCGGTAGAAGGGGCGGATGTTCGAGGTGCTGGCGATCGAGCAATCGAAGTTGTTGACCGAGAGGGACTCGCCGGGGTAACAGCGGAATTCCATCAAGATCGGCAGGGTCACGGAGGGCAGACCCGTGGGGATGATCTTGTTGGGGGCGTTGTCTCCACCATATTCGTTGCCGACGTCGCCGGGCACGGCACCGCCGTTGAAGATCACGTCCCAGGTGATCGGCACGCCGGCATTGGTGATGTCGTTCCCGCTCGGAGTGCGGTTGCCCCAGGCCTGCAGGGCCGTATCCCGCCAGGTGTAGTAGCGGTGGTTCTCGATGGGCAGGTTGCGGTTCATCGGGAAGAACACCATCGGCGTGCCAGTGGTCGAGGTGAACACCTCGGAGGCAGCGACCAGATAACCCAGCTCCCGCGGGTGCACGATGGCCGGCACGTTGAGCGGATCGGCCAGGTAGTTCTGCGAGAAGGGCGAAGAGGTCACGAATCCCGAATTCGGATAGGTCGGGTCGTTCGACTGGTTGGTGATCTCGTCCGGCATGCGGTCCGAGTGCCCGAGCAGCATCTCGAACTGCGGATAAAAGGTCGCGGTGACCGATCCGGTCAGCGGCGAGAGCGACAGGCCAGCGATGTCGATGTTGGTGAAGATGTCCTCCTGGTTCTGCTCGGAGGGCAGGCCCATGTCGCAGTAGCGCCACATCAGGTGCAGGCGCGAGCCCAGATTGGACAGCGGCGTCTGCAATCCGGTCTGGACCGGAGCCATGCGGCCGATGATCGGCACGGTGCGGTCGATCACCGCGCTGTAGCGCGAGAAAGGCCGCGGGCGGATCTGGCCTTGCGCGAGGTTGTAGAGGAACTGCCCGCGCAGGTCTACCCCGGGGTTGTCGTCCTCGGAGACCGCGTTGAAGCGCAGGGCCAGGCCCCCGGTGCGGTTGGAGGGCGCCCCGGCGGTCAGGCCGAAACTGACCTGCGGGAGCACCGACTGCAGCGCGTTCCCGGCCAGGTCGGTGATGCCACCGGTGCCGACGCCGCTGAGCAGGTCGACGAAATAAACCTCGGCGGTACCCTGCTGGTGTGTCAGGGGCAGCAGGGGGGTGAAGCGGAATTCGCGCAGATCCGTCGAAGCGAACACCTCGCCGACCACGAAGTCTCGGAAACCCGAGCTGTTCGGCTTATTGCGCACAGTCAAACTGTCCAGGGGCCGCACCGAGAGCGGGTCGATCGCCTCGGAGAACTCGACGGAAATCACGGTTTCGGGCGTGATGCCCGCGTTGGGCGGCAGGGTCGGATTGGGTGAGAAGCGCACGAAGCAGGGCGCCAAACCGAGGGGCGCGAGGCTCGGTCGCCAGGGGGTGATCATCAGACCAGCCCCGAGCAGCTCGCTCGGGGTCCGCGGCTCGCCGCTCTGGGGCGCGCGGACCCGCAGGCCCGCAACGCTGCCCTGGGAGCTGGCCCCGGCCTGGACGACCTCGAGCTGCAGCTGATTGCCGATCTGGATCACGTCCCCGACCACCGGGCTGGAGGCGCAGGTCGGATTCAGGAAACTGAAGCCGATCACGAAGTCGTACCCGGGCTGGCCGCCGGTGAGCGGTACCGCCGACGAGACCGTCACGCCCTGGCGGCCCAGGATGCGGGGTCCCTCGAGGTCGCTCAGGAAACCGTTGTTGACGTCGCTGCTGTTGCCCGATCGCATTGCCCGGACCACGTCCTGGGTGCTCTTGGACTGATCGATGGGACCGTTGCTGGCGGTGGCCAGGGGGCGCCCCTTCAGATTGACCAGGCGCTTGAACTGCCCGACGGACGGATCGATCGCCGTCGGAAAGCGCAGGGCCACGTTGGCCTTCTGCGTATCCACGGCCGGCGGAAGACCGGCTCCGCTGCTCTGCAGCGGCTGTTCCAGCAACAGCAGCTCGCTGCTGCTGATCGCCATATCGAGAATCAGCCTCGAGGAGTGGAACTGGCCATCCACGGGGCTGATGCCGCCGTGGCTGGGATCCGGGAACAAGCGCACATCGAAGGGCGTGATCGGCGGATTCCCCACCGACAAGCGGACGCTGTCGTTCAGAGAAAGACTGTCGGCATCGATCAGGTCGTCGAATTGGATGACCAGGGCCGAGTTGCGCGCGATGAACGAGAAAGGGGGCGCCTCGTTGAGCGCCAGCCCCTTGGGCAGCACCGGCCCCAGGTTCGCCTGGGCTTCCTGCACCAGCAGGTCGAAATCATCCGCCGGGTCGCCGGTGTTCTCCCGGAGGATCACCAGCAGTTCCCGGCCCGTGATCGGGTTGCTGGAGAGAGTCCACTTGCCCACCTCGCTGCGGACGTCGTCGCCGATCACCAGATCGGGATAAACCAGGCTGGGCTCGACGACTCCAGGGGCCTGGGCGTAGACGTCCACCAGCCGGCCCCAGAACAGATCGACGATTCGCACCGAGTCCCCGAGTCCACCCTGATGGGGATCCACCAGGTACAGGGCCCCGTTGACCAGGCCGGACTGGCCGGGCTTGGTGTTCGGCGCACCGATCTGGGAGGGCGCTTGATCCACCAGCTCACCGCCTCCACCCCCGCCGCCGCAGGCGCTCAGGCAGAGCCCGGCGAGCAGGGACCCCAGCGACGCACCGGCCCCCGCCAGGAACGGAAAAGGCTCTTGGGACGGCGTGGAATGGCCCTGGTGGAGGCGGGGAGCGTGGCCCTGGTTCTGCATTGTGAGTATCTGGTGGAGATGGAGGCCGCCCAGACGGGCAGCTCGGTCGCTGGACCGGTGGAAAAGGGCCGGCCGCGGCTCTCGTTGAACTTTGAGTTGGACTGGCTAAAATTTCGATTTTTAATTCTCGACTGCCGATAGTAGCCCCTCTCCAGGTGCCTGGGAACAGCCCAGAAGGAGGCGAAAAGCGGCGCGCAGCCATCCCCACCCGGGCGAAGGCAGGGAGGGAGTGACCGAACTAGTCGATGATACCGACTGCGTCACCAAGATTTGACCACGTCAGGGCTGCCCAGGGCGGAGCACGCCGGAGATCGAGCTGCACGGGTCGCAGACCATCGGCCAGCCGCAGGAGCCCAGCAGCGGTCCCGCCCGGGCGAGGCGGTCCGGGTGGGTAAGCCGCGGGCTCCCCCACCCCCCGCCGTTCCCCCCAGGAACCTCGGCGGCCTCGGAGTGGAGCGCCTCGCTGGTCCCCGCGGGCAGGTGCTGCCGTGAGCGGACGAACCGGGGACGCCGGCGTGCAGAGGCTGGGGAAAAATCGGCGCGCAGCGACGATCCCAGCCTCTGCGGCCGCCGGATGGCGGCCCAAAGGCATGCGGACGGGCTGGTCTGTCTGCTCGGGCGCAGCCCGAGTCGATTTTTTCTCAGCCTGGTCCGAGGCTGGGGAAAAATCGGCGCGCAGCGACGATCCCAGCCTCTGCGGCCGCCGGATGGCGGCCCAAAGGCATGCGGACGGGCTGGTCTGTCTGCTCGGGC
>JBILNK010000253.1:0-4363 GCA_044375105.1 Planctomycetota bacterium
CCGCAGCATGGGCCTGTTCCAGCTCGAGACCTCGGTCGAGCCCCCGAGCGACGGCGTGCCGGGGGTCTATCTGGGCCGGCGCACCGCCGAGTCCCTGGGGCTGGCGCCGGGAGCTCTGCTGGCCCTGGCGCGGCCCATGCGTCCAGCCGACGAGACCTGCGTCGAGGGCCGCATGGTGCTGCGCGGCAGCGGCGAGCAGGCGCCGCCCTGGCAGCGCGCGCGGGTGCTCGGCATCCTGGCCTACGAGAACCTGGGACGCACCTCCGGCGGCGATCTGGCCCTGGTGGATTTCGATTTCGGTCAGCGCCTGTTCGACCAGGCCTTCGTGGAGCCGCGCTACTGGCTGGCGCGGGATCAGACCGTCGACCTCGAGCGCACGCGGGCCGCCCTGGCCAAGGACTTCGCCTATGACCTGCGCGCCGGATCGGTGATCGGCCAGCAGGCGGACGAGCGCGCCTTCCGCAACGGCGTGCGCCTGGCGGGCATGATGGCCCTGGCCCTCGGTCTGTTCGTGATCTTCCACACCCTTTCGATGTCGCTGCTCGAGCGCGTGCGCGAGATCGGCATCCTGGCCGCCCTCGGCGCCGGACGCAGCCAGATCGCCGGGGCGTTTTTCCTCGAGGGGCTGGCCCTGGCGGCCGGCGCTGCCTTGGTCGGCCCGGCCCTGGGCCTGGGGCTGGCCAAGTTCCTGCTGGTCAACCACGTCAGCTCCCTGGGCATCACCGGACGCGTCGAGAACCTGTTCGTGGTGCCCTGGGATGCCTTGGTGGCCCTCTCGGCCCTGGGCTTCGCCGTGGCCCTGCTCGGCTCGGTGTTCCCGCTGCTCGAAGCGCGCGGAACCGACACGGTGGCCGCGCTGCGTGGCGAGAGCCGCGAGGCCGCCTCCGTGGCGCGCGCCTTCCACCTGTTCAGCGCGGTGCTGATCATCGGGATCCTGCCGCTGGTGTTCTTCTTGGTGATCGATTTCGTCGGCGAAGGCAGCCGCGAGCTGCTGGGCGTGGTGCTGATGGCGGTCGGGGTGCTAGCCCTGCTGGTCGGGACGCCGCTGCTCGTGCCCAGCGTCGTCGGACGTCTGGCCGGGGTCCTGACCCGGCCCTTGGCGCGGCGCTGGCCCTTCACGGGCCTGCTGGCGGCGCGCGCGATCCAGACTGGAGCGCCGCGGGTCGCGGCGGCCGTGGCGGCCATCTCGCTGGTGGCCGCGGCCTTCGTGGGCCTGCGCGGGATGACCAAGAGCCTGTGGCTCGAGACCGATCGCTGGGCCGACGACGCCCTGACCGACCGCCTGTTCGTCGATGGGCTGCCGCTGATCGCCTGGCGCGCCCTGGCCGAGGACCTGCAGGGCCGCGGTCTGGTGCGCGCGCTCGAGGTCGGCAGCCAGCGCATCGACGCGCCCTTCCGCATCCTGGGCCTCGATGCGGAGCAGCTGCGCCGCGTCGGCCCCCTGGCGGCCGACCCGGGGCTGGCCGAGGCCTTCGCCCGCGGCGAAGGCCTGCTGATCAGCCGGCGTCTGGCGGAGCAGCGCGGCCTGGGGGTCGGCGACACGGTGCCGATCGCCACGCCCGGCAGCGGGGTCGTGCCCTTGGCGGTCTTGGCGGTCAGCGACCAGTACGGCTACTTCCGCAATCCCCACGAGCGCGCCTACGGGGTCGTGTCCGCCGCGCTGATCCAGCGGCTGTATTGCTTGGACGTGGAGGTCGCGGAAAGCGCGGTGCTGCATCTCGAGCCCGGCACCGATCCGCTGCTCGTCGAAGCGGCGCTGCTCGGGCACCTGGCGGAGCGCGGCCTGCCCGGGCAGCCGCGCACCTTCACCGGCGCAGAGGTGCGGCGCTGGGAGCTGGACGACATCGAACGGGACTTCCTGGTCTTCGACGTGATCCTCGGACTGACCGCGATCCTGGCGGCGGTCGGCGTCCTGAACGGCCAGCTGCTGTCGGCCCTCGAACGGGCCCAGGAGCTCGGGGTGCTGCGCGCGCTCGGGGCCAGCGGCCGGCAGATTGCCGGATCGGTGCTGCTCGAGGGCGCGGTGGTCGGGCTGCTCGGCGGCGGCCTGGGGGCCTTGCTCGGCCAGAGCCTGGTGCCGGTGGCGGTGCGCAGCCTGGAGGTGCTCTCGGGCCTGGAGCTCGCCGTGCCGGCGCCGGACCGGGCCGTTCCGGCGGCCCTGCTCGGAGCCTTGGGCCTGGCGCTTCTGGCGGGTCTGTATCCGATCTGGCGCATGGTCCGCACCGACCCGGTGCGCGCGGTGCGCGGCGGCTGATCCGCGGCCCTGCCCGGCGGCTCGCCGGGCCCGGGGTGGGCCCCAGGCCGGCGCGGCGCTTGGGCCGGCGCTGGCGTCCTCCGGCCGCGCCGCGCGCTCTCCGCCGGGCGGCCGAAGGAAGCCCCGGCCAGGCGCCGTGCGTCCGGCCCGCCTGCCCGAGAGAGCACCTCGGCACGCTGGCCTCGGAAAGGGGGGGGCGCGCCCTGGACCATCCCCCCGGCCGGACCGCTCCGAGAGCCACGAAATTCCTGGCCCGCGGTTGACCCGCCCAGGCCGCGGACGTAGTGTCTCGCGCCGCGGTGGGGGCGTAGCTCAATCGGTTAGAGTGCCGGCCTGTCACGCCGGAGGTTGCGGGTTCAAGTCCCGTCGCCCTCGCCACCGCTTCCCGGGCCTCGGCCCCCCAGAGCCCGCCCGGCGGCCGCCGGGGTGGGCCCCGCGGGCCTCGCCAGGGGAAGCCTCGCTATCCCCTCGCCCCGTTCCTCTTTCCCTCCAACCCGCGATGACCGCCGAGCGCAGAGCTGGGGAGGGCGGCGCCGAGAGGGCCGGGCGCGCGGGAGCGGGTCCGGACTCCGACAAGGGCCGGCGGTCAGAAGCCGAGGGACGGCGCGCGCCCCGAGCTGCCCGCGAGGAGCGCAGCGATGCAGAGGAAAGCGCTTCAGAGGAAAGCGCTTCAGAGGAAAGCGCTTCAGAGGAAAAAGTGCTCGAGGGGGAGGCTCATCCGAACAGGCAACCTCGCAGCCGAAGCGGCAACCCGGTCGACCCGGAGTCCGATCCGAAGCAGAGCGCGTCCCCAGGCCGCCGGCCCGCGCCGGGAACCCGCGAGGTCGCCTCCGCCCAGCGACCGGCGCCGGCGGGCCCGCGTCGGTCCGAGCCCAGGGAAACCCTGGCTCGTGCGGGGGACACTCCGCCCGCGGAACAGGCCTTCGGAGCCGGCGTGGGCCAGGAGCCCGCAGCCCCCGCCAGCGTCGGCCGCCCGGCTGGCCGGAAGGGCCCCGCGGGCGCGTCCCCGAGCCGAGCGGACTCCGCCGGCAGGTCCCAGGGCCCGCGGTCGCCCGCCGATCGGTCGCAGGCCCCTGTCTCGCCCCCGGCCCCTGTCTCGCCCCCGGCCCCCGGGTCGCCCCCGCAGCTCCCCCGGCGGCCGGCGCCCGGCCGCGCTCTCGCGCCCGCCGAGGCCGCAGGACAGGAACCGCCGCACCAAGAACCGCAAGCGCAGCCGGCGCCGCGCAAGCTGCCGGCCAGCCCCGCGGACGCCGCCGACCCGAGCCAGCTGCCGCCGCCCCACTGGATCGGCGATGGGCGCGCCTTCGCGCGCCTGATCGAGCGCCTCGCCGCGGCCCCCGAGGTGGCCCTGGACACGGAGGCCGATTCCTTCTTCACCTACCGCGAACAGCTCTGCCTCGTGCAGGTCAGCGCCGCGGGCGAGGACTTCCTGATCGACCCTCTGGCGGGTTTCGACCTGTCCGGACTGGGCCGCCTACTGGCCGATCCCAGCAAGCGCAAGGTGCTGCACGACGGGGAGTTTGACGTGCTGCTGTTCAAGCGCCAGCGCGGGTTCGAGGTGCGCAACCTGTTCGACACCTCGATCGCCAGCCTGGCGCTCGGGGCCGAGACGGTCGGCCTGGCCGCGGTCCTGGAGCGCGAGTTCGGCGTGCGCCTCGACAAGAGCCAGCAGCGCAGCAATTGGGGCCAGCGCCCCCTGACCCTCGAGCAGGTGCGCTACGCGCGCCTCGATACCCACTATCTGCTGCGCCTGCGCGAGATCCTGGAGCAGCGGCTGATCGATTCCGGCCGCGACGTGATCCACCATGGCGAATGCTTGCGGCTCGAGCAGCTCGAAGCCAGCCCCAAGCCCTTCGACCCCGACGAATTCGTCAAGCTGAAGGGCGCGCGCACCCTCGACCTCGCGCAGCAGGCCGTGCTCAAGCGGCTGTTCCGCTGGCGCGAGGAGCAGGCCGAGCGCAAGAACCTGCCGCCCTTCAAGATCCTGCCCCATCCGGTGCTGGTCGACCTGGCCGCCGCCATGCCGGCGAGCTTCGAAGAGCTGCTGCGGGTGCCCGGCTTCTCGCCCAAGCTGGTGGAACGGCACGGACAGCGCATCCTCGAAGAGGT
>JBILNK010000095.1:0-16214 GCA_044375105.1 Planctomycetota bacterium
TCTGGCAGGCACGAGCAGGCAGCGCTGCGGGCAGCCCCGCGGAGTGCGGATCCGGAGCGTGCTCCCAGGTCGAAGGCGGCTGGACTTTGATCGCGGTGCGGGCGCGCGACCGGGGGCCGCCGCGAAGCCGTCGGAAGGGCCCCCGCGGCGAACCGAGCCCCGGGGTGCAGCGCGGGCCGGAGCTCGCGGCTCGGTTCCCTGAGCTCGTTCCGAAGGGGCTGCGACCGGATCGGGCCCGCCTGCCGCGGTTGGCTGAGCGCCGACCGCGGCGCACCGGGCGCTGAGCGCGCGGCGCGGCCTGGGCCCCCAGCACCTGTCCGACCGCAGCGCCGCGCCGACCGGGGCCCCGATGCCGCGCTGGCCCGCGGTGGCCGCGGATCAACGCTTGTGGCGATACCGACGGCCGCGGCCCTCGCCGCTGGCTTCGATCAGACCGCGGGTCTCGAGCTCGCGGATGGCTCCCAGCCAGTGCGCCTCGGCCACTCCGGAACGCTCCAGCAGCTCCTGCTTGCCCAGGGGCTCGTCGCTGCCGCCGAGGGCCTCGAGCAGCCGCGTCGGCGCCAGCTTGCGGGCGGCCTCGCCGGAGGCCCGGGGCTCGCTGTCGGAGCCCGCCACCGGCCCCTGGCGGCCCGCAAAGCGCGGCAGGTCGATCACCCGGGCTCCCGCGACCGTCGCGCGCAGCAGATCGCGCGTCTCCGGCCGGCAGGTCAGCAGCAGGACCTGCTGCTCGGCGGCGATCTCCCCCAACAGGCGCGCCACCGCGGAGGCCCGCTCGGGGTCGAGATTGACCAGCACGTCGTCGAGCACCAGCGGCAGGACCCCGCGGCCTTCGGTCAGGTCCATGACCAGCCCGAGGCGCAGCACCAGATAGAGCAGTTCGGCGGTGCCGGTCGAAAGCTCCTCGGCCCGGCGCCGGCCGCCGGTCGCGTCCTCGACGATCAGGGGGCGGCCCAGGTCGTCCGGCTCGATCGCCCGGTAGGTCCCCTCGGTCGCCACCTCGAGCAACCGCCCCGCCCGGCGCAGGATCTTGGGCTGGTGCTCGTCGCGGAAGCGCTTCAGGGTGCGCGCCAGCAGCGCGCGCGCCAGCACCACCACGGCCAGCTCGCGGCGGGCGGCCTCGACCTGCGTCCGCACGATGCCGAGCTCGAGCTCGAGCTCGGGAACCGAGCGCGACTGGCCCAGGCGGGTGCGCTCGGCCTCGAGGCGCGCCCGCTCCCGGATGCAGCCTTCGGCCTCCGCCTCGGCGCCGCGCTGGCGCTCCACGGCCGCCTTCGACTCGAACTCCCAGCGGGCCTCGTCCGGAGCTTGCAGCGCCTGCAGCTCCTCCTCCGCGCCAGCCCACTCCCCAAGCGCCGCGTCGCGGGCCCTGCGCGCCGAGGCGACGCGCTCCTCCGCCCGGGCGCGGGCCTGGAACTCCCGGTCGAGGCGCTCCAGCTCGGCGACGCTCGCGGCGCCCAGCTCGGCCAGCAGGTCGGCCAGCTCGCGAGTCTTGGCCTCGTGCTCGTCGTGGGCCTCGGCGCGCTGCTTCCGCGCCTTCTCGAGCTCCTGGGCGGCGCTGGCGCGCCGGCCCTCGCGCTCGCGCTCCTCCGCCAGCGCCCTGGCCAGCGGGGCGACCCGCGCCTGTGCCGCGCGCAGATCCACGGGCGCTTCGAGGCCCGCCAGGTCGCACAGGCGCGCGAGCTCTTCGAACCAACGGGCATCCGCCTCGGCGCCGCCCTGCCATTCGCCGTCGCTGCGCTCGAAATCCGCCAGCGCCTCGCGGGCGCGCCGCACGGCGTCGAGGCAGGTCTCCAGGGACAGCGGGCCCAGATCCTCGGGCAGCCCGGCGCGGACGAGCTGAGCGCGCCAGGCCTCCGCGGCGCCCGCCAAGCTCCGTCGGCGTTCCTGAATCAGGTCGCGCTTGACCCGCAGCTCGCGGGCCTGCCGCTCGAGCATCCGCAGATCGCCTTCGGCGTCTTGGCGGGTCTTTTCGTACCCCTCGGCCCGCTGGACCCGGCTCCAGGCAGCCTCCATTGCCCCCGGGCCCGTGCAGGCGAGGCGCTCCACCAAGCAGGCTTGCCAGCGCGCGTCGAAGGCCGAGAGGCCCTTGGCCTGCGCTTCGCGCTGCTGCTCGAGGCCCGCCAGATCGCGGCGCCGCTCGCCGAGGCGCCGCGCCGCCCGCAGCCAGTCTTCGCCTTGCTCGAGCGCCAGATCGGGCGGCGCGCCGAGGGCCTTCAAGTCCGCTCGCAGCCGCTCGGTCCGCTGCTCGAGACGCCCTTGCAGCTGCGACGCTGCCTCGAGCGCCTGCGCGGACTGTTGCACGGCCCCCTGCGCGTCCTCGAGTGCGCGCTGGGCGGCGATCCGGCGTTGTTGCCGATCGCCGGCCTGCTGCCGCTGCTGGCGCAGGGCCCCGATCAACCGCCGGGCCTGGGTCTCGTCCGCGGGCGTCGGGAATCCGAGGCGTGCGGCCAGGGGCTCGGCGCGCCGCAGCCAGTCCGCCTGGGCCCCTTCCGCCTGGCCCCGGCTGGCCAGCAGCTCCTGCCGGCGCTTGGACAGGCGCCGACCTTCGAGCACCCCCGGCAGCAGCCCATCGAAGGCGGCCGGCTCGATCGTGGCCGGCCAGCCGGCCTGGGACAGACTCTGGCGCCAGGTGCCGCGCTCCAACTCGATCTTCGCCTTGGCCTCCGCGGCGCGTTGGCGCGCGCGGGCCAGGTCCGCGAGCAGCTCCGCGTCGCGCTTCTGCCGGCTCAGCTCGCGCCGCCGCTGCGCCAGAGCGGCGAGGTCCGCATCGGCCGGCAAACCCAGCCGCTGGAGCAACGCCTCGAGCCCGCGCTCCGCGCCGCCGTCCAGGCCGCCGTCCGCACCCGCGGCCGCCGCGGACGCGCGCGGGAACCACAGCAGGCTGGCCGCAGCCAGCAGCAGGCCCAGGGCCAGGACCCCGGCGCCGATCTCCGCGGCGCCCGCCTGGATCGCCAGCGCGCCCAGCACCAGCAGCAACACCGCGATGATCAGCAGCAGCCCGCGGCCCGGGCCCGCGGCGGGCGCCGCCCGCATGGCCCGCAGGGTGCGAGCTTGCAGGCGCGGCTCGGCCTCGTCGGCGGCCTCGAGCAGCTCGGCGAGCTGCCGCGCCGGGTCCGCTCCGGCGCCGGGCGCGGCGGCCGCGGCCTCGATCCCCGCTTGCCGGCAGCGTTCCTCCAGCTCGCTGAGGGCTGTGGCCGCGCGCTGGCGCTCGGATTCGGCGGCGAAAACGCCGCGCAGCGCGCTGCGCAGCCGCTCGAGGCGCCCGGCGTCGCTGTGCACCTCGGCGAGCAGCGCCTCGGTCCACGGCGCGCCCAGGGAATCGAGGCAAGCGCGCTGCTCGCGCTCGAGCTGTTCGAGCTCCCCGGTCAAACGCCGGCCCTCGCCAGCGGCCGTCAGGAAACCGTCCGCCCCGTCGAACAGCTCCTGGGCCTGCCCGGGATCGAGCGGGTCCGGCGCGGCTTCGGCGGCGCAGGCCTGCCGGGCCGCTTCCAGGCGTTTCTCGGCCCGCGCTCGCTCGGACTCAGCCCGTCGCTGCTCGCTCTGCGCGTCAGCGAGCGCGCGCCCGTGCCCGCGCGCCTCGGCGGCCCAAGCGCCGTGCTTGGCTTCGTCGGCGCCGACCTTGTGGGCCGACGGTCCCAGTTCCAACTCCAGCGCTTCGATCTCGCGCCGCAGGGCCTCGATGCGCTGATCGAGCGCCCCCACGACCCTGCGCCAGTTTTCGGCTTGGGGCGCCTCGCGGCGCAGGGCCAGGACTTCCTCGCGCAGCTCGAGGGCCAGGGCATCCTGCGGCAAGCCCTCCAGGGCTTTGCGAGCGCGCTCGAGCCGCTCCTCGAGGCCATTGGCTTCGGAGTCGAGCGATCCAAGGCTTCGCTCGGCCTGCTCGGCGTCGCGCGCGCGCTGGCCCGCGCGCCGCAGCTCGGCCAGCACGGTCTCGTCCAAGCGCAGCTTTCCCAGGGCCGCGGCGTCCGCCAAACCGGCCTCCAAGAGGGCCTGGCGCAGCCGCGCCTCGGCCTGCTCCCGGGACGTGCGGCGGCCCTCGGCCTGCTCCGGCGTGCGCGCGCCGGCCTCGCGCTGCAGGGCCTCGAGCTCGGCGGCCACGGAAAGCAGCGGCCCGGGCTGGGGCAGGCCATCGGACTCGCTCTGGCGCTCGCGCAGCCGCTGTTCGGCGTGCTGCAGAGCGGAGCCCGCGCTGCGGCGCTCGGATTCGAGCCGCTGGGCCGTTTCCAGGACGCCCGGACGCAGCTCGAGGCCAAGGGGCAGCGCACCCAGCTCCGCGAGGTGTCGCGCGAGCTCGCGCTGCGGGGCGAGCGCCTCGCGCCGGCGCTCGAGCCGCTGCGCTTTGCGGGCGGCCGCCAGGGCCTCCGCCCTGGCCCGCTCGAGCTGCCGTCCGCGCTCTTCCAATTCGAAGTCCAAGCGCTCGAGGCCCTTGGCCTCCTCGCGGGCGTCTTGCAGCTCGGCGGCCAAGCGATCCTGCCGCTCCAGCAGGTCCTTGAGGCGGCTGCTCGCCCGCGGGCGCCAGAGCGACTCCTCGCGTTCGGCGAGGCGCTTGTCCGCGGCCGCCACGCTCTTGCCGGCGCCGACCAGCGAACCGGTGAACAGCCGGTCGCGCAGCGCCTCGTCCCCGAGCTTCTGGAAGCCGCCGAGGTCCGCCAGCGCGAAGCTGTACACCGCCCGGAACAGCCCGCGATGCACATTGCCGAGCGCGCGCATCACGGCCTCCTGGCCGACCTCTTCGGGTTGCCCGGACCAGCGCACGCGCGGCTCCTCGTCCCCCAGACGCTCGATGCTGAGCTCGCCGGCGGGCCCGCGCAGGCGCAGCCGGCCGCCGAGCCGGCCGCCCGCCAGGGCCTTGGGCTTGGCCCCGCGCTCCGGCCCGAACAGCACATGAACGCAGAAGTTCATCAGGCTGCTCTTGCCCGCTTCGTTGGGGCCGTGCACGACGGTCAAGCCCGGGGAGAGGCCCTCGAGCGTGTAGCCCGCGAACTGGCCGAAGCCTTCGATGGTCAGGCCCTCGAGCGCCATCTCAGGCCTCCCCCTCGAGCAGCCCGAGGGCCAGGTCCGCGGCCTGTTCGGCCAGCTCGGCCAGCTCGGCCGCGGGGCGGCCGGCCAGCTCTTTGGTGCCGGCCTCGAAAAGCAGCAGCCCTTGCAGCGCGACCGGGTTTTGGTGCCAGCGCTCGAGCTCCCCCAGCAAGGCCCCGGCCAGATCGCCGCGCTCGCGCAGGGCGGCCCGATCGATCGGCGGGCGCACATCGAACTCGAATCCGTCCCAGTGCACGGGCAGCGCCCGGAGCCGATCGCGCAGGGCCCGCTCGAGCTCCGCGGGGTCGCGCTCCGAAAGCGAGCGATAGAGCTCGCCGCAGACGCCGGACACCCGGGCGCGGGCGACCAGTTTCTGGGCTCCGCCCAGGCGCACGCGCACCAACTCCACCAGGGCATCGACCAGCGTGTCGACGCCGTCCGCGTCGGTCACGGGCAGCTCGAAGGCCTCGAAGCGCACCGGCGCCAATTCCAGCAGCCGGGCGCGGACTTCGCGCCCCTCCACCTCCACCAGCAAGGCGCCCTTCGGCCCCTGCTCGGAGGGCTTGAAGCTGCGCCCTTGCAGATTGCCCGGATAGGCCACGAAGGGCGCCAGCGGGCGCAGGATCTGGCGCTTGTGGATGTGACCCAGCAGCCAAGCGTCGAAGGAGAGATCCACCAGATCCTGCAAGCGGCACGGGCTGTAGGGCTCGTGCTCGCCGCTGCCGTCGACGCTGGCGTGCAGCACGGCGACGTGGAAGCCGGGCTCCCGCGGGACTTCGAAGCGGCTGTGCAGCCCGACCAGCACCCGGCGCTCGGGGAAGCTCGTGCCGCTGACCGTCACGGGCGTGCCATCGGCGGCCGTCAGCCGGTGCGTGGAGGCCCGATCGCCGGGAAAAATGACCACCTTGGCCGGCCATTCGCGCACCGCGTTCCAGCCGCGCTCGACCGGATCGTGGTTGCCGTGGGCGATGAAGGTCCAGATGCCCGCTTGGTCCAGCCGGCGCGTGGCCTCGAGCAGGCGCAGCTGGGCGCGGATGCCGCGCTCGGCGCCGTCGTAGACGTCGCCCGCCAGGGCCACGAACAGGACGCGCTCGTCGATGGCCCGATCGACCAGCGCATCGAGGGCGCTGAGGCTCGCGTCCAGCAAGGTCTCGCGCAGAGCGGGATCTTCGTGAGCGAGGCCTTCGAAGGGCGAATCGAGATGCAGATCCGCCGCGTGCAGGAAACGAAAATGCATGGCAAGCAGTCCGTCGGCGGTCGGGGAGCCGCTTGAACCGAAGCGACCCCCGCGGAGTCGAGCCCCGCCGCAAGGCCTTAAGCGATAACGAACGCCCGGACGAGGGTCAAGGGCGCGCAGATGCGAAGCGGGGGACGACTGCGCCGGCGGCGAGCGGGCGGCGGGTCGGCCCGGGGCTTGCCTGGACGGAGCGCGGCGCGGCCAGCGAGGCCCGCGGACAGGTGGTCTTGCGGCTCGGGTGCAGCCCGAGCCGATTTCTGAAGCGCTTCAGGAAATTTCAGCGGCGCTTCAGGAAGTCGTCTGGGCGCCTGAATCGATGAAGGGCATGGCTCTGCTGCTGGCTCTGGACCGCCAGGGGAGCCTGTGCGCCCCGCCGCCGATCGCGGAGCCCCCCGTTTCCAGGATCTGGTGGTGCGGCGCTGCGGCGGCGCGATCGGCGACGGAGCTCCAGGGCCTCGGCGGGATCGCTGGATTCGCGCCTACGGGCTGCCCGGAAAGCCGCAGGCTCCGTCGCCCACGCGACCCCCGGAGGCCCCCTTCTTTCTCGGCCTGTCCAGCTGGAACTTGGGTTCCAAGGGGCGAGCGGGTGCGCAGCGGCGCTGCGCGCCAGGCGCCGGATGGACGTGGCCGGACGATGGCTGCTGGCCGTCGTTCGAGGAGCGCCTCACCAGCGGGCGCTGCGCTTCGAGCCGGCGCTGCTTCGGAGACAACGCTGTTTGAAGACAGCGCCGCTGGGAGCCAAGGCTGTTTGGAGCCGGCGCGGTTCGGAGCCGGCGCTGCGTGGATCGGGCGCAGCGGGCTCGCGCGAATCGGCCCGACGCGGCCTGGCCGAGAGCGGGCCAGATCCGGCGAGGATCCAGCGCTGCGCAGCGCGGACTTGGGAGGCGTCACTCCTGCGGAGCGCGCTCGGGAGCGCCGCCCCCGTCGTTCGCGGGCGGCGGCTCGCGGCGCGGGCCCCCGGGGCCCCCGCCGCGCTCGGGTTTGGGACCTTTTCGGGGCCGCGGCGGCGAATCCGATCCGCCCCGGGCCGGCCCCGAGTCCTCGCGCCGCGGCCGGTCTTGGCGGCGGTCGGGAGCGAAGCCGCCGCGCAGCTCGTCGTCGCCCTGGCCGCGGCCAGGACCCCGGTCGAAGGCCGCGCCGGGGCCCGGCGCCCTACGGCCCCTGCCGGCCGGTCCGCGGTCGAAGCGGGGCGGTCCATCGAAACGCCGCGGCCCGGGGCCGCGCTCCGCATCCGGCCGACCGTCGAAGGGACGCGCTCCCCCGCGGGGACCTTGGTCGCGGGGTCCGCGCTGGTCTCGATCCCAGGGCGGCGGGCCGTCGCTGCGGCGCGGCGGCCGGTCGGGTCCACCCGCGCCTTGCCAGCCGGGCCCCTGGGGGCCGGGTGCGCGCCGGTCGGGGCGCTGGAAGCCCGGGCCCCGCGCGCCGTAGGGGCGCTCGCCATAGGGCCGATGGCCGCCGGGACGCTCTCGGAAGGGACGCTCCCCGTAGGGTCGGTCCCCGCCGGGCCGATCCGCGTAGGGCCGATCCGCGTAGGGCCGGTCGCCGTTGGGCCGGTCGCCGTAGGGCCGATTTCCGTAGGGACGCTCGCCGTACGGCCGGTCGCCGTACGGCCGGTCGCCGTACGGCCGGTCGCCGCGCCCGGGGCGCTGGTCCTCGGGCCAGGGCCGTTGGCCGCGGCCGCGGCCGCGCTCCGCATCGGGCCCGGGCGCGCCGCTGCCGTAGGGACGTCCCGGGCCGCCGGGGCGGCCCCGGCGATCGGGCGGCGGCGCGCCCTCCGGCCAGGGCTCGCGGCGCGGGCCGCGGCCGCCCGGGGCGAACCCGCCCGGGCCGCGACGGTCGGGCCGACCCCCGTCGGGGCGGCCGCGCGGGCCGTCGTCACGGCGCCCATCGCGACCCTCGAAGCCGCCCTGGTCGCGCTGGCGCGGCCGGGCGAAGGGCTCGGAGCGGGGGGATTCCGAGCGGGGCGCCTCGTAGGAACGGCCGCGCTCCCCGGGCCCGCCGCGGCGCGCCGGACCCGCGGGATAGGACCTCGGCCCCTGCCGGCGCTCGCCGCGCAGCGGCTCGTCGCCGCCGTCTTGGCCCTCGACCTCGCCCGGCGCACGGGCGAACAGGCGCTTGACCACCAGGGTTGCGTAGGCGCCGCGGGGCAGCTCGAAGCGCAGCTTGACCAGGCGCAACCCGGGATGCTCCGGATCGGGTTCCGCCGGCCGCACGCGCAGGTGGCGCGGCACCACCAGCAGGGCGCGCGGCTCGCCCTTGATCTGGAAGCCCTCGACGCCGTGGATCTCGAATTGGCTCGGCACCAATCCGTGGCGCGCCAAACCGTCGGCCAGGAGCTCGCGCTGGCGCGGAACCTGCACATCGGCCAGGCGCTCGCCCGGCAGCATGAACGTGGCCCCCGGATCGATGCCCGCCGGCAGGCGCTCCGCGGGGCACACCAGGCGGCCTTCGTTGCACTCGACCACCAGGCGCTCGGCTTCCGGCAGCCCCTCGCGGAACAGGTCGGCCACGGCCCGGTTCCAGAGGTGCGATTGGAACGCGTACAGGTGGATCAGCCGCTCGCGGGTCGAGACGAAGCGGAAGGCGCCGGCGAAATCGCCCGGATGCGCGGCCAGGTGTTCGAACACGGAACGGTGCCGGCCATAGCGGCGGGCCTCCTCCGCCAGGCGCGAGAAATCGCCCCAGCCCTGCTCCAGGCGCTGTTTGAAGCGCTCGAGGTGATCCGCGTCGCTCTGCCCGACGTGGCACAGCAGCGTGCGCAGCGCGCCCTCGATGTCGCCGCGCATCAGGT
Source organism: Planctomycetota bacterium (assembly GCA_044375105.1). GTDB lineage: Bacteria > Planctomycetota > UBA1135 > UBA1135 > JBIKLM01. The sequence goes on from JBILNK010000095.1 coordinate 9,048, forward strand.
CCAGGGCGATCCAGCCCTGGCCGTGGCGCAGGTTGCCGAAGCGCTGGTCGTCGAAGTAGTTCGGCAGGCCGATCGCGCGCACGCCGGTCATGTTGTGGCGCAGGCGCTCGAGGTCGCCGCCCTGCAGGGCGCGCGCGGTGATCTCGAAGGCGTTGCCCAGGCTGACGGCGGAGCTCAGCGGCTCGGCGGCGAAGCCGATGGCCTCGATCTTGAGACCCTCGCTCTCCACCAGCACGTCGCGCCCGTGGGGCACGCTCATGTGCTGGATGGTGATGCCCTGGCGGTCCTTGAGGCCGGCCATGGAGACCTCGCCGATCTCGACGCCGGCCTGCTTGGCCAGGATCTCGGCCGCCTCCGGGGAGGTCAGCTTGCGTTTCGTCACCCGGTAGACCCGGTGCGGGCCGCGCTCGCCGACCGTGTCCTCGGCGAGCAGCTCGCGCACCCGGAAATCGCCCACGCGCAGTTTGAGTTTCATCGTCTCGGCGGGCGCACCTTGGCCAGCTGTTTGAGGGTGGTGGTGAAGTCCTTGGGCAGCTCGGAGCGCACGACCAGGCGGCGCGGCTCGGGCGAGCCATCGGCCGGATCGGGGAAATCGAGCTCGTAGGCGTGCAGGGAGAGGCGCTCGAGCAGGGGCCGCTCCAGGCGGCCCGGCTTGGCCCGGTAGCCGCGCTTGATATCGCTCAGGCGCAAAGCCTCCTGGCGGCCGTAGAAGCGATCGACCGCCAAGGGGAAACCGCGCGCCTGGCAGTGCACGCGGATCTGGTGCGTGCGGCCGCTCTCGGGGTGGCAGCGCAGCAGGGTGTAGCCGCGGAAGCGCTCTTGGACCGCGATCGCCGTGCGCGAAGGCTTGCCGGAGGGATCGATGCGCATGCGCCCGGACTTGCGCGGATCCGGGCCGATCGGCAGATCGATCCACTCGAGCTCGCCCTCCTGGAGCTCGGGTTCGCCTTCGACCAAAGCCAGGTAGGTCTTCTTGACCCGGCCGTGCTCGAAGGCCGTGCGCAGCACGCGCTCGGCCTCCAGGTCCTTGGCGATCAGCAGGGCCCCGGAGGTCTCCTTGTCCAGGCGGTGCACGATGCGCGGCCGAAATCGCAGCCGCGGGCGGCCGTCTTCGCCGGCCTCCTCCGAGGGGCCCTCCAAATCCGGGTCCGCGTCGGGCCCGTCCTCGGAGCGCGACAGCGCCATGGCCAGCATGGCCCCGGCCATCGAGCCGGCGCTGCGCAGCCAGCGCTCCGGCTCGACGGCCACGCCGGAGGGCTTGTCCACCACCAGGACGCGCGCATCTTCGTAGAGCACCGGCACCTCGATCTCGGGCGCCTCCAGCAGCGGCCGATCGAGCAACTCCGGGTCGATCTCGACCACCAGGACCTGGTTGGCGGCCAGGCGCACCGAGGGCTGCACGCGCTCGCCGTCGACCAGCACCCGGCCGGCGCGGATCTGCTGACGCAGGGCGCCCTTGTTGATCTGCGGATAGATCAACGCCAGGTACTCGTCGAGCTCGAGGCCCGCATGGCGCTCGGGCACCGTCAGGTACTCGGGATCCTCGAAGGATGCGGAGCCGTGGGCTCCGACGAACTCGATCGACACGGGGATGGGCGGCGGCGCCGCGCGCAGAGGGGGTCTAGGGATGGAAGGGGCTCCGATCCGGGCCGGGCCCCGCTGGGGCGGCTGCGGCGGGCCGGCTGCGGGGCACCGACGGCCCCGGAGGTTTTGGGAGCTGCGGGGCCCTCAGGCCTGCGCGCGATGGCTGGCCGCGGCTTGGGCGCGGGCGAACACCTCGGGCCGCAGCTCGCCGACGTAGGGCAGGTTGCGATAGCGGCCCGCGAAATCGAGGCCGTAGCCGACCACGAACAGGTCCTCGACCTCGAAGCAGCGGAAGTCGGCCTGCAGGTCGACCCGCCGACGAGCGGGCTTGTCCAAGAAGGCACAGGTGCGCACCTCGATCGCGCCGCGGGCCAGCAGCTCGAGGCTGAGCGCCTGCAGGGTGCGGCCGGTGTCGAGGATGTCGTCCACGAGCAGCAAGCGGCGGCCCTGGATCTCCGCTTGGCTCGGGAACAGATCGAGCTGCAAGGGCCCCGAGGTGGTTCCGTCCCGATAGCTCGAGGCTGCCACGAAGGCCAGCTCGACGGGCCCGTCCAAGCGGCGCAGGAGATCCGCTGCAAAAACGCAGGCGCCCTTCAGGACGGCCACCAGGGTGAACCCAGGCACCTCCTCGGCTCGCTGCGTCGCCTGGCTGGCTCCGGGAGCCAGGGCCCGCTGGATCTCGCCGGCCACCCGCTCGAGGGCCGCGGCGATGTGCTCTTCGGAATAGAGCACGCGCTGGATGTCGGGATGCACGGGGAGGCGGGGTTGGGGAGCACGGTCAGCACGGCCGGGCCATCCCGGAGCGCGGGAGACCGGGCTCGGCGCAGGCGTTCGTGGGGGCACGCTGGAGCCGGTCCGACCGGGGCCAGGCGCGGCGGGAACAAGGCGCGGTACGGCGTCTGGAGGGACCAACGCGCGCCGCTCGGCATGGCCGGCGGAGCAGCCGGGTCAAGGAGGTTGCCTGATTGTCAGAAGAGCGACGGCTTTGGACCGCCTGTGGGGAGAGTACCTTCCGGGTCGCATCCCCCCCAGGGGGCCGTCAGGAATTTTGGCTGCCCGCCGGGCAGCGCCCCTCAGCACGGGGGGCGCCACGGCCCTTGGTCCGGCTTGCGTGGGCCGATGTCGCCGGGATCTCCAGGACGCGGCTGCGGCCTGACCCGCAGGCCTTGGCGCCCCGTCGCTGCCGCCTGTGCGGGGACCGAGCTCCCGTGCACGGCAGGGTCGCAACAGATTCTTGAACGACCTGCTGGCGACCGATCGGGGTGCGGCCCGCGCGGCTGCCTTGCCAACTCGGCTGGTTTGGCCTCGCGCACCGATGGCCATAGAAGGTCCGCTATGGGGAGGGCACCGCCCCCGGGGGCCGGGGTCTCAACCAGGAATTATCTATTGAAAAGGGATCGGACTCCTGCCACGCTCAGGCCGGCGAAAGTGGAGATTCGATCCGCGATGGAGAGTGCGGATCCTCTGCCCAGTCTGCTTCGCACCGTTTTCGTCACCCCGCGCCGGTTCTCCTGCTCGGCCTGGTAGCCCACCGTGCACCGAGCAGCTCGCGAGACCGCCCAGAGTGCGGGCCCCGCCGCAAAGACCGCGAACTTGGCTCATGAATTCCCGAGCCGGGGGAACGCGTCCTCGCCCCATCGCGCGGCTGTGGCGCACCCGCCTGCTGGACCCGGTCAGCGCAAGCCCCCGGTGCACGGTAGCAGAGCCCAACCGCACGCCCTTCGGCGTCAGCACGAACCGCTTCGGCGGACCCACACAGACCGATCCGCGCAGCCGCTCCCGACGGCTGTACACCGCCACCTATGTCCCCGTTCGACCCGTACTCCTCTCCCATGCGCCACAAGCCCGAGCCGCGCTCGATGCCAGAGGGCACTCCGCCGCCCAAACCGCGGGCAGGCCGCCGCGGCCGGCGCAGCGATGCCGAACTGCTGGCCGATCTCGAAGCCCAGCTGGCCGAAGAAAAAACCCGGCTCGAGCAAGAGCAGGAAGAGCTGCGCAAGCGCACGGAGATCAATCCGGCGGTCAAAAAGATCCCCTCCCTGGCGAAGCAGCTGCTCGGCTACGCCCAATTCGCCATGGACAACGGGAGGCTCGACCTCTCCAACATGGTGGCCATGTTCCTGGCGGGGCTGCAGCGCATCCACGACACCGAGACCCAGGCCGCACAGGCCGCCCTGGACGAATTGGAAGGCCGCTCCGACGAGGCGGCGGAGGCGGACGCCGAGGGTCAGGAGCCCCTGGATGACGAGTACCGGCGCGAGCGCTGGCGCTGAGCTGGGCCTAGGGCTCCGCCCACACGACTCCGCTCGGAAGCGTCTCAGCCGGCCGGTCTGAACAGGGCGCGCCGGCGCAAACGAATCGACGGCGCGCCGCTGGCGTCCTGCGCGCCGCGCCGATGGCGGCCAGCGCGGCCGCTCGAGCGCGGCCCGCGGCCAGGCGCTCGCGCTCGACCGACGGCCACAGCGCAGCCCAGGCCTCCTCGATTCGAGGCCTGTCAACGCTCCGCTGCGGTCCGCAGGGCGGGATCGAAGAAGGCCCGGGCACGCCGCCAGCGCGCGAACCCGTCCCGATCGGGTTCGCGCACCCACCCGGGCAAGAGGTCGGCCGCCTCGGCGAAGCTGGCCGTCCAGGGCGCACGGGCCGCTTCGAGGTCCAGCCACAGCTGCCCGACCTCCAGCAGATCGAGTTCGAGCGCCACGAGCTCGGGGGCGGCAAGACGCCCGCTGCCGATCCAGGACAGCAGCGCCGGGGCGCTGCGCCCGAAGCGCAGCAGCTCGGGCGCGGCGGCATCGAGGAACAGCGGCAGGGTCTGCGCCTGTCCAGCCCGGGCCAGGGCCACATCGATCGGCCGGGTGCGCGGCTCCACCGGCAGGTGCAGCACGGCGCCCGGCGGGGCCTGCGACGGTGCCACGGGCGGCAGCGGCAGCGGCTGGAAGCTGGGCAGGGGCTGGGCCCAGAGCTCGAGGGCCAAGAGCAGGGGCGCAGACCAGGCCAACAGGCGCGCCTGGGGTCCGGCGCGCAGGCCGGCGTCGACCGCGGCCGCTCCAGCTACGGCCGCCAGACACAGGCAGGCTTGGTCCAGGGCGCCCCCTCCGAGGGCCGCCAGGGCCGACCCAGCCGGGGCGGGCGCTGCGCGCAGCAAGCACTCGAGGGCCGGCCATGGATCCAGGGGATCGAACCCGGAGCTCAATCCGCAGCGGGAACGGGCTGCCAGCCACAGCGCGAACAGCGCGGTCGTGGACAGGCCCAGCGCAACGGCAGCCCAGCGGGCGAGCCGCCGGGCAACCAAGCCGAGCGCGCCCGTGAGCAACAGCACCCAGGACCACTGCGGCGCGCCCGGCGGCGGGCGGCCCGGCGCGGGCTCGAAGGGCTCGAAACCCTGGCCTCGGGCGCGCCGCAGGGGACTGAGTTCCGGGGCCTGCAGGCGGGCGAGCCAGGCCATTCCCGGCGGGTTGAAATCGGCCGCAGGCCCGGAGGTGCCCCCAGGCTCCGGGGCTCGCCCCTGCGCGTTGCCGGCGATCCCGGCCAGGCCCGGGGCCGATCCCAGCGCCCGAGCCGGCAGGGCGGTCGGATCCTCGAGCCGCTGCTGCGACACGGCGCCCAGGAACGGCCAGCCGAGCACCGAGGCGAGCAGCAGGGCGCCCATGAGGCACAGGGGCCGTGGGCGCTGCGCCAGCGGGCCGAAGGGGCCCTGCCGCGGCACCGGCCACAGGTTCACCGCCAGCACGCCCAGCCCGGCGACCAGCCCGAGTCCCCAGCCGCTCAGGCAGGCTCCTGCCAGCAGCATGCCCTGGAGCCAGGGGCGCCAGGGGGAGCCCGGGCCGGCCAGGCCGCAGAACAGGATCCACGGCAGCCACGGATCGGGTCCGCGGGCCAGGCTGGTCAATCCCCCGCGCAGGGCCGCTGGCGTCGCCAAGCATGCGAGGGCCAGGAACAAGCCGGCCGCCGGCGCGAGACAGAGACGCCGGGCCAAGCACAGGGCACCCAAAGCGGCGGCGAAGGCCGCGAGCAGGAGTCCGATTCCGAAGGCACGCTCGGCGCCGAAGCGCTGCACGAGCGGCGCCAGCAGCCGGGCCGGAAGGTATTGGTGGTCGCGCCAGAGCAGGTCCTGACCGAAGGGTGCCCCCGACAGGTCGCTGCGCCAGGCCTGGGGCCCGATCCAGGGGGCCTGCCGCTGGACTTCGAGCAAGGCCAAGGTCCCGTGGACCGGAGCCCGCTGCTCGTCGCCATAGGCCGGGTCGTGGGGCAGGCGCACAGGCCCCAGGCCGATGGCCCCGAAACCGATCGGCCAGGTGGACCACAGGGCCAGCAGCAGGGCCAGGGCCGCGATCTTGAGCGGGGCCAGGCGGCTCGGTTTCCGGGGCGAAGGGAGCGGGGCTGGCATCGGGAGGGCTGCGCGGGATCGAGCCGGGTCGCGGCTCCCCGCGGGGGCCAGCGGGCCGGGCGCGATCAGAGAGCTCGGGCGTGAACAGGGTACTGGGGCCCGGCGAGCCCTCGCCGGGCCAGGGCGCCCAGGGTGCCACCGACCGGCGCTGGGCTCGGGGGGCCCGATTCGCGGCGTCGAGAGCGCGGAGACGGCGCGGCTCGGGTTGGGCCGGAGCCCGGAGATGGCTGCGGGGCCGGCTGCGGGGCCGGAGCGCGGCGACGAGCTCAGCGCCAGCCGACGGGGCCATCGACCCGCGGGGATCCGGGGCACCGGTGGCGTTTGGCGCGCCACGGCTCCTGCCGCCCCCTGGCGCAGCGGGGCCGAGCCGGCGGCCGGGCACCGGCCCCGGGGGATGGCACGCCGTCCGCCTCCGACCGGCCGCTCGACAGCGCACACTCGGCGCCAGCGCCAGAAGCGCCCCCGCGACGTCCGGCCGCGCATCGTCCGTGCTTGCGGGCCAAGCCCCGGAGCCCCCATGGAAGCCCACCCCGCGCCCACCGAACCTTCCCCGTCCGTCGAAGTCCTCGGCCAAGAGCTGCTGCTGCGGTCGCGGGTTTTCGACGTGCGCGCGCACCACATCCGGCTGCCTTCGGGCCGCGAGCAGCGCCTGACGCTGGTCGAGCACCCGGGCGCCGTGGCGATCGCCGCCCGGTTCGAAGACGGCCGTCTGGCCCTGGTGCGCCAGTACCGGCACGCGGCGCGGCGCTGGATGCTCGAGGTCCCCGCCGGGCGCCTCGAGCCGGGCGAGGACCCGCTGGCTGCGGCGCGGCGCGAACTCGAAGAAGAGACCGGTCTGCGCGCCGAGCGCTGGCGTCGCCTGCAGAGCTTCTATCCAGCCCCCGGCTTCTGCACGGAACGGCTGCACCTGTTCCTGGCCGAGGGTCTCAGCCCCGCGCCCGCCGCGGGCCGGCTCTGCCCCGACGACGACGAGGAACTGACCCAGGAACGCCTGCGACCGGAGGAGCTGCTGGCCCGCGGACCGGAGGATGCCAAGACGCTGATCCTGGCCAGCCTGTTGGTGCTGGCGCAGCGCTGAAGGGCTGGGAGACGATCGTTTTGGGCTGCGCACGAGCCGCAGCAGCGGGCCCTTGGAAGCCTTTGGCCCGCCATCCGGCGGCACGCAAAGGCCCAGGTCCAACAGCTCCCCAGTCGAGCCC
>JBILNK010000255.1:0-4334 GCA_044375105.1 Planctomycetota bacterium
CGCGATGTGCTCGAGCCGCCGCTCGGCTTCGGCTGGCTGCGGCTCGGCCACCTGCTGGGGGCCTGGCCCTGGCTGCTCGGGTCGGCGCGCTGGTTCGGGGTCGAAGGCGGCAGCTTCGGGCTGGCGGCCCTGGGCGGCGGCCTGGCCCAGGCCTGGCTGCGCTGGCGCGCGCTGGAGCCCGCGCCGCGGCGCCCGGCCTGGCCCCTGGCGGCGCTGGCGCCCGCGGGCCTGCTGGCCCTGGCGGCGGCGCTGTCGCGCCCGCCCGAGCTCGCGCCGGGGCCGGCGCTGCTGCTGGTGCAGCCGGACGTGGACGTGTGGGACAAACACGACCAGCGCACGGGCTCCGACCGGCTGCGCGAGCACCTCGAGCTGACCCGCGCGGGGCTGGCCGCCGCAGAAAGCCAAGGCCTATCGATCGATCTGGTGGTCTGGCCGGAAACCAACCTGCCTTTCGCCGTGGCGGCGCCGGGCCTCGACGAGGCGATCGCCGGCGGCGCGCGCTTCCCCGCCTGGCGCGGCCCCGAGTGGAGCCCGCGGAAGCTCGCGGACCTCGGGCGCATCGAACGCGCGGCGCTCGACAATTGGATCTGGCCCGCCCTCGGCGCGGTGCCCGCGTTCCTGTGCGGGGTCGAGCGCTGGAACGCCGCGCAGGGCCTGCTGCGGCGCGAGAACGCCGCCAGCCTGTGGCAGCAAGCGGGCGACGCGCTGCGCCAGGACAGCCTCAAACTGGCCTTGGCCCCCGGCGGCGAAACGGTCTTCGGCCTCGAGCGCTGGGGCTGGCTGCGCGCGCGCATCGAAGCCGCCGCCGGCTATCTGCCGGACCTCTTGCCCGGCGAGCACAGCCAGGTGCTCGAGTTCGTCGATCGCAGCGGCACGCGGCGCTCCGTGCTGGCCACCGTGTGCTTCGACAACGCCCACCAGTACCCCTACCTCGAGGGCCTGGCCCGGCGCGACGCCGAGTTCATCGCCGTGCTTTCCAACGAGGCCTGGTACCACGGCCAGCTCGAGCTGGACCAGATGCTGGCCTTCAGCCGCGCTTTGGCGGTGATCACCGGGCGCCCCCTGGTGCGCGCCACCAACGACGGCTTGACCCTGGCCCTCGGTCCCGACGGCCGCGAGCTGGCGCGCCTCACGGTCGACGGCCAGGACCGCGGCGTGGCCGGCTGCCTGTCCCTGCGCCTGCCGGTCCCGGCCTCCGGCATCCCGCGCCCGCCCTACGGCCCCCTGGCCCCTTGGCTGCGCGGGCTGTGCCTGGCGTTGCCCCTGGCCCTGGCCTTGCCCCGCGCCGCGGGCCTCTCCAGGCGGGAGCGCAACCGGACCCCGCGGGGCGGGTAGGGGCGGCCGCCGACGGACGGCGGGCTCTCGCTCCCCGCGCTTGACCCCCGCCGTCCGGCGCCCCTATAGTCCGCCCGCCCCGACCCCGGAGCCCCTCCGGAAGTCCAAAGGGCGGCCCCCCGCGGCGCGCTCCGCGCCTCGGCTCCGAGCTCCTCCAGCCCTTCCCCCCCGGGGCCTCCACCGGCCCTTCCCCCGCGCTGTCCCGCCCGGCGAACTCCCCCGAGCCGCCCCGGCGGATCCCCTCATCCCCGGTGGCGCCGCCCGCCCGCCCAGGCTCAAGGCCTGGGCCGGTGCGACGCGGAGCCAGCCTGACCGGCAGCCGGGCCGATCCGCAGAGCCCCTCCCCGAGCCCCGTCGCATGAAGCAAGTCGGCATCGTCTTCCTCGTCATCAACCTGCTGCTGGCCGGTGCCTTCCTCGGGTACTCGTCCCACGCGCTCAAGGTCTCGACCAACTGGAAGCAGCGCTTCGAGGAGCTGGAGCAAAGCTCCAAGGCCAAGGCCGATGAGGCGGCGGCCCTGCAGAGCAAGCTGACCACCGAGCTCGAGGCGGTGACCAACAGCCGCGACCTGCTCCAGGAGACCAAGAACAAGGCCGAGGCCACCATCAAGAGCCTGACCGCCGAGCTCGAGGCCTCGCGCCGCGAGAACGGCGAGCTCAACTCCCAGGTCGCCGGCATCAACGCCCAGATCGGCGAGCTGAAGGACACCATCGCCCAGGTCACCGAAGCCAAGAGCCAGGCCGAAGAGCAGCGCGTCGAGGCCGAAAAGGCCGCCAAGGACGCCCTGGCCGAAGCCAAGGACGCGGTGCGCGCCCAGCGCGACGCGGAAGCCGCCCTGGCCAGCGCCAACGACCAGATCGCCCAGCTGCAGATCGACCTGACCAGCGCCGGCGAGGACAACGCCAGCAAGCAGGCCCTGCTGGCCATGTATCAGGAGAAGACCGGCATCGCCATCGGCGAGCTGGGGCCGGTGCAAAAGCTGATCAACGGCCGCGTGGTCAGCGTCAACAGCAGCTTCAGCCCGGGCCTGGTGGCCCTCAACGTGGGCTCCGAAGCGGGCGTGTCCCGGGGCATGACCTTCGAGATCTGGGCCGGCTCCGAATACAAGGGCCAGGTCCGCGTCGAAACCGTGCTGCCCGACAAGTGCTCGGCGGTGATCGTGCGTCAGTCCGGCGGCGCGATCGTCCAGGGCGACTACGCGGCCACGAATCTGTGAGCCCCGACGCCGGATCCCGCTGGGTCGCCTGAGCGCCCCGGCTGGATCCAGGGAGCCGCTCCGCCGCGGCTCCGCGGTGTGCCTCTGCGCACCGGCCCCCCGACGATCCCCCCGCACCCCCGAGCTCCCCTCCTCCGATGGCCAAGAAGCGCCCCTCCGCACGCCCCGCCGCCAAGCCGGCGTCGCGCGCCACCGCCTCCCGCCGCTCCACCAAGGGCGGCGACGGAGAAGTCCAAGCCGATGGTGGCATCGGCATCGATGCCACCCTGGGCATCATCACCACGATCGGAATCCTCGCCGCGATCTTGATGCTCGACTACCTGGTGGGCAAGCACTACGGCGAGGGCATGTTCTTCTGATCGGCCTGCCGCCGATCGGATCGGGCCTCGCCTGACGGCCCCCTCGCGCGGCCCGCACCGGCGGGCCGCCACCGACCGACCTGGGAGCGCCCGCGCTCGAGTCCTTCCGCGCGATCTCGAGCGCCCCAAGCGCCAGCCGCCTGCCGCGCTGCCCCGGAGCGTGCCCGTGTGCCCTAGAGGGCCCCCGGCACGCTCCGCTGCTTTGGGACTCGTTCGAAGCCCTGGCCCCAGCTTGATCGGGCGCTGCGGCCCGCCCCCGGTCGGTTCGCCGGGAGACGCCCGGGACACCTCTGCCGGCGCAGCCCTCGGGCTCTGGAAGCCTCTGGGCTGAGCAGGCATCGATCCGCCCTGCGCCCGCCTGATCGGGCCAGCCCGCCGGCGTGCTTTCAGGCGCTCCCCGGCGGCCCGACAAGCTGGAATCCTCGCCGCGCGCTGCTGCTTGCGGGCGACTCGTCAGCATCCCGGTTGCCGCTGGGCCTACGCGCTGGGTGGCCCCTGGAGTTGCCTTTGAAACTGCCGGCGCGAAGCCGAGTCCCGCGCCCGATTTCGGTTCGCTGCGCGTCTTGTCTGCGCTCGGCTCTCTTCCGTCGGGGCGGTCTCTCGCTACACTGCGCAATGTAACGGCGACGAACGGTCTCCGTTCGCCGGCGGCCCGCGTGGCTGCCCGGTCGCTCACCCCGCGGCGCGCCCGCCGGCCGGCGGCCGACCCGAGCTGCCCGCGGCCTTCGGCCGCCGCCAGTGGGGGTGCGACGACGGAGGGCGACCGAGCGCGCATCGGCTTTCCTTTCCCGTCCGCATTCCCCCCAGCAGATCCCAGGCCAGCGGCGCGACCGCAAGGTCCGGGCGATTTCGTCGAGAGTGGAGCGCCCCCAGGCCGGTCTGGCGTGGCCCGCTCCGCTCGACGGCCGCCTGCCAGGTCGCCCGCACACTCCGGCCACAGCGAGGGCACCCCATGGCGAAATTCCGTCGACCCCAGGATTGGATGCAGTGGCTCCTGGGACGATTCTCCGTCGATATGGGGATCGACCTGGGCACGGCGAACACCCTGGTGTGCGTCCGCGGCCGCGGCATCGTGATCAACGAGCCCTCGGTGGTGGCGGTGCGCAAGGGCACCAACGAGGTGCTCAACAACGGCATGGCCGTGGGCGCCGCGGCCAAGGCCATGCTGGGCAAGACCCCGGGCAAGTTCGAGGCGATCCGGCCGCTCCGCGATGGGGTCATCGCGGACTTCGAGATCACCGAGAAGATGCTCAAGTACTTCATCCAAAAGGCCCAGGGCGGGCGCAGCCTGGTGCCGCCGCGGGTGGTGATCTCGGTGCCGATCGGCATCACCGCGGTCGAGCGCCGGGCCGTGATCCAGTCCGCCGAGCGGGCGGGCGCCCGCCGGGTGCACCTGGTGGACGAGCCCTTGGCCGCGGCGATCG
>JBILNK010000256.1:0-4324 GCA_044375105.1 Planctomycetota bacterium
ACGCAGGACACGGCCCAAGCTGCGGGACCAGGCGGCGGCGGGCTAAGCTGCGAAGCCCTTTGGCCTCCAGCCCCGCACCGCCCGTGACGTCCGCGCCCCCCCAAGCCGCCAGCCTGGCCGCCTTTCGACGCGGCGCGGTGGACCTGATCGAGATCCGCGAGCTGGAGCAGCGCCTGGCGGAGTCCGAACGCGACCAGCGGCCCCTCAGGATCAAGTTCGGCATGGATCCGAGCTCGCCCGACCTGCACCTCGGGCACGCCATCCCGCTGTTCAAGCTGCGCCAGCTCCAGCGCCTGGGGCACCAGGTGGTGATCATCGTGGGGGACGCCACGGCCATGGTCGGCGACCCCTCCGGGCGCAACAAACTGCGCCCGCAGCTGTCCCGCGCAGAGGTGGAAGCGAACCTGGTCACCTACGTGGACCAGGTGGCCCGGGTGCTCGACATGCAGCGCACCGAGGTGCGCCGCAATTCGGAGTGGTTCGACGCCTTCGACTTCAGCGCCCTGCTCAAGCTGACCGGTCGCATGACCGTGGCGCGCATGCTGGAGCGCGACACGTTCGAAAAACGCATGGCCGCCGGCGAGCCGATCGGCATCCACGAGTTTCTGTACCCGCTGCTGCAGGGCTGGGATTCCGTGGAGGTCCGCGCCGACGTGGAGTTCGGCGGAACGGACCAGCTCTACAACCTGCTGGTCGGCCGCCAATTCCAGGAGCAGGAGGGTCAGCGCCCGCAGATCTGCCTGACCACGCCGCTGATCAACGGGGCCGACGGACGCAAGATGAGCAAGTCCTACGGCAACGCCATCCCGCTGACGGCCGAGCCGGGAGACCTGTTCGGCAAGGTGATGGCCCAGCCGGACAGCGTGCTGCGCGACTGGTTCCTGTTGCTGACGGAACTCGAGCCCCAAGAGATCGAGGGCCTGTGCAGCGGGCACCCGCGCGAGGCCAAGGCGCGCTTGGCCCGCGAGGTGGTCGCCAGCCTGCACGGCGCCGAAGCCGGTCGCCTGGCCCTGGAGGCCTTCGACCGCCAGTTCCGGCAGAAGGAGCTGCCCAGCGAGATCGCCGAACTGACCTACGCGGGCGAGTGGCCCGCCGAGGGCCTGCCCCTGGCGATCCTGCTGCGCGAGCTGGGCCTCGCTGGCAGCTCTTCCGATGCCCGCCGTTTGATCGTGCAGGGCGGGGTCAAGATCGAGGGCCAGGTGCAGAAGGATCCGAACCAGCGCGTGCAGCGCCCCGGCCAGCCGCTCCTGATCCAGGTCGGCAAGCTGCGCTTCGCGCGCGTGCGCTGACCGGCTGAATCCAGCTCGACTCGGGCTGCGCCGGAGCCGGAACTCCAGCGTCTCGGGGGGCCCCTGGACCGCCATCCGGCGGCCAGAAGCGCTGCAGCGGCACGCTCAACGCCGACTGTCGGCGGCTTCTTCGAGGGACCAGGCCGGGGCCGGTGCGATGCCCCAGGGCAGCCGCAGGACCTTTAGGGACAGGCCCGCGTCCGGCTGGCCCTCCTGGCCGGATTGGGAGGCCGGCTCCGCGTCGGCCTCCGGGTCCGGCTGGGCACCGGTTTCGGGCAGATAACCGAGCAGCTCCAGCTGCGAGCCGAACAGCTCGGCCGCGCGGCTGTGGCGTTGTTCTTCGCTGGAGCGAGGAGCGGCGGCGTGCAAGCCGCGCAGGCGCGCCAGTTCGGCTTCCAATTGCTCCCAAGCGCTGCGCAGGCGCGGATCGGCGAGGTCCCGGATGGGCTGCTGCTCACCGGGATCCGCGAGCAGGTCGTACCACTCCACGGCCTCCAAGCGGCGTTTGCCGTCCTTGACCCAGGTTTCGCGGATCAGCTTGTGCGCTGGGGTGCGCAGGCTCTCCTTGATCAGGTGGCGGGCCACGTTGCGCTCGCCCTGCTTGGCCACGATCGGCCGGAAGCGCACCGAACCGATCTGCGGGACCTCGGCCAGCGATTCTCCGCGCAGCAGCGGCACCAGAGAGCGCCCGGAAGCCTGGGGCAAAGCCGGCAATCCGGCCAATTCGAGCAGGCTGGGGGCCAGGTCGCTCAGGCTGACCGCCAGGTCGCTGTAGCCGCGCTGGGCCAATCCCAGCGCGGGGGAGGGCACCAGCAGGAACGGGATCCGGATCGCCTCCTCGTAGAGCGTGTGGCGATGGCCTACGCGGCCATGTTCGAAGAATTCTTCGCCGTGGTCGGCCACGACCGCCAGGCTGGCGCCCGGTGTGCGCCCCGCCGCCTCGAGCTGGTCGAGGACGCGCCCGAGGTGCTCGTCGGTCCAGGCGATCTCGCCCAGATACAGGGCGCGGATGTGCTCGAGATCGCGCTCGGACACGGTCCGCACCCCATCCTTCCAGATGCGTGGGTTGACGTAGAAATCCTTGCCGTCGATATCGCCCGCGTAGTCCGGGTCGAAGCGCTTGTCGAAGGGCGGCGGCGGGACGTAGTCGTAGTGCGGATCGAACAGGTGCAGGAACAGGAACAGGGGCGCGTCGCCGGCCTCGCGAATCGCGTTGCCGGCGAACTCGGCCACGTTGGGGGAGGTGATCGCGCGGTGCGATTGCAGATCGGCCGCCTGCCAGGTGGTCAGGGCCCGCGACCCGCGGTCCTGGGACAGCTCGTTGCGCCAGCGCTGCTCGAGCTCGCGGCCGAGCGGCATCACGTTCTCGTACATCTCGAACCCGCGCGAAAAACCGAAGTCCCCGAGCAGGTACCAACCGGTGAAGCAGCCGAAGGTGCGCCAGCCCGCATCCGAAAAACGCTCGGGTAGCGTCGGGGTCGAGGCGTCGATACGCAGGTTGTCGTCCTCGGTGCCGTGCAGGGCCGGCACCTGGCCGGTGAACATCTGGGCGTGGGAGGGAAGCGTCCAGGAGGTACCGGAACTGGCCTGGGTGAAATAGAGCCCGCGTTGGGCCAGGGCATGGAGCTCGGGCGCCACCTCGCGGTCCTCGAACAGGCCCGCGTCCGCTCGCAGCGTATCGAGCGAGATGAGCAGCACGCTGGGCGGCGCCTCGGGGGCGCTACAGGCCGTGAGCAACCCGAGGAGCAGGCACCTGCCCGGGTGCAGGGGGCCGGCCAGCGCGCGGGCAGGGCGCCCGGAGCTCGAGTCCGTCAGAAAAGCCGTCCGGAGGCCAGCATCGCCCGGCGGAGGGGTCTCAGGGCGTCGTGCGCTGGAGCTCATAGGGGATCTCTACCTGGGCGGGCTGCGGCCCGTCCAGGATCACGGTCAAGGTTCCCGCGGGAGCTCGCGCACCCGCTTCCCAGCGCGCCAGCAGGGAGAGCTGCCAGCTCTTGGCGCAACCCTGCTCGTCGAGGGGCCCGTTCGGCTGCGCTTCCAGGGCCACGTCCCCCGGAACGACGGCCTGGACCTCGTAGCGCTCGATGCGGAAGGGGGTGTTCGGCAGCCGCGACAGGAGGGTCAGCCGGGCGCTCGCGGAAGTCCCATCCCCCCTGGGCGCCAGGAAGGCCCGCGGCGGATCGGCGGCGAAATCGGGCCCGACCTGGGCCAGCACCGGGATCCGCACGGGCGCGCCGGGCTGGCCGGCGGCGTCGGCCGTGGCCAGCTGGACCTCCGCTTGGATCGGGCCCAGGGGCAGGCCGGCCGGCAGGTCGACCAGCACCAACCAGGCTTCCCCCGGCAGCATCGGGTGGGGGGAGACCTGGGCGCTGAGGGGGGCCGCCGCGAGGACCTCCCCGGTGAGTCCCTGGTCGGGCCGGCTGCCGTCGGGCAGGGCCTGGTTGATGCGCACGGTGACCTCGCGCACGGCCCCCGCGGAGCGCGGCACCACGCCCAGCTCGAGCCGCGCGGGGGTCGCCAAGAGCGCCTGGGCAACGATCAGGTGGGCCTCCAGGGTCACCCAGGGGTTCATCTTGGAGTCGGTGTGCAAGCGCACCTGGACCAGCTTGTCCGCGTTGGTGATCTGCACCGCATGGGTCTCGACGCGCAGGCCGATGCGCAGCTGACCCCCGGGCGGCACGATCGCGATGCCCTCCGCGCGGGTGAAGTCGCCTAGCCCCAGGGAGCGGCCGCGCCGGTCGAAGATCTCGACGGTCGGCACGGTGCAGTCGCAGCTCGGCACCAGGCGCTTGAGGGTCACCGGCTCGGGATCCGTGTTGACCAGCAGGAAATCGTGTTCGACCCGCGCGCCCAGGGAGACCGTGCCGAAGTCGTGGAAGTAGGGGCGTTCCACGGGGGCCTGGCCCGGGGGTGCCCCGGGGGTGGACCCCGGCAGAACCACCAGGCCGTTGGGGAGCGGCGCGGCCGGGCCGCAGCCCGCCAGGGTCAGGGCGCTGAGGGTCAGGGCGCTGAGGGTCAGGGCGCTGAGGGTCAGGCCG
>JBILNK010000096.1:0-16115 GCA_044375105.1 Planctomycetota bacterium
CGCCGGGCCTCGAGGACGCGCGGGCCGACCACCCCGAGACCCGGGTCGCGCTCGAGCTGCGCCAGCAGGTAATCGAGGCAGCCCGGCTCGAGGGTCACGTCGTTGTTGATCAAGAGGACCGCCGCAGCGCCGCGCTCCAGGGCCAGTCGGATGCCCTGGTTGTTGCCCTCGCCGTACCCCAGGTTCTCGCGGTTCCTGACCTGCGGCAGATACGGGTAACGTTTGGCGAGCAGCTCGGCGATGCCGTCTTGCGAGCCGTTGTCGACGAACACGATGCGCTCCGGCGGCAGCCCCTCGGCCATGAGCGAATCGAGCGCCGCCAGGTTCTGCGGCCCCCCGTTCCAATTCACGACCACCGCGTAGGTGCTGGCCTTCATGGGCGGGGCGGATCGATGGCTTCGACGCGCGCCGCGGCGCGGCCGGAGGCGAAGCGCAGCTCGAGCAGCTCCCCCAGGGCCAGGTCGCTCGCGGCGCGCACGCCGCGGCCATCCGCGCGCCGCGCCAGGGCATAACCGCGGGCCAGCACCGCCAGGGGCGAGATCGCTTCGAGGCGCGCGGCCGCGGTCGACAGGCGTTGCCCCGGCCGCTCCAGGGCAGAGCGGCCGGCAAAGCCCAGGGCCGGTCCGAGGGCCGCCAGGCGCTCGGACAAGCGCCACAGGCGCCTCCGGGGGCTCTGCGGCTCCAGGCGCCGACCGACGGCTTCCAGCCGCTGGGCGGCCCGGGAGAGACGCTGCTGCAAGGCCGCCTCGAGCCGCAGCTCGAGGGCTGCGAGGCGCGCGGCGCGGCGCTCCAGGGGGCGCCCGGGATCGGCCAGGGCGCCGCGGCCCGCCAGCCGCTCCAGGCGCTCGCCGCGGCGCAGCATCAGCCGGTCGACCGCTTGCGCGAGGTGCAGTCCGGCCCGCTGGATCGAGTCGAGCAACTGGGCACGGTCAGGGATCGCCGTCTGGGCCCCGTCGGTGGGCGTGTGCGCGCGATGGTCGGCGACGAAATCCGCCAGCGTCACGTCGGTCTCGTGCCCGACGGCGCTGATCACCGGGACCGGGCATTCGAAGATTGCGCGCGCCACCGGCTCCTCGTTGAAGGCCCACAGGTCCTCCAGCGAGCCGCCGCCGCGCGCCACCACGATCAGGTCCACTCCCGAGGCCGCCAGGGCGCGGATCGCGGCCGCCACCGATGCCGCCGCTCCGGGGCCTTGCACCGGCGTGTGGCACAGCCGCAGCGGATACCCCGGCCAGCGCAGGCTGCGGGTGCGCAGGAAGTCCTGCAGGGCGGCGCCATCGCGGCTGGTGACCAGGCCCAGGCAGCGCGGCAGGCGCGGCAGGGAGCGCTTACGCTCGAACCAACCGCGCGCCGCCAGTTCGCGGCGCAGGGCCTCGAAGCGCTCCAGCAGCTGGCCGATGCCGACGGGCTCGAGCCGCTCGACCACCAGCGAGTAGGAGCCGCGCGGCGCATACACGTCGAGCTTGCCGTGGGCGACGACGCGGTCGCCCTCCTTGGGATTGGTGCGGGAGGCGCGCGCCACCTGGCTGCGCCAGACCACGCAAGCGATGCGAGCGTTCTCGTCCTTGAGGTCGAAATAGACGTGGCCCGAAGCCGCGCGCTTGAGCCCCGATAGTTCGCCCTCGAGCGCCAGACGGCCGAAGCCCTCCAGGTCCTTCTGGATCGCGCGGGTCAGGCCGCTGACCGTCCAGGGTTGCTGGGCATCGAATAGGCCGGCCTGGGCGCGGCTCTCGGGGACGGCCATGCCGCGGTTATCGCCGCTCGGCCGGCGCCGGGTCAAGCGCGCTGGGCACCGCCGGGGCGGCCGTCCCCGGCAGCCCGGACGCGCGCCAGGCGTCCACATCGGCGCGCGGAAGGTGGATCCACAGGCGCCCTTCGAGGAACGGCATCGGCTCCCCGGCGCGCACGCTGGCCCCCTGCTCGAGCAGCAGCGAGACCCGCTCGCCGGCGATGCGGATCGCCAGCCGATCGGCGAAGAGCCGCCGCAGCTCCCGGCCGTCCGCGTCGACCTCGGCCAGCTCGACCCCGCGCAGCAGCTCCTCGGCCACGCCCTCGAAGCGCACCAAACGGAAGCGCGCCCCGGGCCCGTCCAGCGCCAGCAAGCGGTTCAGGCTGTATTCGAGCCAGGCCTTGGGATAGCGCCCGTCGTCGGGCACCTCCCGGGGCGCCGCGCTGAACAGCTCTCCGCAGGCCGCCACGAACGGCGCCGGATCGACGCGCCGCAGCGGCAACACCAAGCGGCCTTCCGGGAAGGGCTCGCGCCGGCCTGCGGTCGCGCTGTGCCCGTCCTCCAGGATCAAGCTCAGCGTGTGCGCCGATCGACTGCCCGAGAGACTCAAGCGTTTGGCGACCAGGTGTCCGCTGAGGCGGCCTTCGGAATCGAAGCGCCGCAGCACCACCGGCCCGGCGCCCGCGGGGGCCTTTGGATCCAGGGCGCGGGGCACGCGGCCCAGCTCGAGCAGATCGAAACTGCGCACGCCTTCGAGGCGCAGCAGCGCGTTGAACGCGGGGACCAACTCGCGGCCGCGGCTCACGTCCGGGCTGGGTGCTGCGGGCAGCGCCGCGGACTCGGCCGCCGGCTCGGGGAGCCCCAGGGCCGCGGAGAGCCCCGCGCCCAGGGCGCTGGCCCGCGAGCCGTCCGGGGCGCCGAGCTGGGCCAGCTCGCGCTGCACGCGCAGGACCGACAGCTCGCGCTCGATCAGGCGGTCGGACAGACGCGCCAGCTCGGTCTCGAGCGCCAGGCCACGGGCCCGGGCGCCGCGCAGCTCGAGCTCGAGCGCCTGGGCGCGGGCGCGCCAAGCCGCTTCCCCATCGAGCGCCAGGCCACCATCCAGGGGAACCTCGAGGACAACCCCGCCGTGCCGCGCCTGCCCCCAGGAGACCGGCGCCGCGGGGGCCGGCTCGGCAGCCCCGGGCCCGGGCTCCTGGGTCCGACCCAGGGGCTCCTCGGAGGGGCCTCTGAGCAGGCACAGGCAGGCGAGCAGGGACAGCATCGGAATCTCAGGCGGTCAGGGACGGCTGTGGGCAGCGGAGCTTCCCGGGCCAGACGGGCTCCAGGGTGCGCGGACCGCCCTCCCGGGGCAAGCGCAGCCTCGGCGCCCTTGCACCGGGCCGGGAGCAGCGCTGCCCTGCCGGCGCCCGCTGGGCCGCCCGCCGGGCCAGCGAAAGCGGACAGCCCGCCGAGGTTCCGGCGGGCTGTCATGTCACGGCGTGGGCGCGGCGAGAGCCACCCCGCTCCCAAGCGCTGCAGGCCCGGGAAGCGCGCAGCGGCCGCACCCGGGCCAAGGGCCCGGCGTCACGCGGCGGCGTCCCAGTCCTTCTTCTTGTTGTCGTTCCACCAGGAGCGCCACTGCAGGAAGCCCTGCTCGCTGTGTTTGGTGAGCTTCTCGAGGGTCGACCGGATCGGGCCGCGCAGAGTCTCGAATTCCTTGACCATCTGCTCGTAGTCGTTGGCCCCGCCGAAATTGTTCTGGCCCTGGTCGGTCTCGATGATGTCCGCCAGGTGGATGACGCGGTTCAGGAGCTCGTCGAAGATCACCTTGCGCACCTTCTGATCGACGTTGGTGAAACTGCCCAGGGCCTCGGCGCCTGCGGCGGCCACCGCCCAATCGCCGTCGTTGATCAGCTTGAGCAGCGGCTTGACGGCCTTCTCCACCTGGGTCTGACCCAGGGCCAGCACCACCGCCCGATGGGCCTTGGGGCATTCGCGCAGTTTCTTGCTGCCCAGGTGGTCGATCAGCTCGTCGGCCGATTCGGGGCCCATGCGCCCCAGGATCACACCGGCGTAGGTCTTGAGCTCCTCGTCGGGAATGTCCTTGGCCAGGTCCTTGCGCGGCACGGTCAGGATGCGGGCCACGGCCTTGACCATCGCGGCCCGATCCTTGGAGCCGCTCTTGGCGAACTCCGTGGAGAGCGCGTCCAGGGTCCCCTGGGCCTCGCGGTCCTGCTTGCCCTTGGCATCGACCTGCTTGGCCAGGGCTTCGATCAGGGTCGCGACCTCGGCACGCTCGTCCTGGATCGGGGCCTCCTCCTTGGGCGGCTCCTGGGCGGCGCCGGCCAGGGCCAGGGCCGGAGCGGCGCCCCACGTCGCGGGAAGCAGCAGCACGAGCAGGGAAAGGGTCGAGCGCAGTTGGACTTTCATGGCTTGGGTCGCGGGGCGGGGTGCCGGCGCGGAGCGCGCGCCAACTTATCGAACCGGTCCCTACGGAAGAACGACCGCCCTGTGAACCGGACGGAGCGCTGCCGGAATCAGGCCGGGGCTCAGTGGTGCAAACCGGGTGCCAAGGGCTCGGGGCCGCTCCTCGGTCGATTCTTCAAGGGCCGGTCAGGCCTTCAAGGCCCTCGGAAAGGGCCTGGAAGGCGGGTCCCGAGGCCCCCGGGAGCGCGCGGGTCGAGCCCTGCAACGCGCGCACCGGGCAGCACAGCCACAGGGCATTGCTGAGGGCCAATTCCGGGGCGACCTCGAGCTGCGTCCTCTCCAGGGGACGCTCCGCGGCCAGGCCGGACTCCAGCAGCAGGCCGCGCACGATGCCGGGCAAGGCGCCGGCAGACAGGGGCGGGGTCCACCAGCGGCCCTCGAAGAAGGCGTACAGATTGCTGCGCGATCCGCAGGCGAAGCCCCCGGCGCTGGAGGGCAGCAGCGCCTCGAAGGCGCCCTTCGCCCGGGCCTGCCGCTGAGCGCGCTCCTTGAGCCAGCGCCCGGCGTGCTTGTGGGCGGCGCCCGGGTCGCCGGCGGCCACGGCCAGCTCGGCGGGCGCCAGCCAGGCGGTGACCCCAGCCGCGGGGGGCCGCGGCAATTCGCGCGGGCTGAGCCACAGTCCGGGCCCGATCCCCAGGTTGATGCGCAGGGCGAAGTCGGCGGCGCCCAGGGCCTCGATCAGGCCCGCGAGACCGGTCTCCAGGGCCGCTCGATCGAAGAGATAGAGGTCCGGCGCGAGCGCAGCGGCGCTCTGCTCGAGGCGTGCGAGATGCCGCTGCCAAAACCACGGGCGGCCCGCGCGCACCCCGACGGTCTCGAAGACCGTGCAGCCCGTCGCGAAGGCTGGCCAGCGCGGATCGAAGGGCGGCGGCTCTGACCAGACCCGGCCTTGCCACCAAAGCGGCCAGTCCGCGCTCACGCTTGGGCCTCCGACACGGCCGCCAGCAGGGCGCGGGCCTTGTCGAGCGTCTCGGCCTCCTCGGCCTCGGGATCGGAGCGGATCGTGATCCCGCCGCCGACCAAGAACTCGAGCCGCCCCGCGGGGCCCTGGCCAGCCCACACGAGGGTGCGGATCAGGATGCTCCACAGCGCCTGCCCGCGCAGATCCACGAAACCCAGGCCGCCGCAAAAGAAGCCCCGGCCGCGCCCCTCGAGGGCCGCGATGTGCTGCATGGCGGCGCGCTTGGGCGCGCCGGTGATCGAGGCCCCGGGGAACAGGGCCTGCAGCAATCGCAGCGCGCCGATCCCAGGCCGCGGACGGCCCTGCACCTCGGCCACCAGGTGGTGCACCGCCGCGTAGCTTTCGAGCAGGGGATAGCCCGGCACGCGCACCGTCCCCGGCTCGCAGACCTGCCCCAGGTCGTTGCGCGCCAGGTCGACGATCATGGTCAGCTCGGCGCGGTCCTTGACGCTCTCCAGCAGGCCCTGCGCCGCCCGGCGATCGCGCTCGGGGTCGGGATCGCGCCGCGCGGTGCCCTTGATCGGACGCGTGCGGGCCACGCCGCCCTCCAAGGACAACAGCAGCTCGGGCGAGCTCGACAAGAGCGCCCCGCCAGGAAAGGCCAGGAAGGCCCCGTAGGGCGCCGGGTTGCTGCGCCGCAGGCGCAGATAGAGCCCCAGCGGATCGCCGCTGGCCCGGCCCGCGAAGGCATGGGCGAGATTGGCCTGATAGACCTCGCCGGCCGCGATGGCCTCGATCAGCTCGGCCACGCGCCGGCGATGGCGATCCGGCGAAACCTCGCGCCAGAGGTCGGCGACCTCTGCTGCGGGGGCCTGTGGCGAGGGAGCGGACAGGGCCGCCAGCACGCGTGCGCGACGCGCGCGCCAATCGGGACGGGCCCGATTGATCACCAAAGCCAACTGCCCCAGGGCTCGGTTCCAGACCAGCCAGTCGGTGTAAAAGCCGCCGACCAGGGGCGGCAAAGGCAACGGCGCCGGCGGCAGCTCAAGGTCGTCCCCGGCCAGGCCCAGCTCGTAGGACAGGGCTCCGATGAAGCCGCCTTGGAACGGGCCGGGCAGCCAGCCCGCCGGCGACAGCCCCTCCAGTTGCAGCTCGAGGGCCGCGATCGAGGTCAGTCCTTCGAAGCGCCGCGGCGGATCGAAAGCCAAGAGATCGAAGCGCGCCGGGCGGCCGCCGCAGGAGTCGAGGGCCGCCAGGCCGGGTTCGCGCGAGAGGGCCAGCAACGCCGCGCCGAGGTCCGGCGCCCCGGCGCCGAGGGGCCAGGTTTCGACCCGGGGATCGAAGGCCAGCGCTGTCGACCTCTGTTCCGACCGCATGTAGAGCCATGATGCCACGCGGCGGGCCGCGGGATCGCCTCCGCGTCTGGCGCCGGGCTGCCCGGGAGCGGTACAACCAACGGGGTGACCCAAGAACGTGCCTCTCGCTCCGTGCTCGGTCTGGTGTTCCTGACCGTGTTCATCGACCTGGTCGGGTTCTCGATCCTGTTCCCGCTGTTCCCGGCCCTGCTCGAGCACTACCTCGCCCGCGAGGGGCCGGACGGCCTGGTGGGCCGGGTGGTCGCCGGATTGACCGAATGGATCGGAGACCGGCCGCGGGCCGATCTGGCCGTGGCCACGCTCTTCGGGGGCATCCTCGGCAGCCTCTACAGCGGCCTGCAATTCGCGGCCGCGCCCCTGTGGGGTGCCCTGTCGGATCGCATCGGCCGGCGCCCGACCCTGCTGGTCACGCTCTTCGGCACGGCGCTGTCCTACGCCCTGTGGAGCGTATCGGCCGCGTTCCTGTGGCTGGTGGTGTCGCGGCTCTTGGCCGGCATCATGGCCGGCAACATCTCGACCGCCAGCGCGGTGATCGCCGACGTGTCCCCGCGCGAATCCCGCGGCCGGAACATGGCCGTGATCGGCATGGCGGTCGGCCTGGGATTCGTGCTGGGCCCGGCGATCGGCGCCCTCTCGCAGGTCTATGGCCCGCAGCTCGGCGACACATCGCAGGCCTTCGGCTGGCATCCCTTCTCGTTCCCCGCCCTGGTGGCCCTGGCGCTCTCGAGCCTTAACTTCCTATGGGCCCTGCTGCGCTTCCCGGAGACGCTGCGCCCCGGCGAGGCCAGCGCCGAGCGCCGCCCGCTGCGCCCCTTCGAAGCCCTGCGCGAGCTGGGGCTCCCGGGGGTGACGCGCACCCACGCGATCTATCTGGCCTACGGCACGGCCTTCTCCGCCATGGAGTTCACGCTGGTGTTCCTGGCGGCCGAGCGCCTGGGCTACGGGCCGGCCCAAAACGGCTGGATGTTCGGGTTCATCGGCCTGCTGATCGCCTTGACCCAGGGCGGGCTGGTGCGGCGGCTGGCCCCAAGAATCGGCGAGCGGCGCCTGGCGCGCCTCGGGCTGCTGCTGCTGATCCCCGGTTTCGTGGCGGTGGGCCTGGCCCACACCAGCCCGGTGCTGTACCTGGGCCTGGCGCTCCTGGCCGTGGGCAGCGCCCTCGAGATGCCCTCGCTCTCCGGCCTGGTGTCGCTCTACGCGCCGCCGGATCGCCAGGGCCTGGCGATGGGCACCTTCCGCTCCATGGGCGCCCTGAGCCGCGCCATCGGCCCGCTGCTGGGCGCGGGGGTCTACTGGGCCCTGTCCCCCTCGGCCCCCTATCTGCTGGGGGCCTTGGCGCTGCTATGGCCCCTCTGGCTGGCCCGGGGGCTGCCCGAGCCGCCGCCCAGCGCCCGAGCCGTCCCGGGCGCCGGTTGACCCGCCAGCGGCGCCGCCGCGGCGGGCGACCCGACCGTCGATCTGGGCCCAAAGGCGGATTCCCGGGGCTGGTTCAGCGGAAAATCCGGGCCTCGGCAGACCGCAGGTCTCGGCGCTCCGGCTTCGACAAGGTTTCCGGGTCTAAGACCGTAGCCCGCCGCCACCATGCCGTCCCCCCGCGCCCTCCGCCCCCTGGCCTTCGCCTCCCTGTTCCTCCCGGCCGCCGCCCTGGCCCTGGGCCTGTCCGCCCAGGCCCCGGCCCCCCAGGAGGGGGACCTAACCCCGCGCATCGCCGCCCTCGAGCAGGCCCTGGCCGCCCAGACCCAGCGCCTCGAGCTGGCCGATCAGGAGCGCCAGCAGATGCTGGCCAAGGTCAGCGCGCTCGAGGCCTGCCTGACCGGCCAGGCCAAGTCGATCGACGAGTTGGTGGCCAGCCTCGGGCGGGTCGAGAGCCAGGGCTTCACCGCCGGCATCAACCCGAAGTCCCGGGAGGAACTCCTGGCCGGGCTGCGCTCCTACCTGGGCGCGCAGAAGGAAGCGCTGGGCAAGCTCGAGTCGAAGCCCAAGGCCAGCGCGCCGAGCGGCCGCGGCGCGCCGCGCTGAGCTGCGCGGCGGAGCCTTGCTGCGCACACATCCCTGTGGCGCCGTGGGCAGAGGCGCGGGACAGCCTGCGGGCTCGAGCGCGCGTCGCCCTCGGCTGCGCTGCTAGGCTCAAACTCCATGGCGGCGGATGCGAGCGTCGAGGGCCGGCAGGCGCCTCTCCCCTGGCGCCAAGCGATCGAGGCCTGCCTCTCGGCCAAGCTCTCGCAGCGCGGGGCCTCGCCCCACACGCTGCGCGCCTATCGCTCCGACCTGCTCGATTTCGCCGCGGCCTTGGCGGATCTGGGGCTGGCCGCTCCGGCGGGACTGACCTCAAGGCACCTGCGGCTGTACCTGGCCGGGCTCGATGAGCGCGCCCTGCAGCGCAGCTCGATCCAGCGCAAGCTCTCCGCGGCCCGGGGCCTGTGCAAGCACCTGCTGGAGCGCGGACAGATCGACCAGGACCCGACCCTCTCGCTGCGCCGCGCCCGGCGAGCCACGCGCCTGCCCAAGGCGCTCTCCGAGGGCGAGGTCGAAGCGCTGCTGCACGCGCCGGACGTCAGCACCCCGGCGGGACGTCGCGATCGCGCGCTGCTCGAGGTGCTCTATTCGGCCGGCACGCGCGCGGCCGAAACCGTGGCCCTCGACCTGGCCGACCTGGACCTGGAGGCCGGGCAGGCCCGCGTGCTCGGCAAGGGCAACAAGCAGCGCCTGGTGGCCCTGGGGCCTCTGGCGCTGGCGGCGCTGCTCGACTACCTCGAGGACCCGGGCCGGCCGAAGCCTTCGGCAGACGCCGCCGGCGCGGTGTTCCTGAACCGGCGCGGCGGGCGCCTGACCACGCGTTCCTTGCAGCGCATCGTGGCGCAGCTGGCCCTGGTGGCGGGCCTGCGGAGGCGGCCGAGCCCGCACACCCTGCGGCATTCGTTCGCGACGCACCTGCTGGACCGCGGGGCCGATCTGCGCGCCGTGCAAGAGCTGCTCGGCCATGCGCATCTGGCGACCACCCAGATCTACACCCATGTCAGCCTCGAGCGGTTGAAACACGTCTACGAGCGCGCTCACCCTCGGGCCTGAGGGGCTCAGAAAGAATCGACTCGGTCTGCGCCCGAGCGGCCGGACCGGCCGATCGCTTGCGTTGGCGCCGCCATCCGGCGGACAACGAGTTTGGGATCGTCGTTGCGCGCCGATTTTCTCCCCGCCATTGATCGAAGCCGCCCGCGCTCTCCCAGGCGCGCGCCCGGGGCTCCGGCATCCGCCCACCAGCCGCCTCCCGGTCGCCGGCTCGTGCCCGGGGAGGCCGCCCTCCCCGCATCGATAGCAGCCTCGCCTTCCGAGGCGATTCCTCGCGCAGGCGCGCAGACTCGGTCCAAAGCGTCGGTTGCTGCTCCAAGACTCCACCTCAGCGTGGCTGCGGAGCGCAGCCTCGACTCCCCGGCACGGCGGCTCAGATCGGTTCCTCGGCCCGCATGCCCGGCCCAGTTCCCGAGCCCGGTTTGCCAGCCCGATTCCCAAGACCAAAAGCCGCGCCCAGTTGCAAAGCCCGCTTTCCCGGCGCGGCCCACTCTGGACGCATCGCACACTCTGGACGCATCGCCCACTCTGGACGCATCGCCCACTCTGGACGCGCCGCCTATCTCCTCGCCGACCGCGCCCCGAGGCCGCTGTGGAGACTGGTGACCCGTAGGGGATTTGAACCCCTGTCGCCAGGATGAAAACCTGGTGTCCTAGGCCTGACTAGACGAACGGGCCAGTCGCGAGGCGGGGAAGATAGGCACGCTCCAGGGGCGAGTCAATGCGAATCTCGGGCCAGTTCGTGCGGCTCGGGGCGCCCGGGCCCTTGGGCTGGAGCAGCGCACGCGCTGGGGAGGTCCCGCGGGGCTGCGCGAAGCGCTCATGCCGGCGCTGGCGGCGCCTCGCCGCTGAGAGCGCCCATGCGAGCGCCGGGGCTGCGCGGACGGGGCGCGGGAGCGAGGGCCGAGGCCGCGGCGTTGGCCGCCCCGGGCGCCCTATCCGGCGGGCAGCCAGCCGCTGGCGGCCAGGCGCCCGAAGGCGTGGGCGTACTCGGCTTCCAGGCGCTGGACGAGCGCCTCGGGGCCGCTCTCGGCGCCGGCCAAGAGGCTCCAGGTGTAGGTCTCGAGCTCGAGGTGCAGCTCTGCCAGCCCCCAGCGGCCCGGATCGGCGAGCAGCGCGGCGAGCAGCTGATCGGCGTGCGCCTGGGTCGTGGTCAAGCCTCCCGCGGCGGAGAACACCCCCGTGTGGCCGAGGGGCACGTGGAAGTGGCAGCGCCATTCCTCCGCGGCCAGCCAGCGCGGATCGCTGGCGAGGCCGTTCGCAAGCTCCGGCAGGTCCCCGGCGCGCAGCAGGCGGCCGTCGGGCAGGCGCGCGCTGGTCTGGTGCAGGAAAGTCGGCTCGTCCATGGCCAGCAGGCGCGCCCGGCCGGCGGCGTCCAGGCCGGGAGCGGGCAGGCACAGCGCGCTGGTGTACTGGAACTTGCCCAGGGGGCGTCGGGCGGCGCGGGCCCGCTCGGCCGCCTGTTCGGGCACTTCGAACTCGACCGCGGCATGGCAGGCGTCCAGACACAACCCGAAGGAGCCCTGCTCGGGCCCCGCCTCTGCAGCGAGGCCCGCGGCGGCGCGCCAGGCCGGCACGCGCGCGAGCCATTCGGCGCTGTCGTTGGCGCTGGAGCGTGGCTCCGGCTCGATCGCCAGCACCAGCCGCGGATCCCCCGCGGTGCGCAGGGCATCGAGGGCCTGCGCGGTGCGGCCGAGGCCGGTCGCCAGGGCGGCGGAATCGGGCGCAGCCGCGCTCTGGTGGGCGCCGGCGTGGGTGCTGATCGAGAGGTGCCGGGCGGGACGAGCGGGCCCGCGGCGTAGGTCGCGCTCGAGCTCCAGGGCCAAGCGCGCGACGCCCAGGGTGTAGGCCTGTCGGCGCGGCTCGTCCCAGCGCGGCTCGAACACAGCGGCCTTGAGCCCCGCACGGTGGAAGCGCCCGATCGGAAAGGCGTTGAACGTGAAGGGATCCAAGCCGCCCAGGCGACACAGCTCGCGCAGCGCCACACGCGCGGCGGCGCGCTGGAGCAGCTCTTCCACGGCCGGCTCCGGCAGGTAGAGACCGACGCCGAAGGGCCGGCCGCCGCCCAGCCCGCGGGCCAGGGGCATGGCGACGTCCCGCAGGCCCTCGAGGACCCCGGCCAGGTCCTCGGCCGGATGCACGTTGAGGCAGTAGGCCAGGAGCACCGCCCGGCCCGGATGGTCCCGATGGACGAAGCGCATCGACGGGGCGCGACTCGGTCCGGGAGCGCCTCGGCTCCCGGAGGTGTCACAGGGGGAGCCCCTCGTCCACCAGCAGCACCGGGATGCCATCCCGGATCGGATAGGCGAGCTTGCCGTCGGCGCGGACCAAGGCCGCCTCGACCGGCTCGCGCACCGCCTGGCCGGCCACGTTGCGCTGGCGGCCTTCGGCGATGGCGCGGCCGAGCTGGGCGAGCAGCTCGGGGCCGGCCTCGGCCAGGGACTGGTGGGTGGCCGGGCAGGCCAGGATCTCGAGCAGGTCCTTGTCGATCATCGAAGCCTGGGGACGGGGCGGGCCAGCGGAGCGCCGCTCGCCGCGGGAGACTAACGTATCGGCATGATCCCTCCGGCGTCGGTTGTCCTATGCCTGCTGGCCGCCCCGTCTGCTCCGGAGCTGGGAGGCGGCCAACTGACCGGCCTGGAAGGCTGGGGGCTCGAGCAGCTCGGGCGCCGGCTCGGGGAGGCGCCGATCGGGCCCTGCCCGGTGGAGCGCTGGCCGGCCGCCTTCGACCCGCAGGAGTTCGAGCGGCTGCAGCCTTTCGAGCGCTGGGGCGAGCTGCTGCTGGCCGGCGAGCGGGAGAGCCCCGACCCGGCCATGGCGGCCGAGCACTGCCTGCTGATGCTGGCCCAGGGGCGGCACGACGAGGCCTGGCGCGCTCTGGCTGCGCTCCCGGGGCCCGGCCAGGCGGCAGCCCTTTGGCCGAGGTTCCTGCCGGGCCTGCCGCCGGGCGGCGCGCCCGGCGAGCTGGTGCTCGCCCCGGGGGCCGTGCTGCGGCCCGCCCTCCCGCCGCCGGTCTCCGGCGACCCCCGGGTGATCCTCGAGGCGCGGCGCGCCGAGGTGCACGGCCTGGCCGTGGGGGCTTCCCGGGTCGATCTGTGCTTCGAGCTACGCCTCGAAGGCATCGAGGTCAGCGCCACCCTGGTCAGCGGCCCGGCGGTCGAGTTCGCCTGCGTGCTGCCCTGCCCCGCGGGCTTCGAGCGCTTCAGCGAGTACGCCGATTGGACGCGCATCGACCCGCCGGGGAGCCCGCTGCCGATCCGGCTGACTCCCGGTGGCGAGCCCTGGAAACTCTGGGGACGCTTCCTGCAGGTGCGGCAGACCTTTCCAGGCGAGCTCGGCCCCTCGGCCCAGCTGCCGGCACGGGTCGAGTCGGCGGGTTTGGCCTTGGTGCTGACGCCCGGCACGGCCGAAGCCGCCTGCCTGGCGCACCTGGCCCCCGTGCTCGGCGGCTTGTTCGCCGTGCCCGTCTCGATCGAATTCGAAGGCGGCCCCCCCTCGCCCGGGGACCCGGTGCGTTTGCGCCTGCCGCCCGGGCCGGGCCTGCAGCCCAAGCTCGCCCGGATCCTGGCTTTGGCGGAATCGGCCCACCGCGCCCGGAAGGTGCGCTGACTCGAGGCCCGATGAGCGCGGGGGATCTGCCCTTCCCGGAACACGTGTTCCGGGGGCACCGCGAGGTGCTGCTCGAGGGCTTGCGCTCCCGGGGCGCCGCGGCCCTGCTCTGGTCCGGCCGGCGCGTCCGCCGCGGCGGAGACCTGTGGGAGCGCTTTCGGCCAGCCGGGAATTTCTTCTATTTGGCCGGCTTGGCCGAGCCGGAGGCGGCGCTGCTGCTGCTGCCGGACCGGGATCAGGGCCAGTGCCTCGTCTTCCTGCGCCCGAACGACCCGCACGAGGAGGCCTGGGATAGCCCGCGGCTCGGCGTCGCCGCGGCCAGCGAGCGGCTCGGAATCGACGAGGCGCGTTCGATCGAGGCCCTGCCCGCGGATCTGCCCAGGCTGCTCGCGGGGCGTCGGCGCCTGCTGGTGAGCGCTGGACAAGACCCGCGCTTCCCCGGAGAACTCGCGGCCTGGCTTTCGGGCACGGCGCTCGGCGACCCCGCGGGCTGGATCGATGCGGAGGAGCTCCTGCTCGAGCAGCGTCTGATCAAGGGCCGCAGCGAGCTCGAACTCATGCGGCGGGCGGCCGAGGTCGCCGCGGCCGCCCATTTCGACGTGATGCGGAACCTGCGCCCCGGAGCCTCGGCCCTCGAACTGGAAGGGCACTTCGCACTGGCGCTGCGGCGCGGGGGAGCGCGCGAGGCTTTTCCCACGCTGATCGCCGCCGGAGACCGAGCCCTGTGCCTGCACGACGACGGCAATCGGCAGCGCCTGGAGGTGGGCCAGCTGGTCTTGGTGGATGGCGGCGCGGAGCTCTCCGGTTACTGCAGCGACGTGACCCGCTGCCTGCCGGTCGGAGGGCAACTGGATCCGGTCCAGCGAGCGCTGCTCGAGGCCCTCTTCGCGATCCAGGACCGCCTGGTGCGGGCGATCCGTCCCGGGCTCCCCCTGGGAGCCCTGGAGGAACTCGGCGCGCGCCTGCAGTGCCAGGCCCTGGTGGACCTGGGCGTGCTCCGGGGGCATCCGGAAACCCTCTTCGCCGCATCGGCCCAGCGCCGCTACACCCGCCACCGGCTGTGCCATTTCGTCGGGCTCGACGTGCACGACGGCGGCACCTCGGCCCTCGAACCCGCACGCCCCTTGGCGCCGGGCATGGTGCTCGCGATCGAGCCCGGCTTCTATCTCGGCCGACGGGACCCAGAGCTGGGCGCCAACTGGCGCGGCCTCGCGGCGCGGCTCGAAGACCAGGTCCTGGTGACCGCAACGGGCGCGGACCTGTGGACCTACGGCGCCCCCCGGGCCCCCTCCGAGGTGGAAGCCGCCTGCCAGCTGGGGCTCTCGGCGCACGGCGGGTCTCGAGGGCGCTGAGAAATCCTCTCCACGCGCGGCCGTAGCATGGGGGCATGGCCGAAACGTCCCCCGCCGAGGAGCTGATCC
This sequence comes from Planctomycetota bacterium, assembly GCA_044375105.1. Lineage (GTDB taxonomy): Bacteria > Planctomycetota > UBA1135 > UBA1135 > JBIKLM01. The sequence continues at coordinate 14,572 of JBILNK010000096.1, forward strand.
AGGGCGTCCGGCGCGGCCTGCTCGGATTCGCGCCGATCGCACTGCAGGCGGCCCGCGAAGCGAGCGCGCCCTGCTGGGCCTGGCTGCTTTCCCTGTGGGCGCCGCTGTTCGGGTACCCGCTGCTGATCGGCGACCCTCACATCCATCGCGACCCGATCACCGCGCTGGCGGACTTCTCGCCGCTGCTGGACGAGGCCCCGAGAACCAGCTGGTCCGATGGCGGGCCGTTCGAGGGATACCTCATCGCGCTGCTCCTCGGCGCTTGGCTGACGTCCGGGCTGGTCGCCTGGAGCCTGGGCAAGGAGGGCTGGCGGGAGAACGACCGGGGGCCCGGTCTGGGGCGGACTCGGCGCGCGGGGCAGGGGCTGTTCCTGTCCTGCCTGGCCCTCCTGCTGGTCCGCTTGCTGCTGGGCAGCCTGGCCCTATTCCTGCTGGCCAGCCTGCCGATTTCGCTGGTTTATCGCCTGGGAGAGGACGCGCTCGGCCCCCTGGGCATGCTGCTGATGATGGCCGTGCTCGGCCTGTTCGGGCTCGGGCTGCTGTATGTGCTGACCCTGGATGCAGCCATCTGGCTGGCGCTCTACAGTTTGGCAGCCAACCGGCGCGGCGCGGGCTCCGCCTTCCAGCACGCCTGGCGTCTGCTGAACCACGACCCGGCCCGCGCGATCCGCGCAGTGGGTCTCTACGGCGCGGTGATCGGGCTGGGCTACGGGCTGCTGCTGCCCCTGCTGCTGAGCTGGTCCGGGGACTATCGGGACCTCGTTGGCGCCATGGCCAGCGGCATCTTCGCCTGGTGGAGCGTGCGCTATTGGTTGCACGGCTATCGAGCCCTGGGGGGCGTGTCGACCGCACCCGCCGGCGCGGAACGCCGTGCCAACCCGGCCGTGCCCCAGGCGACCAAAGCCGGTCCTTGACGGGCTCCGAGGCCCAGATCCCCCCCGCCCTTCCCTCCGCGGGACACCTGAACATTGCCTCGCCGCAGCGCAAAAGCGCGCAGCGCGCGCGCGGGTCCCGAGCCTCACCCGCTGGAGCGTCCATGAACAGCTCCCCCCGGCAGATCCCGGGCGCCCCCCCCGGTCAGCGCGGCTCCCTTTCGAAGCCGCCCCCCGGTTCCCCTTTTGGCAGCGCTCGCTGCGACGGATGGGCCGGGCCGCCCGCAGGGTTGGTGAGTGCACTAGGGCTCGAACCTAGGACCTACTGGTTAAAAGCCAGTTGCTCTACCGACTGAGCTATGCACCCAGGGGTACCGACCGACGCCGCCCAGGGCGGCGACCTCACCGCTGCGGGCCGGTGAGGACAGGAGATTACGAAAAACGGCGGGGTTATCAAGTGCCCGGCTTCCTTCGGGGCTCTACCGCCGAACCGCGGGAGCCGGTCCGGGCCCCCCAGCTGCCGCGCTCGATGGTTCGGCAGGCCAGCCGAGAGGAGCGCGCACAGCCGATGGCCGGGAAGCCGGGGAGGCGGACCCCCACCGACCACCAACCGAAGCCGCGCATCGGTCGGTCCCCAGGCCGCCTCTGGACCTTGATAGGCCTGGTGGGAAG
>JBILNK010000257.1:0-4299 GCA_044375105.1 Planctomycetota bacterium
GAGGCCGAAGCCATCGTTCCACAGCCAGCGCTGGCGCGTGGCCCGGTAGATCAGCGCCAGCCCGAGGCCGATCAGCAGCGCCAGGCCCCCATCCAGGGCGCAGAGGGCCGTCGGCGCAGGGCGCGGCGCGGCGTGGCTGGCCGCTGCTGCCCGCCGCGCTGCGCCCCCGGCGGCCATCACTTGCCCCCGCGGCTCCTCAGGTGGTTTTGCATGAAATCGTCCAGGTCCCCGTCGAGCACGGCGTGGATATTTCCCTTTTCGAAGTCGGTGCGATGGTCCTTGACCAGCTGGTACGGATGCATCACGTAGGAGCGGATCTGGCTGCCGAAGGCGATCTCGCCTTTCTCGCCGTACAGCTTGGCCATCTCGGCGTCGCGGGCGGCCTCCTTGAGCGCCACCAGCTTGGCCTTGAGCAGTTTCCAGGCCAATTCGCGGTTCTTGATCTGCGAGCGCTCGCTCTGGCAGCGCACCACGATGCCGCTGGGCACGTGGGTCAAGCGCACCGCCGACTCGGTCTTGTTGACGTGCTGGCCGCCGGCGCCGCCGGCGCGCATGGTGTCGATGCGCACGTCGGCTTCGTTGATCTCGATCTCGGCGTCGTCCTCGATCTCGGGCGTGACCTCGATCGACGCGAAGGAGGTCTGGCGGCGCGCCTGGGCGTCGAAGGGGCTGATGCGCACCAGCCGGTGCACGCCGGACTCGCCCTTCAAGTACCCGAAGGCGTAGGGGCCCTTGACCAGGATCTGGGAACCGCGGATGCCGCCCTCGTCCTCGGCCGAGCGCTCGATGGTCTCGACCTCGAAGCCCTTGCGCTCCGCCCAGCGGATCACCATGCGCTCGAGGATCGCGGCCCAGTCGCAGGCGTCGATGCCGCCGGCGCCGGCCGAGAAGGCCACGTAGGCGTTGGCCCGGTCGTGGTCGCCGCCCAGCAGCACCTGGAACTCGAGCGCTTCGAGGCGCGCTTGGATCTGGCCGGCGTTGGTCTCGAGATCCGCGGCGACCGCCTCCGCGCCCGCTTCGCGGCCGAGCTCGACCAGCAGCTCGGACTCTTCGATGGCCTGCTCGAGGGCGCTGACCGGGTCGATCACCGTGCGCAGGGCCTTCATCTCGGAGACGAGCTTCTGGGCCTTGTTGGGGTCGTTCCAGAAGTCAGCCCCGCTCTGCAGCTCGTTCAGCTCCTGGAAGCGCTTGTGCTTGAGAGGGTAGTCAAAGACCCTCCTTCAGCTCCTCGAGCCGGCTCTTGGCCGCGGCGGCCTGTTGCTGATGCTGATTGAGATCGGTCATGGGACGAAGGGCGCGCCGGCTGTGGGGCGCGGAGTATAGGCGCGGGCGCCGGCGCGGCGCAGAGGTTTCGTCGGCCGAGGGCGGCCGCAGTCCCCTCGCCAGGGCCGCGCCTCAGCGCTTGCGCGCACCGGCCCCATCGAGCAACAGGGCAGCGCTGTCCCGGGCGATCCGCGCCAGGCCGGGGTCGCGCAGCACGTGCGAGCGCAGCAGCAGGCCATCGAGCAGGCACAGCAGGCTTTGGACCAGCGGCGCGGGCTCTGCCACCCCGGCGGCGCGCGCCAGCTCGGTCAGGCGCTCGGCCAGCAGGGCCTGGTGGGCGCTGGCGATCTGGTGCAGGGGATCCTCCGGCGGCCCGAATTCGAGCGCCGCGCGCGCAAACAGGCAGCCGCGCCAATCCGGCGCGGCCACCAGCCGGCCGGCGCTCTCGAACAGGGACAGCAGCGCGGCGCGCGGGCCCGGGGCCTTTTCGATGCCCTCGAAGAGCGCAGACCGCACCCGCTGGCCATAGTTCTCGAGCACCGCCTCGGCCAGCCCCTCCTTGCTGCCGAACTGCTTGTAAAGGGTCATCTTGGCCACGTCCGCGCGCTCGAGCAGCTGCTCGATGCCGGTGGCGCCGATGCCCTGGCGGGCGAACAGCTCGAGACCGGCCTCGAGCAGGCGCTGGCGGGGTTCGGGGGGCTCGGCCATGGGCGCGGGCGGGGCCGGGCCTGGGTCCAGAGGTCCCCGGCGACAGCCCCGAGCGGACGAATTGTAGGCCGCTCGGTCACAGATATACAGACCGGTCTGTATATGCCCCTGTCCCGCCCGAGCGGGCCCTGCATCCACCTCCGCACCCCCAACCGACCCGACCCATGCCCCGCATCCAACCGATCGCCCCCGAAACCGCCCCGGCCACCCTCAAGCCCGCCTTCGACCAGATCGCTGCCAAACTCGGCGGCGTCCCCAACCTGATGCGCACCTTCGCCGCCTCCCCGGCGGTGCTGGAAGCCTACCTGGGCTTCTCCGGGGCCCTGGGCAAGGCTTCCCTGAGCCCGGCCGAGCGCGAAGCGATCGCGCTGGTCGTGGCCGGCCAGAACGCCTGCGAGTACTGCGCCGCGGCGCACACGGCGATCGGCAAGCGCCTGTCCGTGGACGCCGGCGAGCTGGCCCAGAACCTGGGCGGCCGCTCGAGTGCACCGCGCACCCAAGCGCTGCTGGACCTGGCCGCGGAGATCGTCGAGAAGCGCGGGCAGGTCAGCGACGCCAGCGTGGCGCGCCTGCGCGCCGCGGGCCTCGGCGATCGCGAGCTGGCCGAGCTGGTCGCGGTCGTGGCCCTGAACCTGTTCACCAACTACTTCAACCACGTGGCCCAAACGGCCGTGGACTTCCCGGCGGTCCCCCTGCCGAAGCCCGCGCTGCAGCACAGCTGAGGCGCGGATCCGGGCGCCGCGAGCAGCCGGGCCTCCTCGGCGCCGGACGGGCCCTGGGCCGCAGAGTGCCGCGCGAAGCGGCCCGATAGACTCTGCGGCCCAAGGCCATGCCGTCCCCCGCCAAGACTGCCGCGGCTCCCGCGCCGAATCCGGCCGCCGGGCGACCGAGCCCCTGGCCGGCGCGCCTGGCGGCCTTGAGCCTGGGGCTCAACCTGTGCGGCCTGGCGCTCCTCGGCGCCGGACTCGCACTGCTGCTGACCGGCAACCTCGGGCGCCTCCTGGACCACGCGCCGATCCTGGAGCTCGCCAAGCGGGAGGTGCTCTCGCGCGCCCAGGAGATCGGCGACAGCCACAACGACCCCTGGGTCGGCTTCGTGCCGCGGCCCGGGCTGGTGCGCGCGCGCTTCACCGGCGTGGAGGTGTGGACCAACGCCCTCGGCCTGCGCGAGCGCCCGATCGAAAGCCCCAAACCGGCCGGACGGCTGCGGCTGGTGCTGCTCGGGGACAGCTTCGTCTTCGGCTACGGCGTCGCGCCCGACGAGCGCATGGGCCGCTACCTGTCCGAGCTGCTGGCCCCGCACCTGCCGCCCGGCCTGGCCCAGGTCGAGTGCCTGCACGTGGGCGTCGGCGGCTGGAACGCCGTCAACGCGACCACCTTCCTGCGCCGCCAGCTCGACGCCCTGGACCCCGATCTGGTCCTGCATCTGCTGATCGAAAACGACCTGGACGACGGCTTCGGGGCGCGCGGCTTCGGCGCTTTCGCCAAGCATGTGCCCCTGCGCCGCGGGCGGGGCGACGGGCGCGTGCAGGTCACGCAATGGCCGTTCCCCGGCCAGGGCCCGGTGACCAACCCGCTGCGCTGCTCGGCCGACGCGGAAAGCCGCGCGCGCTTCACCGAGCTGGCCGACGCCATCGCCGCCCTCGCGACGGCCCTCGAGCGCCGGGGCACGCCCTACCTGGCGGTGGGCTATTGGGGCGTTTTCAATCCGCAGTTGCGCTTCTGGCTCGAGCGCCGCGCCGGACTCGCGCCAGAGCAACTGGCTTTCCTCGAGCCCAACGACTGGACGGCTCCCGAGTACGTGCTGGCCGCGGACGACACCCACTTCTCCCCCGCCGGCCATCGCCGCTTCGCGCGCGTGGCCTACCACCTGCTGGCGAGCCGCCGCCTGCTGGCGGGCATCGAACTGCCCCCGGGGCCCCATGCCCCGGAAGCCCAGGCCCTGCTCGAGCGCGGCCAAGCCGCCGCGGACCGCTCCCACGAGGATTTCCTGCTCGATTGGCTCGCGCCGAGCCACCGCCTGGCCTTCCCCGTGACGCGCCCGGAGGACTTCGCCATGGTCTATGGCGGCGTCGACGCCTCCGGCGCGGTCTCGCCCTACGCGGGCTTCTGCCTGCGCCCGGGCGGGCGCTTCGCGCTCTCGATCCGCGGCCGCGGGCTGCCGGGCCGGGAGCCGGCGCGCGTGCGCGTCAGCGTGTGGGTCGAAAAGCAGCCCCTGGGCGAATTCGAGGTGCTGGCGGGTCAGGAATTCGAGGCGCGCTTCGATTGCCCAGAGGCCCTGGCCGCGGCCCCGGCCCTGACCGTCGAGCTGTTCAGCGACGATTGGCG
>JBILNK010000009.1:0-49136 GCA_044375105.1 Planctomycetota bacterium
CCATGGAGACGATCGCCTTCGAGGACTTCGCGCGGGTCGAGCTGCGCGTCGGGCGGGTGCTCAGCGCCGAGCCCTTCCCAGAGGCCCGCAAGCCCGCCTACGTGCTGCAGGTCGATTTCGGCCCCGAGTTCGGCGTCAAGAAGTCGAGCGCCCAGATCACGGCCCTGTACCGGCCCGAGGAGCTGGTCGGGCGGTTGGTGGTCGCCGTGGTCAACTTTCCTGCGAAACAGATCGGGCCGCTGATGTCGGAATGCTTGGTGACCGGCTTCCACGACGCCGAGGGGCGCGTGGCCCTGTGCGTGCCCGATCGCGAGGTGCCCCTGGGAACCAAGCTGCTCTAGACCCCGGCGCCGCCTCCGCAATGCCCTCGTTCGATCCCGAGCCCGACCGCCCGTCGGACCCCGCCGCCGCTCTCGATGGGGCCGTACCGCCGGCTTCGCCGACCCCAGCCCGGTCCGCCGAGCCCGCAGCAACCGCCGCGGCGGGCGCCGATCCGGCCGATGACGAACGTCCTCCGGCCCAGGCCTCCGAGGTCCCGCCCATGGCCGCGGCTTCGCCCGCCCCGCCCGAACCCTTCGCGATCGCGCGCTGGACCGTCGGCCCCGAGTACCTGCTGGCCTCCTACGCCGACTGGCTGGCCCACCTTTCGCGTTGGGTGCGCCATTGGCCCTGGATCGCTTCGCTGCTGGCGCTCTCGAGCCTCGCCGCGGGCCTGTGGTTCGAGCGGCCGCTGCTCTCCCTGACCCTGTCCCTGCTGGCGACCGTGGAAGTCGTGTGCGGCTTGGGCCACCAACGCTGGTGGCTGCGCAAGGCCCTGCGCGGCAAGCGCCTCGGACGGCCGATCGAATTGCGCTTTTGCGAGCCCGGGTTCGAGCTGCATTCCGGCGATGAAGGCTGCTGCCTGAGCTACGCCCTGGTGCGCGAATACACCTTGACCCCGAGCAGCCTGCGGCTCGATCTGGGCGGCGGGATGCGCTTCGTCGTGCTCGACCGCGACCTGACGCCTGCGGATGGCAAGCGCCAGCTCGCCGAGCGCCTGGCGATCCTGGCCGGGCCCGCCACCCCGCGCTCGATCCCGGTCGAGGCCTGCTGATGCCCTGAGAAACGATCGCCTCGGGCGCACACGGAGCCGTGGCGGAACGCCCGCGAGATGCCTTCGTCCCGCCACCGCCGGGCGCGAACGCTGGGATCGGGGCCGCGCGCGGATTCGTCCCCAGCCTCACAGGGGCCGGAGCAAGCCTCGACCCGGGCCCAGCCCGGATCGCCGCAGCCTCCCGCCGGGGGGCCGTGGCGATCGCCCGCGCCTGACCGTTCGGGGGTCGCTGGGCCTCCGCCCCAGGAGCCGGCGAATCCGGAGCCCGCGCCCGCGAAAGCCAGAGCGAGCGGGGCGCTCGCGGAGGCGGCCGGCCGCACCGGACCGGTCCTCCTCGAGGGCACCGGGCCGCGCCTCCCGGGCCGCGACGCCTGGCAAGGGACGCCACGCCGCACTCGCGCCGCGCCCCCCGCGCCGATGCCGGCCGCGCCGCTACCCGCCGCGCCGCTGCACGGGGGCCTGGACCCCGCAGGCCGCCGCCCTGCCCCGATTCCGGCCTCCTGTTGCCCGCCGCCAGCGCCTATGTTGGCTGCATGCCGGCCCCGCCCGCCCCGCTCGGACCCGCCGCCGACCGCTGGGACGCCGGCGACATGGGCTGCGGCGAGCTGATCGTGCTGCTGCGCGCGCGGATGCGTGCGCTGGCGCCCGGGCAGCTGCTGCACCTGACCGCCCGCGACCCGGGCGCCCCCGAGGACCTGCCCGCCTGGAGCCGCATGACCGGCCACCCACTGCGCCACGAGGCCCACCCGGACTACTGGTTCGAGCGCCGCGCCGATTGAGCCCTGCGGGCGGGGCGCCACGGAGCGCCCCGAGCCGCGGCGAGCGCCCGCGGCCCCCCGAGCTCCGCGACACACCCAGCTCTTGCTCGCTCCCCGACCCCGCGCCCTCCCCGAAACCCCTCGCCCCCCGATCCCATGCCCGGCAAATTCTGCGTTTCCCTGACCTTCGCCAAAGACAACCGCGACAAAGCCACCGTGGGCTTCGTGGTCGCCAACGCCGCCGCGGGCTCCGAGAAGTCGACCCTGGTGTTCCTCTCGACCGAAGCGGTGCGCCTGGCGGTGCCCGGCTACGCCGACGAGATCCACGAGGAGGGCTTCGCGCCGCTCAAGGACCTGATCGCCAACTTCGTGGCCGCCGGCGGCACGATCTACGTCTGCTCGCCCTGCTTCAAGAAGCGCGGCCTCGACGAAACCAAGCTGATCCCCGGCGCCAAGATCGTCGGCGGGGCCAAGCTGGTCGAGTGGCTGTCCGACGGCTCGCCCTGCGTTTCTTTCTGAAGCCGGCGCGATCCCTCCGCCGACCCAGGCCCCGCACCCGCGCCCCAGCGGTCCGATGACCTCCGACGCCTCGCTGCCCCCCGACGCCTCCTTCGACGGCGGGGACCTGGACTGCGGCAACGGCCTGCTGCTGCTGATCCGGCGCCACATCGACCCGCTGCTGCCCGGCCAGCGGCTCGAGCTGTTCTCCACCGAGATCTCGGTCGACGAGGACCTGCCCGCCTGGTGCCGGCTGACCGGCAACCCCCTGATCGCCTTCGAAAAGACAGGTCGCCAGCGGCGCTTCCTGATCCAAAAAGGCGGCCCGCCGGCCAGCGGGCCGTCGGCGTCGCGCCCGGAGACCGCTGCTCGTCGCCCCGACTCAGGGCGAGCCAGGGAGGCCCTGCCCGCAGAGGGCCTGGTCCGCTCCGCCGCTGAGCGCCCGGCTGCCGGGGCCGGCGAGCGCCAGCCCCGGGAGCTGCCCCAGATCGCGCCCTACGCGCCCCTGGGCGTGGGCTCCTGGCCGCGGCCGCGCTGGCTGCTCGAGGCCCTGCACCAGCGCCTCGAGGGGCGCCTCCCCGAGCCCGACTTCGAGGCCACCGCCGACGACGCCGTGCGCCTGTGCGTGGCCGCCCAGGTCGCGGCCGGGGCCGAGGTGCTCAGCGACGGCGAGATGCGCCGCGACAGCTACGCCAGCTTCGTGGGCGCGCGCCTCGACAACTGCCAGCTGATCCCGATCAGCGACCTGTTGCCCTACGTCGAGCACCCCGAGGAGTTCGAGCGCGAGCTGCGCGCCCTGGACGTGCCCGCCTCCAAGGTGCGCCATCCGGCGGTCTTCGGACCCCTGCGACGGTCCAAGCCCCTGGCCTTGCACGAAGCGCGTTTCCTGCGCTCCCAGAGCCCCCTGCCGATCAAGGTGGCCCTGCCCGGGCCCTACCTGCTGACGCGCACCCTGTGGCTCGATTGCCTGCTCGAGCGCGCCTATGCGACCCGCGAGGCCCTGGCCGCCGACGTGGTGCGTATCCTGCGCGAGGAACTCGCCGAGCTGCTGGCCGAGGGCGTGTCCGTGGTGCAGTTCGACGAGCCGGTGCTGTCCGAGGTGGTCTTTGGCCGCGCCGCCAAGCAGCGCTCGTTCATGTGCGGCGCGCTCAGCGAGCGCGGCGAGCCGGCCGCCGAGCTGGCTTTCGCCGCCGAGCTATTGGCCGCCGTGACCGACGGCCAACCCCGCGAGCGCCTCGGCCTGCACGTCTGCCGCGGCAACTGGACCCCCGACGAAAGTGCGGCCCTCTCCGGCGATTACGGCCCGCTGCTGCCCTTCCTGGCAGAGGCCCCGGTCGGCACCCTGTTCCTCGAAGCCTGCACCCCGCGCGCCGGCGACCTGGCCCTGCTCGCCGCCCTGCCCGATGACAAGCGCGTGGCTCTCGGCTGCGTCAACCCCAAGGACCCCGCCATCGAGGCTCTCGAAGCCGTGCTCGCCCGCGCGCGCCGCGCCGAATCCCTGCTGGGCCCCGGCCGCCTCTGGTTGACCGCCGACTGCGGCTTCGCCACCTTCGCCGACAACCCCGTCGCTTCCAACCCCGCCGCTAGCGCCAAACTGACCCTGCTCGCCGAAGCCGCCCGCCGCCTGCGCGGCGGCTGACTGGCGGGCAAAGGTCGACTCGGTCTGGGCCTGAACTGTCAGAAACCGCCCTCAGATGCTCTTTGCGCGCCATCCGGCGAGAGCAGAGGCTGGGATCTTCCCTACACGACGATTTCTTCCGGCTGTGAGGCCTGAGGCCAGGCAAGCTCCCCCGCCGCAGCTCGCCATCAGGAGCACGAGGACCTCCACAACGAGACGAGAAACAAGGAAATTCCAAAAAATCGCTTGCGAAGTTGCCCCCCCCTAGCATCCTGGAGGGAGCAAGAGAACAACATCTTCGGCCCATTCGACCAAGGTGACTGACGGAATATCCGTGCAACCCCCTCTGCCTTCACGTCGTCTCCGACCCTTCCAGGCACCAAGCTATGGGACCCAAAATCAACTTTTCGCGCCAAGTTTGGCTCGCCGCTCTACTCCTCGCCGCGCTCTGGCCAGTTCCTTTGGCTGTTTCTCAGTGGGCAGGAACTCAACTGTGCGCTACTTCTTCGACTTCCAGCGTAACTCTTGGAAACGGGACGACGACAACCTATTTCTACCAGGTCGGCCAGGCCACCAGCGGAGCCGATGCTGAAGCCAAGGCGCTCGAAAAACTCAAGAAGCAGATTGCTGAGGCGGCCTTCCCGAGCATCTCGTGCGTGGGCTGCCCACTAGGCGACGTCGGCTGCGAGAAGTCAGTCGTAGCCTCGCAAGGAACCATCACGGTTGTGGGCACCGCTCAGGAGGTATGGAGCAATGGCGTACTCCAGGGCTGGATCGTCGATGTGGCCTACCGGAGCCTCACAGTGGTACACATGACCTGCTCTGAATGTGGACCAGTAGTTCCCTAACGACACCTGGGGCGTCTCCAGCGTGCGTCTGCGCGGATAACGAGATACGCTTGCCTTGGGACTCCCACAGGCTCGGGCAGTCCCAAGGGTAGATCCCTTGGGTATCGCTTCGTGTACTAATTCTTATGCGTAACCGTTACCAGCGCCTCGGCTTCGGCCTGCTTGCCTTCTTCGTCGTACTCGCAATAGTCCGGCTGCTCGTAGACCCATCCCAGCCAAGCGCCGGACCTACACAGTCCGCCCGATTCGATGTAGGCGCGCCTCTAGAATATCGCGAACTCGAAGTCACTTCAGGCGAATCGACTCACGCACACAGCTTGAGTTCCGTGGCCTCGCTCGAAAGTCGAGGGGCACTCAGTGATGAGCGCGGTAAGGAGGTGAGGGTGCTCTGGGACACACGCTTTCCAGAGAATGAATCGGGTCTTGTCGTGCAGGGCACGATCGACCTCCAGCTGATCGATGCCAAGGGACTTGCGGTCGCTCAAATGGAGGTGCAAATCAGCCAAAACGTCGGGTACATCCCTTCCTGGCCAAAGTCAGCCTGCGCCTACAAGGTCAACCATAGCGAATTGGTCCGCTTGGCAGGGTCGAAACGTGATCCAGTGCTGCCGATCAAGTCGACAGGGGTGCTAGGGGCTTCGTTGCAGAGCCTAGACCTAGTCGTTTTGGAACCAGGGATTTATGCTTATTCCACCCTGACGGGCCGAGCCCTCAACCAGGTCTGGGTGAATCGCGGGGCGCCCGGAGCGACCTTCAGGGGGCCCGCACCCCTAGCCGAAGGGGGCGAGCGCACGCTGCACGCGGTGCCCGTCTCAAACTCGGATTCCCAACCGTCCGACCGGGTTTACATCGGAGCTCCCGGGCATGGCTGGGTCCGCGTAGAGAACGCGGAAGCCCGAATCGGCGAACCCGTCATCGTGAACCTGGGCCCTGCGGGCACGGTACTGCTGGACTGCGCCCGCATCCGCGCGATGGCAACGCGCGCGGAGTTCAAGTACCTCGAAATCGGCTTGAGTCCAGCGGGCACCAGACCGGCACCCGCCCACGCCGACGGCCGAATCGCCCTCCAGACGACTCTGGACGCAACCTACATTGCGAATGGAGGGGTGCTGCGATGGCAAGGAATAAACCCGGGGACTTACCATATTATCGTACAAGTTCCTGAATCCGATCGCGTGTGGGGAGGCTCACTCATGGTATCTCCCGATGGCGAGACTGTCGTCGATGACGAAATGCTTGGGATACTCGAAATCTCTATTCGCTCCGTGCAGCTGAGTTTCGAATACCAAGACGATTTTCAGCTATTTGAAGGGATAGAAGCCAATTGCGGGGGCATGATCGGATCTGGAATCATCAGCGGAGGATTCTCGAAGACCCAGGACGAAAAAAGAAGCCGTGCGACATTTGAGCGGAGGTTGTGGGGTGAGTTGTCCAATTTAGACCTACTCCTGGCAGAGCATGCGGGTATGGTACTCTTCAGTAATCAAACCCTGAGGATTCTTCCCTGGGGGGTCAATGTAGCCACTGCTGGGGAGACGCTCATGCCGGATGGGTTGTTGGTCGTTCGCATACCCAAGCTGGAGTGGCGTGAGATCTCCGTTCTTGTCGACGGCAGTCCATGCCAGCTGCGGGAAGCGAGCATCTCCTACTGGCCCCAGGGTAACGATAGATCCGCGATGGACCGCCAATGCCTGCCGCGCTACTTTCCCTGCCCTAGAGGCTCCGAGAGTTCGTTCCGGTTCGTCCACTGGCCGCGCGCATTGCCTGAGGTGAAACTGGTGCTTGGCTCGGCCTGGGATCATCAACCGATTCCCTTGACCGGTGCGATCCTCGAGTCTGGAGTCCTGTCGCTCGAAACGCCGAGCTCGCGACCGGACTACATCTACCTCGCTTTCGCGGCATCGGGAGTCGACTCCGGTTTCGACGAAGCAAGGGGTGTGCTCGAGCGCGCACGCTTCGCCAACGTCGAGGGGGGCGAGTTGTTGGGAATGATCAAGCGGGAAAAAGTGTCTGCGCCCGCGGCGAACCAAGCTCGGGGAACGAGCGGACACCGGGCCCAGCGTTCCAGACCAAAGGTCTACCAAGATGTTTGGCGAATCGAAATCCCTCAGGCTGCACACCTGCTCTACCTTCCAGGCCGGTCGCCGTCCGAACCGCCCCGCGAGATTCCGGTGCGGGCACTGATCGATGCGTGGCAGCACGTCGGCGCAGAGGATCCCCTGATCCTCTGGCCGTGAGCTGCCCACGCTCGGTGCAATGGTTATTGCCGCCACCCGGCGGCTCGGCCAGCGAATCGAGCTGACTGCCCTTGGGGACGGAGGGTGGCAAGTCGGGTCTCGGTCTTGGCGATGCGGCTTGGCATGGTCCTATTGCGCACCGAGTTTCTTACTGCGGGAAACCCTCTTCGGCGCGAGTTTCGCGGGCTCACAGCCAGTTCAGCAGCCGGTCGAGGAGCCGGGCGAGATCGCTGGTGGCGCCGGGGGCGGCGGGCACGGCGCCGCACAGTTGGGCGTCGGGCGGGATCAGGCCGCGGTCCCAGGAAAGGAGGTTGATCTGCAGGGGCAGGGCGGTGCCGGGGTGCACTTGGAAGACGGCGCGCACGGGCTGGTGGCCGCTGACCGGATCGTGGATGCGCATGCGATAGTCGCGCATCAGTTCGAGCTCGTCCCCCAGGGAGCCCTGCACCTGTTCGAAGCGCCAGGTGCACTTGGCGTCCAGGATCGCCACCCGCGGGGGTTGGCCGCGGCGCTGGACTTCGATCCACAGGTCGGGCCGCAGCACGCCGCGCGTGAAGGCGGCCACATAACCACCCAGCCGACGGCCCGCTTGGCGCCCCTCGGCCCCGGGGATCAGGGGCTGGTAGACGAGGGCCAGCTGGCCGCCTTCGGGCAGCGGGAAGTCGAAGCGGTCGCCCGCGCGCAGGTCTCCCAGGGGCAGGAGGGCTCCCGGGGTCCGGTCGCGCTCCGCGTCCTGGTCGGCAGGCGCCTGCAGACGCTGGTGCAGGGCGGTTCGCAGCCAGGCGCAGCACCAGATCTCGAACAGTTCGGACAGGGGCCGCACCCGCACCAGGGCGTCGGCGCTGCCCTGCTCGTCGCTTTGCAGTCCGGCCAGCAGCCGGTACACGGCGGCATAGGCCGGCACCCGCCGGAATAGCGGGGTCGGCACCAGGGCGCTGCGCGGCGGGCCGCATTCGAGCAGCCACTCCTCCGCTTCGCACAGGGCCAGCAGCTGGCTGGCCACGGCGCGAGCCCGGTTGGCCAGGCGCTCCAGCCGCTGGCGGCGCTGCAGGGCGCGGCTACGTTCGTCGGCGCTCAAGGCGCGCCTCAGGTGCTCTTCCGGGCTCTGCTGCTCGGCCAGTTGGCGCAGCTCGAACGACAGCCCCCGGGCTCGGCCGATCAGGGCCTGCAGACCGCGCTTGATTTGGCGGTGTTCGCCCAGGTCGTGGCTGAGGCGCACCACGCGCAGATCCGCACCGACCGGTCGGAAGGAGCGCTGCCCGCCCGGCTGGGCCGGGGTTGCCACCAATTCGAGGCGCCGCGCGCGCTCGAGGCGCAGGCCCGGCCGCCAGCGCGCCCGCAGGGTCTCGCCGCGCGGCACGGAGCGCAGCACCCGTCCCACATCGCCGACCGCCGCGCGCAGGGCTTCGGCCTGACGCTCTAGGCGGCCGAGGCGTGAGATCGGATCGCGGGTCGAGGCGTTCACGTCCCGCCGGGCCAGCCCGAGGGCGTCGTAGATCAGCGTCGAATCCAGGGATTGCAGGTCGCCCAGCAGGCGTTCGCGCAGGAGCTCCTGCTTCTGGCCGTCCAGAATCGGCAGACTGATGCGGGAGTGGACGCGCCAGCCCCCGGGCAGCCGCGTCTCGAGCAGTAAATCGAGCAGCCCCGCGTCGCGGCCCGCAAGCAGCTCCTCGAGGGGCCGCTCGATCTGGGGGACCCGCGCATCCAGGGCCAGCAGCACCAGCCCATCGCAGGACAGGCGGACGCCGACCGCCGGCGCGCCCTTGGGCCGCCGGAGGCGCAGCACGAGGTTCGCCCGGCTGGAGAGTGGCTGGCTCCCGTGCAGGTCGCTGTGCGGATAGAGCGTAAAGCGCTCCTCCGCACCCTCGCTCACCAACGAGAGTTCAAAGGAGCTGCCAGAAGTCATGCTGGCCATCGCCCTCCCAGAGACGCCGTAGCAGGTCGCTCGACAGGGCGAACTCGTCCTGGCCCAAGAGCCCCTGGGCACGCGGCAGCTGCTCTTGTGCGCGCGGGTGCTCGGTTCGCAGGCGCGGCAGAACGAACATGGCCAGGGCCCGGTCGAGGGCTTCGTTCTCGGGCAGGATGCGCTCGGCGCAGGCCACGAAGCGCAGGCAGCGCTGGAACACGCGGTGTCCGAAACCCGAGCGCATCGGCGCGAGGACTTCGTCCAGCTCGACCAGGCGGTCGACGGCCCACTCGGGCGCTTTGCTGGCCGGCTGGACCCAGGCGGACCAGGCGCTCCAGGTCACGGGCGGCGCGGAGGGGGCGGGCGCGCTGGCCTGCCGCGCTTGCAGGCCGGCGCGCAGATCGCCCGGCTCGAGCACCTGGATGCCCGCCCGGTCGAGCATCTTGGGGCTGAAGAAGTGGGTGGTCTCGTCGACGTTCACGGTGCCCACGATGCGCAGGTTGGGCGGCAGGCTGATCTGGTCGTAGGCCGCGTAGCGATCGTTCGGATCGACCAGGCGCTTGTCGAACAAGCGCAACACGCGCTCGGTGGGTCCGCCTTCGAGCAGGCTCAGGAAGCTGGCGAAGTAGTGCTCCACGCGGCCCAGGTTCATCTCGTCGAGGACCAGCAGCCTGAGCCCCTGGGCCTGACCCTGGGCGCGCGCGGAGATCAGGAAATCCAGGATGCCGGTCGGGGCCGGGATGAAACGCTGCGAGAGGCTGTCCCAGGCGCCGATCACGTCGCGCTCGTCCAGCCAGTCCGGTCGGACGGGGGCCAGCAAACAGCCCCCCGGATCGCCCATGGCCAGGCTGTAGAGCTGTGGCAGGGTCGATTTCCCGGTGCCGCTCGGCCCGGCCACCACGTGCCACGCGCCCGACTTGAGGGCCACGTGGAAAACCGCCAGATCGCGCTTGTCCATGGCGATTCCCTGGGCCATGGCTTGGCGCTCGAACTCCTCCAGGAAGGCGGCTTCGCTGGGCGGCTCCTTGGGCCTTCCGGGACGCGCTTCCGCGGCGGGTTTGGCGCCTTGAGGCGCAGGCTGTCCGATCGACGTGGGGCCGCCGAGCGGCTTGGGCCGTTCGAGGTGCGCGGTCGGCTCTCGACGCGGCAGCTCGATCGACAAGAGGCGCATGAACTCGCCCAGGTCGGTCTGGCCCAGCTGGCGCAGTCCAGGCAGCCCCTGGGTTCGGTAGCGCTCGTACAGGGCGCGCAATCGCTCGAGCCACGGTCCGAGGCTTTCGTCCTCGCGGGCCAGCGTCTCGATCCGATCCAGGATTTCGTTGGGGTAAGACGGGCCCCGTCCAGGGCCGTGCACCCGGCGCGAGAGGGTGGCGCACAACCGCGCCAAGGGCAGGGCCTGGACCGGCTTGCCCTGTCCGGCGAGTTCGGCCTCAAATTCCCTGCGGATCAGCGCGATCGAAACGCGCTTGCGCGGGTGCTGGAGCGGATTGGGATGTTGCGCGTTCACCTCCCAAGAGAGCTGCAGGAGCCGCTTGTCCTGCAGCAGGAGCTGGCGTTCGAAGCGCCAGATACGCTCGGCCGAGTCCTCGGGGGCGCGCAGATGCAGGCGGGCTTGGCTCGGGCTCCAAGTGCCCGTGAAGGGGCCGAGGGCTGCGTCCTCGAAGACCATGAACAGCCGCGGCCAGGACCGGCGGCTGGAGGCAACCCCGGCTTCGACGCCGCCCCCGATCAGATCGTCGATGGGAGGCGCTTTGCCCGGCAGGACCAGCACCTCGTCCCACAGGGGCGAGCTCGCTTCGCGCCGCGTGCGCGGATCGCCCGTCTTCAGGCGCACCTGATATTGGTCCTTGTTCGGCTCCGGGTTGCCGAAGGTCATCGAGCGCTCGAGGGTGCCCACATGCAGGCTGCCCGGCAGCAACTGGTCGTCCTGCACGCCGCGCAACATCCACCAAATGCGACCGCGATTGGGGAAGTCCTTGGGATCCAGGCGCTCGCCGGTTTCTTCGATGAACAAGGGCATCCCGATGCAAAAACGGCTGGCGCTCGAGTCGAAGGGCTCCTGGTCGACCCCGAAGACGATGCGCCGTCCGCTTTGTGCGAGGAGTTCGGTCTTCATGTTTTTTTGGGGGGAGTGTCAGGCCGCACCGGATGCCTCGGCGCCTGGGGGGCGGATCTTAGCGCCGGCTGGGCGGCGTTCACCGTTGGGTCGAGAATCGGCGTCCCCGCGCCGCTTGCGCGGGGACCTGTCCTCCCCGGGACGCAGCCGTCTCGATCCGGAGGGGCAGACCTCAGCGATCCCACAGCTCTGGTCCCACGGACGCCGATCGCGCCGGTCCAAAGTAGGCCCAGCCCCGGGGCGATCGATCGCCCGCGGCCCCGTCGAGCGCTTTCCGCGGACGGCATCGGACCCGCCCTCGGCCGCGCGGCAGGTACTCGGGCCGAGGGCCTCGGACCAACGCCTCTCAGGTTGACGTCGGGGTCAAATTCGCTCGGACCGAGCCCTGCCGATGTTCTACTGCCGGGATGCCCATCGAGGCCCTTGGTCTGGTTTTGCTGGCGGCGCTGCTGCATGCGGTTTGGAACATCGCGGCCAAACGGGCGGGGGGTGACTTTCGGTTCACGCTGTTCGTCGCGCTGTTCGTGAGCCTGGTGTGGGCGCCGGTGGCGGTCTGGTTGGGGGCGCCGGTGGTGGGGGGCTGGGGGGGCGAGGTCTGGGGGCTGCTCACGCTCAGCGCGCTGGTGCACCTGGCCTATTTCGTGGTTTTGTTGCGGGGCTATCGGGCCGCCGACCTGACGGTGGTCTATCCGGTGGCGCGCGGCAGCGCGCCGCTGATCACCGCGGCGTTCGCGGTACTGTGGATGGGCGAGGATCTGGGGCTGGTGGCGGGGGCGGGCGTCGGGCTGGTGTGCCTGGGCGTGTTCCTGATCGCCGGAGGACCTCAGCTCTGGCGCGGCCAGCAAGGGCCGGCGCGGGTGCGCGCAGGACTGGCCTGGGGCGCGGCCACGGGCCTGTTCATCGCCGGGTATTCCGTGATCGACGGCTACGGCGTCAAGGTCCAGGGCGTGCATCCGGTGCTGCTCGACTACTTCGGCAACCTGCTGCGCCTGCCGCTGCTCCTGCCCGCCATCTGGCCCCAACGCGCCGAACTGCCGGCCCTGTTCCGCCAGCAATGGAAGGCCGCCCTGACCGTCGCCACCCTGGGCAGCGCCGGCTACATGCTGGTGCTCGAGGCCATGACCCGCGCGCCGCTCTCCCACGTGGCCCCGGCCCGCGAGATTTCCATGCTCCTGGCGGCCCTGCTCGGCGGCCGCCTGCTGGGCGAACAGGATCGCGGCCCGCGCCTCTTGGGCGCCGCCGCCATGACCCTCGGCGTCGCCGCCTTGACCTGGGCCTGAGCGGCCTGGATCCGCGCGACCGATCCAGCGGCCGGCCGCCGCCGCAGGTGTCCGGCCCCGCCCCGCCG
This sequence comes from Planctomycetota bacterium, assembly GCA_044375105.1. Classification (GTDB taxonomy): domain Bacteria; phylum Planctomycetota; class UBA1135; order UBA1135; genus JBIKLM01. The sequence continues at coordinate 12,423 of JBILNK010000009.1, forward strand.
ACGGCCTTCCGAGAGACCTCCGGCCGCCGCGCGTCCTGGATCGCCGCGAGGTACGCTCGGCTCTCGAGTTCGGCGTCCCACCGAGCACCGGTTCGATGGGAGCTCCGAGAAGGTCGTGCGGACCTCGTTACCATGCGGTGACATGGATTCCTGGATACATGTTGTCCTGCCGGCGCCGAGCGCTCTGATGGCGATCGGGGCGGTGCTGTTCTGGAAGCACAAGCGGCAGCGCTCGGTGGTGCTGAGGGGCGTGACGGCGCTCGGATGGGTGGGGATTTGCTGTCTGCCGTCGGCGCTGGTGCAGGTGTTTCTGGCGGCGAATGGGCAGTTTTCGACGAGTTTCGCTGGGACGGAGTTGGTGCCGTTGTTCCTGGTGGGCTGGTGGGTGCTCGCGGGCGGCGCTAGCGTGATCGGACTATTCGAGGCCAGCGCGGAGGTCATCAGCGGCCATCGCAGCGCGACGCTGCTCGACAATTTGGCCTGGTACTGGGTGCTGCTTGCGCTGCAGTGGGGGATCCTGGTGGCGCTGCTCCAGCCGCACTTCGGCGCCCGCTTCCGCTGGTCCTCCCCGCGCCTGTGGCTGATCGGCGGCGCCGTCGCGCTCAACTCCGCCCTGGGTGTCCATTGGCCCTGGTGGGGCACTTGAACCAAGCGGCCGCGCTCGCCGCGGGCCAGGCGTCGGTCGAAGCCGGCCCGGATACGTCAGGGCTGAAGCAGCCGGACCTGGAGATCGCGCAGACCTGGGGTGCCTGCCGGGCGGGATTGGACCCCGGTCGGGCCCGGTTCGTCGCGGGCCCATGGTCGGAGCGCCGAACTGCGGATGAGCACCGAGAACCGGCGGAGGCCGCTTGGAGCCGCCCCGGCAAACCAAAGCAAGTCTTCGGCTGCGGCGGGCCGAAAGCCCGCCCCGTGGGCGTGCGCACGACGGCGGCCCTTGCGCCTTGCGATGGCCAGCCCCCGCTCCGTTAGGCTCTGGCCATGCACCTCCAGACGCCGGCCAAGCCGCCCTTCGCCGAACGCCTCCAATCGGCCATCCAGCGGGTCGGCAACCCGATCCTGCTGGGCGTCGATCCGCACCTCGAGCTGCTGCCGCCGGAGTTCGAAGGCGCCCGCGACAAGCGCCTGCCGCGCCGCAACCGCGCCGAGCTGGTCGAGCGCTTTTGCCTGGAATTGATCGACCTGGCGGCCGGGCGGGTGCCCGCGATCAAGCCCCAGGCGGCCTTCTTCGAGGAGCTCGGCTCCGACGGCTATCGGGCCTTCGAGCAGGTCATCGCCCACGCGCGCTCCGCTGGCCTGCTGGTGGTCGCCGACGTCAAGCGCGGTGACATCGCCAGCACCGCCGAGGCCTACGCCCGCGGGCTGTTCGAGCCCCAGGACCCGCACTTCGCCGCCGATGCGGTCACCTTGAGCCCCTACCTGGGCCCCGACTCCCTAGACCCCTGGGTCAAGGCCTGCGACCGCGTGCAGGGCGGCGCCTTCGTGCTGGTGCGCACCTCGAACCCCGGCGGCACGGCTTGGCAGACCGCCGGCGAGCCGAGCCCGGCCGCGCGCGTGGCCGCGGAGCTCACGCGCATCAACGCCGGCCGCCGCGGTCCGGCCGGCTTCGGCCCCTTCGGCGCCGTGGTGGGCGCCACGCAGCGCGCCGAGCTCGAGCATTGGCGCGCCGCCCTGCCGGACTCTTTCCTCCTGTTGCCCGGCTACGGCGCCCAGGGCGCCACCGCCCGCGACGTGGCCCCGGCCTTCCTGCCCGGCGCCCGGGGCGCCCTGGTGGCCAGCTCCCGCGGCATCGCCTTCGCCTACCGCGACGCCCCGGGCAGCGACTGGCGCCAAGCCGCCGCGAGCGCCCTGGAGCGCATGCACGCCGACCTGACCGCGGCGTTGCGCTGATGGGGACCGCGGGGCAGCTCGACGGGGCCCGGGTGCGGGTGGGGCTGCCGCTCGAGTGGGCGGGGGGGGCGCTTTCGCGGTTGGTGGCGGTCGCCCAGGCGCAGGTGTTCGCGCGGCGGGCGGCGCGCGAGCGGGGCGAGGCGGTCGGGGTCGAGGTGGTCTGGGGGCCGGAGCCGGGCGGCGAGCGGGCGCTGCATGTGCTCAATCGGCATTTGCTGTTGACGCGCGTGCGGGTCGAGGTGGGGTCCGAGGGCGCGTTGGCGGCCCTGCGCGGGCAGCTCGAACAGCTCTTGCCGGCGGGGCCCGAGCGCGGGCGGGCCTTGGAGCGCTGCCTGCCGCGGGCGGGCGAAGGGCTGCGGGCGGCGGCGGAGCGGCTGTGGAGCGCTTGGTTTCCGGGGATCGTCTTCGTTGCCGCGGAAGTGGCTGCGGTGAAGTCGGCTTCGGCGCACGAGACTCCGTCGCACGGGGATTGGCTGGACGGAACCGCGGCGCAGGGGCTGGCGGTTCCGAGCGCAGGTCCGACCCACAGGCCCAACTCCGACCCGGAATCGGGCCCCGTGCTGGCGGAGTTCGGCTGGTTGCCGGGCGCGCGGCCCCTGCCGCGGGTGTTCCTGATCAGCGCGGCCACGGCGCGGGCGTTGGAGCGGCTCGGGCTGCCGTTGGATGCGGCGCTGGCGGCGCCGCTCGCGGAGGGCGAGCGCGCGCCTCCCGGGCCGCCGCCTGCGGTGGTAGGGGAGCTGCGCACCCTGGCCGAGCGCCTGCGCGCCGATCTGTCCGGACTTCGCGGGGCTCTGGCCGAGGTCGATCGCGGCCTCGGTGTGCAATCGCGCCGCACCGCCGCCCAGGCCCAGGACCTGATCGAGGCCCTGGCGCGGCGCGCCGAGCGCGTGCACCAAAACCGCGCCGGCACCCGGCGCCGGCACCAGCGCCGCGCCAGCAACGCCCTGTGGCCCCTTGGGCGCCCGCAGATCGAGGTGCTTTCCTGCCTGCAATACGCGGCGCTGTTCGGCGACCGGTTGGTGGAGTGCCTGTGCGATGGCTTGGACCCCGAGTCGAGGGCGGTCCAAGCGCTGCTGCTGGAGTCGGAGCCGCCGGCGCTGCCCCCGCGGGGCGGCCAAGGCGAGCCCTAGGGAGCAGGGGGGGGCCGGCGAACGGGCCGGCGAACCGGCCGATCGAGCGCCGGCACTCCGAGCAGAAGTGGATTCGGGCGGCGTCCGAGCCGCCCGACCAACCCGTCGAATGCCTGTGAGCACTCATCCGGCGACTGCGGAGGCTGGCACCGGCGCTGCGCTCCGATTTCTTTCCAGCCCCTGAGCGGCCAGCTGCGTCCCGAGGCCGGTCGCCCCCGGGCGGCACGGCCTTGATCACAGCAGCGTGCGCAGCTTGCTGCGCGCCGCGTGCAGGCGCGAATAGACCGTGCCCTCCGGGATCCCGAGCACCTGGGCGATCTCGACCCCCGGCATGTCGTCGAAGGCGGCCAGGCCCAGCACCAGGCGCTGTTCGGCCGGCAGGCGCGCGATCGCCCGCAGCAGGCGGACGGCCCCTTCGTTGTCGGCGACCTGCTCGGCCGGTCCGCTGGCCAGGTCGCTGCGCTCGTCGGTCAGCTCGACGTCCGGGCGCCGCCTGCGGCGCGCCTGGATGGTCAGGGCCGAGCGGATCGCGATGCGCGAGATCCAGGTCCGCAGGCTGGACTCGCCGCGGAAGCTGGCGCTGTAGCGCAGCACCTGCACGAAGGTCTCCTGCAGGGCATCCTCCGCTTCGCTCTGGCAGCAAACGATGCGCAGGCACAGGCCCAGGATTCCGGCGCCGTAGGCGCGATAAATCCCGTCGACCGCGGCCTGGCGCTCGGCCGCATTGTCGGCGCCCAAGGCCGCGATCCAATCGGTTTCGTTGCTCGGAGGATTCACGGGCGCTCCTCCCCAGAGTCGGGCGCAGCGGGGTTCGAGTCCAGCGCGCCGCCCTCCGCGGGCTGCCCAGAGGCGGCCGCGGTGGAGCCGCCAGCCGGGCCGGCGGTCTGCCCCTCGCCCGGTCGTTTTTCGGCGCCGGCCGCTTCGGCTTCCCCACCTTGATCGTCCTTAGATCCCTTCCCGAAGAGCGAGCGCACCCCGGCGACCAGCATCAGCACCGGGAAGAACAGGAACGTCAGCACGAACACGTGGCTTCCCGACCAGTGGTCCTCGGCTTCGGCATCCAGGGCGGCCAGCGCCCGCCGCAGACGCGGCCGCATCCAGCCCAGCACGCAAGCGGCAAGCACCAGCAGCAGCAGCCCGGCGACTAGGCCGACCAGCGGACGCGGCGAGAAAGCACCGACCCCAGCGAAGAGCAGCCCGATCCAGATCGCCAGGGCCGCCGAAAAGCCGAGCCGACGGTGGCGCTCGCGCAGGCTTTGGATCTCCAGGGCGAGCAGGTCGCCCGGCGTGTCCAACTGCCCCAGGGCGTCGCGGCGCCGGCGGATTTGCCGGACCTTGTAGGGCACCACCAGCAGGAGCAGGGCGCCGACCCTCATGAAGTGGCCTGTGTAGATGGACAGGCCGATCAGAAGGGCCGTCCAGCCCAGGGCCAGCCACGGCTCGCGCTCGAGCCGGCGGACCCGCTCGGCGGCCTGGGGAACCGGGTTCGATTCGCTGGCCAGGCGCCGCGAGACGCGGTCCAGGGCCCCCTCCAGCTCTTCCAGGGACTCGTGTTTCATGCCCCTTGGAGCAGGGGGACCCCCAAAGCCTTCGACCGATTCCGAAAAAAAGTAACGGGCCCTGCCAACACCAGCAAGGACCCGACCCCGGCGAGGCAGGCCCGGCCGAGCGGCCCCCCGGGCCCCCCGCGCTGCTGCCGGCGCCGCACCCTGGATCGCATCGCTCGAGTTCGAGTGGCGCGGGCGGTGGGCCGCCGCGCCAAGCCCCGAACTCCTTCGGCAACTGCCCGGATCCCCTCCGGAGCCGGCCCCGCTCCAAGGCCGGGGCCGGGGCCCGGGGACGAGCCGGGCCGTGCAGCGGGGCCGCCGGAGCGGCGCCCGAGCGCGTGCGCGCGGCCTTGGCCCCGTCGCCGGGCTCCCAGGCGGGTTCAGGAGCGATTCAGAAGTGCCACACGAAGGCCAGCGAGAGTTCCGCTTCGAAATCGTTCCGAGCGATGGGGCTCTTGCCGATCGAGGCGTCGTACAGCTCGATTCCGGCCTGTGCGATCAGTTGCACCTGCGAGGTCAAATACCGCCGGTGTACGGCTTGGATTCCCGATGACCGATAGCCCCCATCGAGGCGCGTTTCGGCCAGTCCGGAAGCCAAGGCGTCGGATGCGCTGACCCCGAAGTCTTTGTTGATGAACGAACGATCGCCGAAGGTCGAGAAGAGGTAGACCTCGGTGCCCAGCCCGTCGAGGCTGTCCCCAAAGCGGTGGCCCGCGGCCAGGACACCCAACGCGCCGAATTCGCTGTCGCCGGCCAGGACCCGGGCGCCCACCCAGTTGCGCCAATCCTCATCCAGGGCGCGGCGAGCCTCGATGAAGCCGGTCAGGTGCGAGCTGCGTTTGGCGATGCCATCCAGCGCACCCTTGTCTGAGTCGGCGGGATCGAGACCGTCCTCATAGCGGGCGCCGGCCTGAAGGAGCCAGCGATCCGCCAATCGGCCCCGCCAGCCCAATTCGGTGCCCTCGAAGAACAACATGTGCTGCCCGCTGCGCCACTGCACGGCGCCTGCGGGGTCCAGCTCGAGCTCGTATTCGTCCGAGCCGTCGTAGGCCGCCTCGTACTCGACGCCGACCCCCAGGGCCAAGCCGAAACCTGCCCCGCGGGTAAAGTCGAGAATCGACGGCAGCGGAACGATGGCCTGGGGTTGCGCCTCGGCGACCTCCGTTTGCGGTGCCAACGCAGGCAGCGCGTTGAACATCGGCAACAGCGATTCCCCCGATTGCGCCAGTCCCTGCGCACAAATAAGCACACCCGCCGCGGGAAGAAGCGGTAGGGCCAGCAGCGTCGTGACTTTCATGGATACGAGTTTACTTCGTTTCGCATGGCCGTCCACGTCGATTCATCGTCGAGAGAACGTCATATCTGCGTCGAGTTCTCCGTGAGGTGCTTTCGCTGGATTCGAACGGCAGGGCTGCGGAGTGAACCACTCCATGAAGCGATCGCGGCGGTGGGTATGCGCTCGGTGGCTGGATCATCGACCCGGCTGCAGCCGTTGGACTCGGCGCTACCTGCCACCTGGGGATCTATTTCGGGTCTTGGAGTTAACCTTCGACGGACCGGAGGCGACACGCGGGGCAAGCCGAATCATGCGGCCCTTCAGGAATTTGTGTGGGTACCTGGAGAGGTGCAGGGCATGGTTTTGCTCCCGGCTCTCGACCTCCAGGGACCTTTGCGCCGCGCCGCCGACTCCCGGGGGTGCGGTGACGCGATCGGCGCTGGGGCTCCTTCGAGCGTACGGGCCTCCTCGTCCGGGAGGGGAGCGCCCACTCGGCGGGCAGGCCGGGGTTGGTCCGTTCTGAGGCGCTGCTGCACCGTTTCGGGCTGAGGTGCACCGGGTCCGAAACCCGCCGATCGCTCCCGCGGCCCCCGCACAGGGCAGGAAAGCAGGGACTCGGTCTCCGAGAAATCGGCAGCCCGTCGATATCCTACGGCCGTGAACGCGGCTTCCTTGGCTTTGTTCGGCGGGCTGGGCCTGTTCTTGATGGGCATGGCCAACCTGACCGATGGCCTCAAGGCCCTGGCGGGGGGGCGGCTGGCGCAGGCGCTGGCGCGTTTCACCCGCACGCCGGCCAGCGGCGCGCTGACCGGTTTGATGACGACCGCGGCGGTGCAGTCCTCCAGCGCGACGACCGTGATCGCGGTGGGTTTCGCGGGCGCGGGGCTGCTCAGCTTTCCGCAGGCCTTGGGAATCGTGTTCGGAGCGAACCTGGGCTCGACGCTGACCGGCTGGTTGGTGGCGCTGCTCGGCTTCAAGCTGGACCTGGACCAGGTCGCGCCGCTGCTGGTGTTCGTCGGCATGGCCCTGCGTTTCGGGCTCGGAGCGCGCTGGCGCTCGGCGGGCACGGCCCTGGCGGGCTTCGGCCTGCTGTTCACGGGCCTGGGCATCCTGCAGGACGGCGTGGCCGGCGTGGACCTGTGGCCCAGCCCCGAGCGCCTGCCGCCGGACAGTCTGTGGGGGCGCGCCCTGCTGGTAGCCCTGGGCCTGGGCATGACCCTGATCACCCAGGCGTCTTCCGCGGGCGTGGCCACGGCGATCGCGGCTCTGCACGCCGGCCAAATCGACCTGTCCCAGGCGGGCGCCTTGGTGATCGGCATGGACGTGGGCACCACCGTGACGGCCCTGGCGGCTTCCCTGGGGGGCAGCCTCGCCGCGCGGCGCACCGGCCTGGCTCACGTGATCTTCAACCTGTTCACCGGTGTGGCTGCTTTCCTGCTTCTGCCGCCCTATGTGGCCGCGGTCGGGCGCGGTTGGCTGCCGGTCGCCGGCGATTCCGGCTTGGCCCTGGTGGCCTTCCATTCCGGCTTCAACCTGCTGGGTGTGCTGGTGATCCTGCCGCTGACCCAGCCCTTCGCGCGCCTGATCGAGCGCGTCGTTCCGGCGCACGATGGCAGCGGCGTGCTCGATCGCGCCCTGCTGCGCTCGCCCCACGCCGCCATCCAGACCGCCGCCGCCAACCTGCGCCAGCTCCTGGCGCGGGCCTTCGACCACCTGGCCCTGCGCACGCGCGGGGCCCAGTCCGCTTCCGGCGAAGTCCTGAGCGCGGCCTTGACGGCCCTGCGACGCTTCCTGCTGGAGCTCGAGACCGACCGCGACCACGGCCTGTGGCACGAGCGCCACGTGCAGCTGCTCGAGGCCATCGACCAGCTCGAGCGCGCCCTGCGGCGCGCCGAACCACGGCTCGGCGAGGCCGAATTGGAGCGTGCCGGGCCCGAGGCGCAGCCTCTGGCGGAGGCACGCCGTGACGCCTGCGCTTGCTTGGCCGAGCTGGCGCGCGGGCTGGAAGCGCCCGATCCCGCGCTGTTGCGTCGCCTCGAGGCGCTCTGGAGCCAGCAGGTCGAGGCCGAGCCGGCGCTGCGCAGCGCGGTGTTGCGCGCGGCCGTCGAGGACCGCATCGACGATGCTCTGGTGTTGGGCCTGATGGACGAAGCGCGCCGCCTGCGCCGCGTGCTCTACCATGCCCGGGAAGCCCTGGTTCGCTGCGGACCCTGGCCGTCCACTTCGAGCGCATGAAGCCCGTCCTGCGCATCGTCACCTGCCGGCCGCTGCCGGAGCCCGATCCGGACGAGCCGCTGCTGCTGGCGGCCCTGGAGCGGGCCGGCGTCGAAGCGCGCCTGTGTCCGTGGCGCGCTGGCGACGAGGACTGGGACCGGCCCCTGCCGACGCTGGTGCGCTCGACCTGGGACTACATCCAACACGTCGAGGAATTCGAGCGCTGGATCGAGCAGGTCGAGCGCGCGGCGCCGCTCTGGAACCCGGGCCCGCTGATGCGCGGCAACCTGCACAAGCGCTACCTGCTCGACCTGGCGGCCTCCGGGCTGCCGGTGGTGCCCACGCGTTTGTTGCCGCGCGGCGCGGTCCCCGACCTGGCCGCGCTGGTGAGCGAGACCGGCTGGCGCCGGTTCGTGATCAAGCCGGCGGTGGGCGCCGGCTCCTGGTCCACCGAACGGCACCGCGTCGAAGAGCTCGAGCGCGCCCAGGCCCACGCGGTGGCCCTGGCCGCCGAGCGCGATGTGTTGGTGCAGCCCTACGTGGAATCCGTCGAGGGGCACGGCGAGCGCGCCCTGGTGGTCATCGATGGCGAGCTCAGCCATGCGGTGCGCAAGTCGCCGCGTTTCATCGGCATGCAGGAATCCGTTCAGCCGGTCCCGATCGAGCCGGCTGAGGCGGAATTCGCGCGAGCTCTGCTGGCGCGGCTGCCGCCGCTGTTGTATGGGCGGGTCGATCTGGCGCCGGGACCCGATGGCCGGCCGCTGCTGATGGAGCTCGAGCTGGTCGAGCCTTCGCTGTTCCTGCGCCAGCACCCGCCGGCCTTGGAGCGCTTGGTGGCTGCGCTGGTGCGGCGCCTGCGCTGAGCTGGAGCCCGCTGTCCCCTGGCGGCTGCTTCGGCCGCGCTGTCCCCGGAGGCCGGCGATCGGGCGGCCTCGATGGGAGCAACCGATGTTCAAGGCCGAGAACCGGCTCGCTGGGCGAGCGCCCGGGGTCGAACCAGGCGAAGCCACGGCTAGGATCGCGCGGCACCGCACCCCGCGCCGTCATGTGGATTCCCGCCGTTCTTCTGGCCCTGTCCCTCGCTTCGCAAGAGCTCACGCCGGTCGGATTCGAGGCTTTCGCCCTGCCCACCGGCTGGAGCGTCGTTTCCACCTCACGGGCCGATCCCGTCGGGCTCGAGCGCTTCAGCGCTCAGCTCGGAACGCCGCTGAGAGCGCTGGCCAATCAGGTGCTCGACGTGGGCGGCCTGCGCCTGCAGGTCAATTTTTTGTTGGCGGCGGACGAAGCCGGGGCCAAGGAGCTCGAACGAGCCCTGCGCGCCGGGCGCGCTCCGGCCCTGGTGCGGCGCCGGGGCGCCGAGCTGATCGAATTCGCCAAGATGAACGCGGTGGCGGCGGCAGCCCTGGGCCAGGCGCTGGGACTCGAGGCGCCGCCCCCGCAGGCCTGGAAGGCGGAATTCTGGCTGGCGCCGGTCTCCGCGGCCCCGGCGGCCGATTGCAACCGGGCCTTCAACCTGTGCTTGGCGCTCGAGAAGCAACCCGGGGACGCCGCATCGGCCCGCGAGCTCGCCGATCTCACCCGCGGCTGGGAATTCGGCCAGGAGCTGCGCCTGCGCGCCCCTGGTCCGGGCTTCGAAGCGCGCTACCAGTTCACCCCCAAGCCCGTCGAGCAGCGCCAGGAGGGCGAGCTCTGGATCCTGCGCTTCGGCGAGCTGCCGCGACGCCACGGCTTCCCGGCCGTGCGCGTGCTGGTCGAAGGCACCCAAGCCGAGCGGTTTGCGCCCAGCTCGGCGCCCGCGCCGAGCCTGCCCGAGGCGCGCGCCTGGCGCTCGGACGCGGCCACCCGCCTGGCTGCGGATCTGACCGCAGGACTCGACGGCGCCTCTGCGCGCTTCGCCGCCATCCAGGCCCATGTCTACACCGGCATCCGCTTCGCCGGCGATCGCAGCGGCAGCCGCTATGGGGTCGACCAGGTGCTGAGCCAGGGCTACGGCCATTGCTGGGACAAGAGCGACGTTGCCATCGCCCTGTGCCGCGCCGCGGGCTTGCCGGCACGCCAGGTGGCCGGCTGGGTGCCGGCCCTGGGCGCAGGCCACGTGTGGTGCGAGGTCTATCTGGACGGCGGCTGGTTGCCCTTCGATGCCACCTGCCCCTGGCCCGGCACCTCGATCGACTACCTGCCCTGGTTCCTGAGCGAGGATGGCGAGCTCGAGTTCCTGTACGTTTCGCTCCCGACGATCGAGTTTCCGTCCGGGAGCTGACCGTCCCCAGCTTGAATCGGAATCGGATCCGGACGCGCCTCGGATTGGCCCCATCCGGCCGATCTCGGACCGATCGTGGGCGGCTGGGATCGTCGCAGCCCGCCCGGGTCCATCGCTCGTTCGAGCGCCAGCCCTCGCCCTGAGCCCATCGGCGCGGGCGCCTTCGGGCCCTGTCGCAACGGCGTGGGGGCCCAGTGCGCGGTTCGCTAGGCTCTGCAGCGATGGCCAGCATCCTGGAGCTTCGGACATTGCCGCGGATCGAGGCGGCGCGTTACGTGCTGCCCCTGCGGGAAGGGGGCTCGATGCCGGGATTGGTGGAGGACGGCGAGGGGCGCCTGTGGGTGGCCAAGCTGCGCGGGGCGGGGCAAGGGCCGGGCGTGCTGGTGGCCGAGCTGGTAGCCGGCGAGCTGGCGCGGGCCCTGGGTTTCGCCGTGCCGACGATCGCGCTGCTCGAGCTGCCGCCGCGTTTCGGGGTCAGCGAAGGCGATCCGGAGGTGCAGGACCTGCTGGCGGCCAGCATGGGCCTCAACGTGGGACTCGGCTTCCTGAGCGGGGCCGTGGCCTACGACCCCAGCGGGCGCTGGCCGATCGAAGCGGACGTGGCGGCCCGGCTGGTGGCCTTCGACGTGGCGCTCAGCAACGTGGATCGCACCCACCGGAACCCGAACCTGCTGTGGGCCGGGGAGCAGCTCTGGCTGATCGACCACGGCGCGGCGCTGTATTGGCAGCACGGCTGGGATGGGCGCCTGCCGGAGCGCGAGCCCGCCCTGCCGCGGCTGCACGAGCACGTGGCCCTGCCCCTGGCCCGCGATCTGCCGGCCGCGGCGCGGGCGCTTTCCGCGGCCCTGCGGCCCGAGCTCCTGCGGGCGGCCCTGGCGCTGGTGCCCGCCGAGTGGCTGGCCGCGGGCGGGGTCGATCCCGAGCAGCGCCGCGCGGCTTTGGAGCAGCGCCTGATCCGCCGCGCCGAGCGTCTGCCCGAGCTCTTGGAGGGCCCGCGATGAGCGCCGAGCGCTGCCCCTACGACTACGCCGTGCTGCGGCTCGTGCCGCGCATCGAGCGCGAGGAGTTCGTCAACGCTGGGGTGATCCTGTTCGCGCGGCGCCTGGATTTCCTGGGGCTCGAGCTTGACGAGCCCGAGCGCCTGTTCCAGCGCGCCCGCGCGCTGTGCCCGCAGCTCGAGCCGCGGCCGATCGCGGCCGCCCTGGCGGGCCTGGCCAACATCGCCCGCGGAGAGCCTAGCGGCGGTCCGATCGCGGCCCTGTCCCAGTCCGAGCGCTTCCACTGGCTGACCACGCCGCGCAGCACCCTGCTGCAGCCATCGACCGTGCACAGCGGCCTCTCCGAGGACCCGCGCGCGACGCTGGCACGGCTGTTCCGATCCCTGGTGACCCCATGAAGCTCGAATCCACGATCCCTGGGGTGCCCTGCTCGCCCGCTCAGACTCTGGGGCGGCTGGCGGCAGCCGCGCTGCTGTGCAGCGCCGCCCTCGGTGCCTGCCGGAGCGCCCATCCGGCGGCCGGGTCTTCCGAGCCGCTGCCTGCGAGTGCCCCAGCGTTGCCTGATGCCGGGGGCGGAGCGGGCGGTTCCCCGTCCGCGCAAACCGCGGGAGCCGTGGATCTCCCGGCCCAGGCCGAGCTGCCGGGTTCCGAGCGCGGTGCGCGCGTTGCGATCGACACCGCGGAGCTCGAGCGCCTGCGGGCGGCCGGCGAGCGCTTGGTGTTCTTGGCGGGCTCGTGGAGCCCCGCTCAGCTGGCGGAGGTCCGGGCCTTGGCCCCGGAGGTCGAACTGATCAGCGGTCTCGACCGGAAAAGAGCCCTGGCCCATGCCCCTCGGGCCCACGGGGTCGAAGCGCAGCTCTTGAGCTCCGAATTCCTGGCCCAGGCCCCCAGGCTGCGTTGGGTGCAGGCCCTCAGCGCCGGTGTCGAGCATACCCTGGCCGTGCCGGGGCTCACGGACAATCGCGAGCTGGTGCTGACCAATTCGAAGGGAGTGCACGGACCGGTGATCGCCGAGCATGTCTTCGCCCTGCTGCTCGCCCATGTGCGCCGCTTCGAGGGCCATCGCCGAGACCAGGCCCGCGGGGAGTGGAACGAGCAGGAGGCGGGGCACCGCTCCCTGGCCGGCAGCACCCTGCTGATCGTCGGGTTGGGCGGTATCGGCGAGCAAGTCGCCCTGCGCGCCAAGGCCTTCGACATGCGCGTGCTGGCCACGGTGCGCACCCCCCGCGAGCGGCCGGCCTGCGTCGATCGGCTCGAGACCGGCGAGCGCCTGGACAGCCTGCTGCCCGAAGCGGACTTTCTGGTGATCTGTCTGCCGCTGACAGCCGCAACCAGAGGGCTCTTCGATGCGCACCGCCTAGGGCTCCTGCCGCGCGGCGCCTTCCTGGTGAATATCGCTCGCGGCGCCCTGGTGGACACCGAAGCGCTGACCGAAGCCCTGCGGTCCGGGCAGCTGTCGGGGGCCGGCTTGGACGTCACCGAGCCCGAGCCCCTGCCGCCCGGACATCCCCTCTGGAGCCTGCCGGGCGTGTTTCTGACACCCCACGTCGCCAGCCGTGCCGAGTTGACTCTCGAGCGGCGCTGGGTCTTGCAGAAGGAAAACCTGCGCCGCTTCGCGCACGGAGAGGCGCTGCTCAACGTGGTCGATCCGGCCGCCGGCTATTGAGCAGGGAAGCGGAGGGCTGGGCCGCGAGTCACCAAGCTGAAGCCGCCCATTGGACGCTTGCGTTGTCCAGAGCCCCCCGAATCCACTCTTTTCCAGCGGTCAGGCCGCGCGCTGATGGGCAGAAACCTCGCGGTCGCTGAACACGGGGGCCGTGGCGGGCAAGCCGCGGGGCCCCGCGCGGCGGGCGAGCCGGCGCTCGTGGCCGCACAGGTGCAGGCACAGGGGGAACAGCGGGCCGAGCAGCAGCCCGAGCGCTGCGGCCCCCAGACGCCCGCGGGTGCCGCGCTGCAGCAGCGCCGCCGCCAGGGCCGCCAGCAGGCCGAGCGCCGCATGGGTCGGGCGGACCCAACCGGGCAGCCCTCGACCGGCCAGCAGATCGCCCAGCGCGGGATCGCTGGCGGCAAAGGCGTTGACCGGCAGGTCGCACAGGCGCGCCGCCAGCAGGGTGCGACGCCGGGATTCGGCCCGCCGCCCCTGGCGGGAGGTGTCGAACTCCCGGATCGCCTGGCCGCTTCCGTCGATCAGCTGCGAGGTGTGCCGCCCGAGCAAATCCGGAAGCTTGCTGAGATGCAGCGGCGCCGGCACGTCCCGCAGCAGAGTTTCCGCGGTCAGCAGGTCTTCTCCGGGGCTCACGGAGACCCAGCCACTTCCGTCGTAGCGGTAGGTTCCGATCTCCGTGCGCACCCCGTCGGCGCGGCGCTTGAGCAGCGCCAGTTCGACCCAACTCGAGCTCGAGAACAGGGCCTCGACCCCCAGCAGCCCGCCGGGAGGGCCCGGGAAAGGTTCCATGGCCTTGCCGGGGGCCGCGCAGTCCAGCCGCCAGAAGGTGCCGTCGCCGAGGTCCAAGAGCAGATCCTGCTCCAGCAGTCGGACTTCTCGGGACAGGGGCCGTCCGTCGCCGCGCTGCGGATAGAACTCGACGCTCAGGCGATCGGACTCGCCCCGGCGGTGTCGCTTGTCCGCGGCAGCTTCGTAGGTCACCGCCAGACGGCCATCGGGAAGCAGGTGGGAGACCGTCGCGCTGATGGCCACATCGCGCCGGGCCCAGGCGAAAGCGTCGCCGAAGGCCGGCCAGTCGGGGTCCTCGAGCTTGGCCACGTAGGTCAGGACCCGACGCTGAACCCCCGCTTGGAACTGGGCCTTCCGCGACGCATGGCTGCCCTTGCGCGTCTCGCTGTGAGCCAGATCGTCCTTCAGGACCTGCATCGAGCCCAGCACCGGCGGGGGCTTGTAGAGCCTCAGCTTGCTGCGTTCGACAGCCACGGCCGGGCCGCCATCGAGGGGCTGGAGCCGGAAGTCGCGCTCTTCGCTGAACAGCTCGTACACCCGGCCCTGTCCATCGACCTGGAGACTGGGCTCGACCGCCTCCAGTCGCAGGCGCATCAGCTCGCCGATCTGGACCCGCAGGCTGTCGATGTTCGGCCAGAGACACAAGAGCAGCGCCGCCGCGGTCAGGGCGATGCGCGGTTCGCTGGCCGGCGCGACCGCCTCGGGGCGTGCGAAGGTGCGATGGGAGTAAAGCCACAAGCCCAGCCCCGCCGTGCCCAGGATCAAGCAATAGGCCCATAGGCCTACGGGCACCGGAAGCAAGCGGCCCAGGTCCCGGCCCCAGGCGTGTAGTCCGTGCAAGCCCAGATAGCCGAGTCCCAGCCGCGCTCCGATCGCCAGCCCAGAGCGCTTCGAGCCCCGTGAAGACAGCTCGCCGGTGCTCCAGCTCGCAAAGGCCAGGCAGAGGAGCTGCGGCAGCACCCACAGGGCCTCGCCGATCAGCACCGAAGGTTGGCCGCTGCGCACCGCCAAGCGCACTTCGATCGCCAGGACGCCCAGCAGGAACAAGGCTGAAAGGCCGAGCCCGACGATCGACTTGGCGGCGTGGATCTTCCGCGCTGGCGTGCCGCGGTGTATCAGCAGCGGCAGCAGACCGCGCCAGCGCTCGAGGCCGAATTGCACCAAGGCCAGGCCGAACGGCAGCGCGATCGCCAGGCGCGCCAGGTCGCGGGACGCGCCCTTGTCGAATAGCAGGGCTTGGACATCCCCGCTGTCGTGGGTCAACAGGGGAATGCTGACCAACAGGGTCAGGATCAGCCCGGCCCAGAAGGCGCGCCAGACTTCGTAACGCAAGAGCGCGATCATGCCGACCTCCGAGATTCGCTGAGCAGACCGAGGAACAGATCCTCGAGCCCCGGGCAGGGCCCGATCTCGAGGGGACCGAAGCTGGCCAGCTCCGCCAGCGCCCCGCGGTCCTTGGCGTAGAGCTCGAAACCGCCCCGCCGGCGCCGCGCCGCCAGCAGGCCCGGCCGCCCGGCCAGCTCGGCGGCGTCGAGCCCGCTGGCCGTCAGGAAGCCGTGGTGGACGCCGCTGCGCAGGCTGTCCAGGGAGGCGTCCAGGAAGGCCCGGCCCTCGTGCAGCACGACCACGCGGTCCGCCAAGCGCTCGACGTCGGAGAGCACGTGGCTGGTGAACAGCACCGAGGTGCCGCGCTCCGCCAGGGTGTCGATCACCGCTTCGAGCACCTCGCGGCGCGCGATCGGGTCGAGGCCCAGGCCGGGGTCGTCGAGCACCAGCAGCTCCGGGTCGCAGGCCAGGGCCACGATGATCGACAGCTGGGCGCGCATGCCGCGCGAGAGGTTGCCGACCCGCGCGCGGCGCTCGAGGCCGATCGCCCCCAGGCGCTCCTCGGCCAGGGCGCGGTCGAAGCGGCGGCGCGTGCCGGCTTCGAAGTCGAGCACATCGGCGATGCGCATGCCCTGGAAGTGCGGATGGTCCTCGGGCACGTAGCCGATGCGCTCGCGGGCCTCGCCGTCGAGCTTGGCCGCGTCCTGCCCGAGCACCGACACGCAGCCGGAGTGGGGCGCCAGGAAGCCCATCAGCATCTGGATCGAAGTCGATTTGCCCGCGCCGTTGCGGCCGAGCAAAGCGGTCACCTGACCGCGCGGGGCACGGAAATCGAGTCCGCGCACCACCCAGCGGTCGCCATGGCGCCGCCACACGTCTTGGAATCGGATCGCGTCCATCAGGAAGCCCTCCGCGTCGCGTCGGGCGAATCGAAAGACCGGGGCTGGCTCCGGTCGGTATCGGGTTCGTTTGGATCTTTTTGCGCCTCGGGCGCTGGCGCAGCCTGCGCCATGCCTGCGGGCAGTTGCTCGAGGGCCGCATCCAGTGCCGCGCGCACCGCGCCCCCGCCGAGCCCGAGGTGGAAGGCCTCCACAGCCAAACGCTCCGCCAGGCGCGCCAGCTCGCGCCGGCGGTGTTCCTCGCTGAGGCCGCTCTGGCCGCCGCGCACGAAGCAGCCCGCCCCCTGCCGCCGGACGATCACGCCCTCGTGCTCGAGCTCGGCGTAGGCCTTGGCCACCGTGTTCGGGTTGATGGCGAGCTCCTGGGCCAGCTCGCGCACCGAGGGCAGCCGCTCGCCCGCTGCCAGCCGCCCGCGCGCCACGGCGCCCTTGACCCCCGAGCAGATCTGCCGGAAGAGCGGCTCGGCCCCCAGGGGATCGATTTGGATCCACATGGCGCTCCCGATCGGCTGTGTTAGCTGAGCTACTACAGCGAAAGCCCGTTTTCGGTCGGCGACCGGCCATCCGTTCCGGGCCCGGCCGCGCTGCGGCGGCTCCGGGACCCTCCGGCGCCCGCTGCGGGATCCACGGGACCCGCCGCCCGCCGCCGCCTCGGCCTCGCAGCGCGCCCGAACGCTTCCCAGAGCCGCTGCCCGGCCCGCGGCTCCCCGGCGCGGCGGCCCTGCCTATGCTGTCCCCGTGCAACCCGACCGCGACCTCGCCCCGCGCCTCGATGCGAGCGCCCGCGCCGCGGCCCTGGCGGCCCTCGAACGCGGCGAGCTGGTCGGCCTGCCCACGGAAACCGTCTACGGCCTGGCGGGAGACGCGGCTTCCGCGCGCGCCGTCGAGCGCATCTTCGCCCTCAAGGGCCGCCCCGCGGACCATCCGCTGATCGTGCATCTGGGCGCCGCCGCCTGGGTCGAAGCCTGGGCGCGCCGCGTGCCCGACGAGGCCTGGCGCCTGATCGAGGCCTTCTGGCCGGGCCCCTTGACCCTGATCTTGCCGCGGCGCGCGGAGGTGCTACCGCAGGTGACCGGGGGGCAGGACACGGTCGGCCTGCGCATGCCGGCCCATCCGGTCGCGCTCGAGCTGCTGCAGGCCTTCGGGCGCGCGCTGGCGGCGCCCTCCGCGAACCGCTTCGGCCAGGTCAGCCCCACGCGCGCCGAGCATGTGCGCGCCGAATTCGGCGCCGAGCTGCCCCTGGTGCTCGACGGCGGACCCTGCGACTTCGGCATCGAATCGACGATCGTCGACCTGTCGGGCGACCGGCCGCGCATCCTGCGCCCCGGCGCCCTCGGCGCGCCGGAGCTAGCCGCAGCCCTCGGTCGTTCCGTCGAGAGCGGCCCCGCCGCCGGCAGCCCGCGGGTCTCCGGTTCCCTGGCGAGCCACTACGCGCCGCGCGCCCCGGCCGAGCTGTGCCCGCGCGAGCGCCTCGCGCCGCGCGCCGTCGAGCTCGCCCACGGCGGCCGGCCCGCCCTGGTGCTGGCGCTCGGCAGCCTGCCG
Source organism: Planctomycetota bacterium (assembly GCA_044375105.1). Lineage (GTDB taxonomy): Bacteria > Planctomycetota > UBA1135 > UBA1135 > JBIKLM01. The sequence continues at coordinate 29,957 of JBILNK010000009.1, forward strand.
GCGGGCCTCGAAGGCCTGGCCCTGCCCGCGGACGCCCGCGGTTACGCCCGCGGTCTGTACGCGGGCCTGCGCTCCCTGGACCAGCGCCGCCCGGCCCGCATCCTGGTCGAAGCGCCGCCGACCGGCGAGGACTGGCTGGCGATCCAGGATCGCCTGGCGCGCGCCACGCGCTGACCGCGGGGCTCCCCCGCGGCGCCCTTCAAGCCGCCCTGGCCGCCGAGCGGCCCGGCACGGCCGCCAGCAGGGCGCAGAGGAGCCCCAGGGTCAGCACCGGTCCGAAGGCGCGCAGGCTGACCGGCTCGCTCTTCCACAGCCCCCCCTGATCGATGCCGCCGGGCAGGAAAAAACCCGCGTCGAAGGGGTCGGCCGGCACGGAGCTCGACAGCACCAGCACCATCCACAGCACCCAGGGTCCGATCAGCCGCAGGCTGGCGCGCGGGCGCGCTTGTTCGAGGCGGCCCGCGAGCAACCGCAGCAGCGCGAAGGCCACCGCCAGCAGCGCCGCGGAGTAGAGCAGGCTGGCGGACACCGACAGGGGCCGCGGCAGGGCGCCCAGGCCGCGCGAGATCTGCTCGGCCGTCAGGGGCTCGAGGCTGGCCGGGCGCGCGCCGCCGAAGCCGAAGCGCGCCAATTCGATCAGCGCGGGCCAGTGGGGCTCCGCGGCGCGCGCCGCCTGGGCCGGGCTCGGCGAGGCCGTCATCAGGGTCGGCACCAGGGCCGCGATCAGCGCCAGCAGCAGCGGGAACACCCAGGGCCGCGCGGTCAGGCGCAGGGGCCGCTCGTCCGCGGGCGAATCCAGCTCGATCGCCGCGGCCTCCGCCAACCAGCAGCCGGAGCCCAGGAAACCGACGATCAGGCAGCCCTGCACGATCCAGGCGAAGTGCGTCCAGTCGTGGGCCGCGCTCCACTCCCAGACCGCCAGCCCCAGGGCCAGGCCGAGCAGCAGCACGAAGCTGCGCCGCACGCCCAGCACCGCGGCGACCGAGCGCGGCTCCTCCGGGCGCGGGGTCAAGCCCACCGACCCGGCCCGCATGGCGACGGCGACCAGGGCCAAGAGCAGGGTCAGGAGGGCCAGTTGGAAGGGCATCGTCGGGAGGCTCCGGGGGGGCGGGCGAATTCTACGCCCCGGACCCTGGGAACTCCGGCGCGCCGGCGCCGGGCTGCCCGGGGACCCCGCTGGGGGCCTATCCGGGGAGCCCTGCCGCGGGCCGCCGCTCTGCGCCGCCCGTGCGATTCGCAGCGCCTTCGAACGCCTGCGAGCGGCTCGATCCGCCGCGCTCCGCGGGCGGTTCATCCGCGGACGAACGCTCGTCCGACGAGCCGTCTCCCGGTGCCGTTTCTCCCGGCGCGGCGGCGCCGTCCAGTACCGCCGGCAGGGCCCGGCCGGTGATCGCCAGGCTGCGCCGCGGCAGCGAGAACAGGAACGCGGTCACCGCGCTGGCGCACAGGCGCGAATCGGAGCCGTAGCCGGCGTTGTCGCGGTTGGGCTGGTAACAAAAGGAGCCGTCCGGGCACTGGGCCAGGCTGAACCACCAGCGGTTCGCGTCCATCAGGCTGCGGAAGCTGCTTTCGCTGAGGTGCGCCGCGACACCCCCGTAGCCCATGCCCATCAGCGGCGATCCGTGGGTGTCGGGGAAGCTCTGCGGGTGCTCGCCGATCAGCAGCACATGCTGCCGCAGGCGCGTGCGCACCCGCTCGCGGATCGCGGCGTCCGGCGCCCGATAGAGCTGCAGCGCGATGGCGGTCGCCCCCGTGCGGCCCATATCGGCCCAATCCGCCTCCGCCGCCACCTGGTCCGCATACCAGACGTAGCCGTTGGGGCCGGCGCCGCGCTCCAAGAAGTCCCGGGCCGCCTCCAGCCGGGCGCGCTCCACCGGCACGCCGCAGCGCTCGATCAGCGAGAGCGCCAAGAGGCCCTGGGCGGTCAGCATGGCGATCGGGCCATAGCCCTCGAAACCCGGGTTGTGGCCCCAGCCGCCGTGTTGTTGCCGCGCATCGCTGGGATAGCTGTCCGGGTGGCTGTTCTTGACCTCCGGATTGACCTGCTCGAGCCGCAGGTACTGGGACGACAGCAGGAAATCGCGGATTTGCTCGAGCTCGGGCGGGACCCAGTCCGCTCCGCTGGCGAGGAAATACTCGCCGAGCACGATCGCCGCCGCCATGTAGCGCCAATGGATCAGATCGTCCTCGTCGCGGGCCGAGGTGCTGGCCGCATGGAAGCGCGCGTTGCGCTCCACCGCGGCCAGGTGCCGCGCTTCCCCGGACGCCAGCAGCGCCAGGGGCGCGAAGGTGTTGACCACCGGATCGCCGAAGGAACCATCCTCGCCCTGAGCGGCCAACAGGGACTCGAGCAGCTCCCGCCGGATGCGCTCGCTCTTCGGGCATCCCGCGGGGAAGCTGGGGGCGTAGGACCCGTAGCCCTTGCCGATCGTCAGCTCGACCTCCATCGGGCGCTCGCCGCGCTCGCCGCGCTCGACCGCCAGCCGCAGGCGGCCATCGCCGGCGGGCGCCTGGCAGGCTTCCAGAGCCTCGGCGAAGTCCGACACCGGACCGCGGGCGCCGAAAACCTCCATGCCGTAGCCGTTCTGGTGGGGGGTCTCGAAGCGGCGCCCGCCCGCGCCCACCACATGATCCCCCGGCGCCAGCAGGCCCTCGGCCGGCGAGCCGCGCAACACATGCCGCACCAACAGATGGGTGGGGGCCGACTCGACCAGCTCCACGCGCAGGCCGCTGAGCCCCAGGTTGTAGTACCAGCCCGGCACCTCCGCGTCGGGCCCCGCCTCGGCGCGCTGATTCCACGGCGAGCCATCCGCGTGGTAGTGCACCTGGGCGGCCGCGGAGCAGGCCAGCGGGCCCAGCGCCGCGATTAGCCGCACCGCTGCGCCGAATCCGGATCGAATCGAAGTCATGGGGCCGATCTCGTCCTTTCGCGGACAGGTCCGCATCGCGATGCCTCGGGAGTGCTTATACCCGCTCCGAGTCCGACCCGCTGGTGTGCCTCCGATCTGCCTGCCCCGGGCCGAAATCCGCGGGCTCTGCCTCGATCGGCGCCGAATCGGCGACCCCGGCGGGATCGATCCGCGGGCGGGGCCCAAAGGGCCCCTTCGAACCAGCCCCTGGAAGCCCTCGGGCGGCCTCGATCGAAAGCTCTCCGATGGCAGCGAAGTCCGTCTGCTTTCGAACGCGGCGCCAGAAACCCAGCGCCAGCGGAGCCGGGAGTTTCGCTTCGCTCGCCGTTGCCCGGGGCCGCCGCAGCAGCCCCAAGCCTAGAAATCAGCGGCGGGGACCGGCGTTGCGCGCCGATCCCCGCCGCACCGGCCGCCGCGGGCGGCCCGCAGGCCCGAATTCAACGCGCCCGAGCGGTCAACTCCTTGACCAGGGCCTCGGCGCCGTAGATCACGCGCAGGGCTTCGATCATGCCGCGCGAGTCGACCGACACGGAGCGCGCCTGGGTTTCGCTGTAGGCCAACGCGCCCACCAGGCTCTGGATGTTGCCGTCGAAGATCAGGCCCACGACCTCGCCCGCCTTGTCGACCACCGGCGAGCCGGAGTTGCCGCCGATGATGTCGTTGGTGCTGACGAAGTTGTACGGCACGCTCTTGTCGAGGCGCGCTTCCGCGGCCACCCAGGAGGCCGGCAGGTCGAAGGGCGCTTGGCCGCCGCGGGCGCGGGAGCGCTCGAACTTGCCGCCCAGGTTGGTGAAGGGCGCGATCTGCTCGCCGTCCTGCTCGTAGCCGGCGACCTTGCCGTAGCTGAGGCGCAGGGTGAAGGTCGCGTCCGGGTACACGCTGGTCCCGTAGAGCGCGAATTGGGCTTCGGCGATCTGGCCGTAGGCCACGCGCTGGACCGCATCGACCTCGTCCTCGAGGCGCTTGCGCACGGCCCGCTCGTCGGCGTCGATGGCCACCAAGAGGCGCACCAGCGGCTCCTGGCAGGCGTCGATGGCCGCCTGGCCGCCGTCCCACAGGGCGCGGCGCCCGGCGGGGTCGAGCAGGCTCGAGCCGCGCACCAGCTCTTCGGCGCGGGCGCCGGGGGACTTGCCACCCAGGGCGCGCTTGGTCAGCGCATGGTCGCCGCCCAGGTTTTCGCCCAGGGACAAGAGCCAGGAGCGCAGCGCGTCGACCTCCAGGTCGGCGTGGACCGGGGCCGGCGAGAACAGCTGCTGCTCGAGGCGCGGCAGGGCCGCATCGCTGTATTCGCGCAGGCGCTCGGCCGAGGGCTTGGGCCGTTCCGCGGCCGCGCGCACCAAACTGCGCGCCGTGCCGAACAGTACGCTGCCGCCGCCCGATTGGGCCGCGCTCAGGTCCCACAGGGAAGCCGCGCTGTGCTGGGCCTGTTCGATGCGATCCCAGGCGTCGCCCCACTTGGCGCTGCGCGCCGGGTCCGACCAGACGAAGGCCTGCAGGCGCCGCTCGGCCTCCAGTTTAGGGCCCATGATGGCCGGATCGAGCAGGCCCTCCAAGCGGCCCGAGAGCGCCTTGCGCGAATTCTGCACGCCGAAGAGGTCCTCTTCGCCGATGCGCCGCCATTCCTCCTTGCGGCCCATGAAGGTGTGCAGCTGCACCTCGCGGCGCCACAGGCGCGCCAGGGTCCTCGGATAGCGCACGTCGCGGAAGTACTCGAGGTGCGCGACCGTGTTTTGGCGCTCGGTGCTGCCCGGGTGTCCCGCCACGAAGACCAGCTCGCCGGCGTCGGCGCCATCGGCGCTCCAGGTCAGGTGGTGCTCCGGCTGCAAGGGCTTGCCGCCCTCGTAGATGCGGAAGAAGGTCACGTCTAGGCAGAAGCGCGGGAACTCGAAGTTGTCCGGGTCGCCGCCGAAGAACGCGGCGGCCTTCTCGGGCGCGAACACCAGGCGCACGTCGGTGAAGCGCTTGTAGGAATAGAGGTGGTAGCGCGCGCCCTTGTAGAGCGTGACGACCTCGGCCTTGAGGCCCGACTTCTCGCCGGACTCCTTCTCGATGCGCGAGATCTCGGCGCGCTTGGCGGCCCCGCCCTCGGCGGCGCTCATGCCCGGCTTGGCCGCGCCTTCGACCCGCGCGGTCACGTCTTCGATGGTCCACAGCACCAAGAGCTCGAGGTCCGGACAGGGCAGCTCCTCGGCCGCGCCCTTGGCCAGGTAGCCCTTGGCCAGCAGGTCGCGCTCGGAGGTGCTGAGCTGCGCCAGGACCTCGGAGGCCACGTGGTGGTTGGTCATCACCAGCCCGTCCTTCGAGACCAGCGAGCCCGAGCCGCCGGTGCTGAAGCGCACGCAGCTCTTCTGCACGTGCTCGAGCCAGGCCTGGGTCAGCTGGAAGCCATAGGCTTTCTGAATCGCCGCGATCGGCGCCTCGTTGAACAGCCACATGCCTTCGTCCAGGCGCGGGGCCGCGGACAAAGCCGGCGCGGCGCCGAACAGGGCCGCCGCGGCCAAGGAGAGCGAGAGGAGCTGGGATTTCATCGCGTGGGGTCGTGGGACGCGGGGCTCTGGGACTTCCCGGGGGCTCTGGTAGGCCTCCGACGTGGGGCCGCGAGGATAGCGGCTGGGCCCGCGGACGGTCCGCGCCGGAGCGGATCCCAATGCTGTAGGAAGGCCCGCGTCCCGCACGGATTCGCGCCGAGCCCGAGGCGGGGCTATCCTGCCGACCCATGACGGCCCTATTCGAGCCGCCGTACCGCCCCGGGGCGGAGGCGCCTTCCGCGCTGCGCAGCGAGGGCTACGTGGTGCTCGAGCCGCGCGAGGTGGCTTCGCTGGCGGGGGTCCCCCGGGCCGAGCTGGTGGGCCTGGAAGGCGCTTGGGAGCGCCTGGAGCCGGACCTTTACCTGCGCGATGGGGGCCGTTATCGCCGCCGGCGCCACTCCTGTTTCGTGGTCGGCGCGGAGGGGGTCCAGGGCGCGCCGCACCGCGCCCACTGGCAATCGGTCGATTACAACGCCCTGCACGGCGGCATCCAGCGCTGGTTCCAGCCCCTCGAGCCAGGCCTGGCGGAGGCGCCGGCTTTCCGCGCGCTGCTGGCCGGCCTGGGGCGCCTGTTCCACGGCCTGCGGCCCGGGGGTCCCTGGTCCGTGGAGGCCCACGCCTTCCGCATCGACACCGCCAGCGGCATCGGGCGTCCGACGCCCGAGGGCGCCCACCGCGACGGAGTCGACTTCGTGGCCGTGGTGCTGGTCGGCCGCCGCGGCATCAAGGGCGGCGAAACGCGCGTGTTCGAAGCCGCCGGCCCCCGCGGCCAGCGCTTCACCCTGACCGCGCCCTGGTCGGCCCTGCTGCTGGACGACACCCGCGTGATCCACGAGACCACGCCGATCCAACCCCTGGGCGCCCCCGGCCACCGCGACACCCTGGTCCTGACCTACCGCCAAGGCGGCTTCCAGGAACCCCCCGCCGGCTGACGGGCTCGGAACCCATCGCGGGTAGGCCGCGCTCGGCCGGAGAACCCTGGGTCCTGGCGGAGCGAGATGCGCTTTCCAGCGGGCGCTGTCCGGAGCTGGCGCGAAACCCTTTGGTTTTCGTCGTAGCGCAGGTGGGCCGCTAGATCAGCGAGCGCTGCGCTCGGCCAGGCGCTCTTCGTACCAGGCCACGAGTTGTTCCCACTCGTGCACGCCGTCTAGGCCGGCGAGGGCCTCGCGGTCGGGGAAGGTCGAGGCGATTTCGCCCAGGATGGCGAGCTGGCTTTCGCGGTTGACGGTGGGCGTCAGGATCAGCACCACCAGATGCACGGGCAGGCCGTCGGAGGTGTTGAAGTCGATGCCGCGGCGCGAGATCCCCAGGGCGATCACGGGTCCCGGCAGATCGTCCCAGCGCAGGTGCGGCACGGCGATGCCGTTGGGCAGGCCGGTGCTGAGGGCGCGCTCGCGCTCGAGGAAGCCCTGGCGCAGGGGGCCTTCGGGCAGGTGCTTTTCCTTGGCGATCACGGCGGCCAGCTCGCCGATCGCGGATTCGGCCTCGCGCGCGCGCAGCTCCGCCAGAAACAGCCCGGCGCCGGAATAACCGAGCAGCTTGGGGCGCTGCTTGGCCGGCCGCAGGATGCGCGCGATCGCCGGGCCGCTGGCCAGGGAGGTCAACAGCGCCAGCACCACCAGGGCCACGAACAGGCGCTCGCCGATCAGGCCGGCCGCCAAGGCCAGGCTGCCCAGGATGATCTCCATGGCGCCGCGCGCGTTCATGCCCGCCGCGACCGCCAGGGACTCGCGCAGGTTGAGGCCGCCGATCCGGCTGCCCGCCAGGCAGCCGGCCACCTTGCCGACGGTCGCCAGCACGATCAGCACCCCGGTCAGCAGCCCGTCGAAGTGCGCCACGAAGTCGACCCGCAGACCGATGCTGACGAAGAACAGCGGCGCGAAGAAGACCGAGATGAAGCGCTCCATAGTGGCGCGCGTCTCCTCGCGCAGGCTGGCGCTGTCCCCCAGCGCCACCCCGAACAGGAAGGCCCCGAACACGGCGTGGATGCCGATCCACTCGGTGGCCGCGGCGGACAGCAGCGCGCCGATGAAGGCCAGGCTCATCACCGCTCCCGGCCAGCGGCCGTGGTCCTGGACCCAAGGCACCAGGCGGCGCAGGGTCAGCCGCACAGGCATCAGCATCAGGGCGCTGAAGGCCAGGGTCCCCGCGGCGATGGCCTCGACCGAAGGCGCGTCGACCGCCCCGGAAGCCGAGCTCATCAAGCCGATCACGCCCGCGAAAATGATCCAGCCCAGGAGGTCGTTGAGGATCGCCGCGGCGACGATCAGCATGCCCAGATCGGACTTGTAGAGGCGCAGGTCGATCAGCGTGCGCACGATCACCGGCAGGGCCGAGATCGAGAGCGCCGTGCCGAGGAACAGGGCCAGCACCAGACGGCTCTGCTCCGGGTTGCCCCCGAACCAGTCCGGGGCCAGCCAGCCCGGCCCGAACCCCAAAGCGAAGGGCACCACCAGGCCGAGGCCCCCGACCCACAGCGCCACCCGCCCCTGCCGCCACACCGTGCGCAGGTTGACCTCCATGCCCGCGACCAGCAGATAGAGGGTGATCGCCAGCAGGACCAGGGACTGCTGGGCCAGGAGGACCCCGCCGGAGCGCGGGAACAGGGCGCCGTAGAGCTCCGGCACCAGGCGGCCCAGCAGGCCCGGTCCCAGCAGGATCCCCGCCACGATTTCACCCAGGAGGGCCGGCATGCCCAGGCGCTTCGCCAGTTCCCCCAGGGCGCGGCCCATCCCCAGCATCAGTCCGATGCTCAGCAGCAGCAGGGTGGTCTCGGACGAGGTGAAACCTCCGGCGATCGACAGCATCGGACCCCTGGTCCAGCAGGGCGGCGACCAGGATAGACCCGGCCTCCCCCGGATCCCATCGTGGAGCCCCGGGAACCGCTGCTCGGCGGCCTCGATAGCGAGTCTCAACTCGCCATATGAAGTCTAAGTGTTATCGTTTTGAAGCGACTTTAATGGTGCCTTGCGGTCCGCTTCAGGCCTCACGACGGTCCGACGCCGGCCTTGAAGCCAGGCCGACCGGGCTCGGGCCGATCTTCTAGGTCTACTGAATGCACTTTAGCCTCCATTGGATATCCGTTAAGGTCCAATGGCAGGCCTGGGGGCATCCGAGCCAAGCGGGCTGGCGGGAGACCTCCTTTGGCGGCGCCGGGGGTGGGTCCGGTGCCGCTGGCCGGTCCCGGAAGCGGGGGGCGGCGGGCTTCAGCCCGAGCCCAGGGCGGCGAAGCGCGGGTCGAACAGGGCCGGGGTGCCGCCGGTGTGCAGGAACACGACCGGCCCGGGGGGCAGCTCGCCGCGGCGGGCCAAATGGATCAGCCCGGCCATGGCCTTGCCGGTGTAGACCGGGTCGAGCAGCAGCCCCTCGAGGCGTGCGCACAGGCGCAGGGCTTCGACCAGGGCCTCGGTGGGGGCGCCGTAGCCCGGCCCGACGAAGCCGGAGAGCACCCGGGCGGGACCCGGGGCCGGCGCGCCGGCCAGGACCGCGGCCCCCTCGGCCAGGGCATCGATCGCCCCCGCGACCTCGGGCCGTGCCCCCACGTCGACGCCCACCAGCTCGGGCACGCGCTGCCCGCTGCCCCTCAGCAGCGCCAGCCCCGCCAGCAGCCCCGCCTGGGTACCGCCCGACCCGGCCGCCACAACCCACGAACCCGCCTCCGGCAGCTGCCCGTGGAGCTCGAGCGCGCAGCGCACATACCCCTGGGCGCCGAGCGGTGTCGAGACCCCGATCGGCAGCCGATAGGGCCGCCGCCCCTCGGCCGTGAGGCGCGCGCAGGTGGCCTGGATGGCTGCCTCGACCCGCTCGAAGTCGTAGGCCTCGAGCCACTCCACGCGGGCGCCCAGCAGCCGATCGAGCAGCAGGTTGCCGCTCTCCCGCTCGGGCGCCGGACCGCCCAGCACCGCGTGGCAAGCGAGCCCCAGCCGCGCCGCCGCCGCTGCGCTGGCGCGCACCGCATTGCTCTGCGCCCCGCCTCCGATCACGACCCCATCGGCCCCCTCGCGCAGGGCCCGCCAGAGCTCGAATTCGAGCTTGCGGAACTTGTTGCCGCCGCCAGCCAAACCCCCCAGATCCTCGCGCTTGACCCACAAGCGCCCGGCCCCGAGCCCGAGCTCCACCCCGAGCCGATCGAGCGCCAGGAGCGGCGTCCCCTGCGCCCCCAGATCGACCCGCTGCGCTCCTATTTGGCCTGAGATCATCGGCTGCGGTCAGGCAAGGGCCACAGACTACACCCCGGGCCCGCCGGCGCATCCCGCCACCGCGCGCGCCGACCTGGACGCGGGTCACCCCGCACGCCATCCGAGCCACGGCCCTGCGCCCGTCAAGGGCAGGCGCCGGCCTCAACTCGCCCTGGATCGACTGCCTGGGTCCGGACGTCGGCCAGGTCCACTGCGGTGACGATGCCGTGCCTGTGCTGGTGGTCATCGACGACCAGGGCGCAGAGGCCCTTGGCGAAGAGTTTGCCCAGCCGGCCGGCGTCGCGGAAGCGAGGAGGGTGTCGACGCTGCGGCACAGCACCTCCGCCTCGCCGCTGGAAGGGCTGGCTCCGCCTGCGACTGGCCTGGCAATCAGGTTGCTGTCAGGCCGTTGCCTACCGGGCGCCTGTCCGCGACTTCCATGGTGCGAACCTCTGACCATTGGGTTGCGTCGTGCTGGCCATCCCCGAACCGTTCCCATCCCAGGGGACTCGGATCCTTGGCGCGCGCAACGGATGCCTTTGCGGAATTGGCTATCGCCCGTCCGCAACGACCTCCAGGTCTTTCGTTGACGCCGTCCCGAAGGCCGGTCGACCGGGGAAGGACTCGGAAGGGCCTCGATGATCTGCCCAGGTGCTCAGGCTCCATGGCCACCACTTTGGGCCAACTCGCCGCAAATCTGCTGAGCTGCTGGCTGCACGACGGCCGCAGAGCATGTGCTGCCTCGGTATGCCGGAGCCATGATGGGGGGAGGGCAGGTGAGATCGTGTCCACACTTGCCGAGCCAGGTCGGCGAGGAGGCTCGATCGGTCGCTGGGCCTGTCGGCGGGCTGTGCGCTGGTCGCTGTGGACGGTTGACGGGTCCGAGTCCGGGGGACGACACTTCGGGCTCACGTTTCTGAGCCTCATCCTTGGCGTACGCTTCATGCCTTGAGTTCCAATTCTCATCCCCCTTGAAGTCTGTGCGTGCACGAATCGGAAATCCCAGCGGTTCCCTTCGGAGGATTCCCCTGACCGAGCTCGGGCTCGCGACCTTCAGGGGTCGAAGCCTGCTCCTCGTTTCACTCCTCGCCGCCGCCGCTTGCCAGGCGCCCGCAGCCTCCGCCCCTGAGCCGCCGGCCGTGTGGGACGGCCTGACCGGCGCGCCAAGGGGCGCGGCGGAGCTGCCGATTCGGGTGTGGTTCGAGAGCGACCTCATCGTCGCGGTCAACGAGGACCCGCAGTTGAAGGCCCGCTTCCTCAGCTTCGAGGGCAGCGCCGCGGGCAGTGCCTATGGCGTCTATGCCTTGCATTCCGCCAAGAGCAGGATGGAAGTGCCAGTGCCGCTCCGTGGCGAATCGATCGCCTGGGCGGACCTCGACCCTGCCGCGGCCATGGTTCGACTGCTCACCTATGCGGGAGTCGCGCCAGACCTCGCGGACGCGCTGGTCGAAACCCACGGCGAGCAATGGTTCGGCGATGGATTGCGGGTGCTCGTCGTGGTTCCGTCCGAAACGCCCGGGGCCCACACGACCTTGTCTGAGCCTGGGGCGACGGTCTGGGTCTATGCACGCCCGGAGGGCGCGCCCGCCGATCGGGAATCGCGCGGTTCCGAGCGCCATGGGCGCTAGCCCGGGTCCTCCGCGGAGTGCAGCCGACGAACTCTCCTATTCGCCGTAGGAGCTCAAACTCGCCATCCATCCGCGGGCTCGAGAGAAAGCGTCCGATACCAGGCTGCAAGAACAGGCAACAGCTTCCGAAGGGCCTTGTCCGCCGTGCGGTCAGCTGCCTACCGCATGCCCACCGGTGGAGTTACCGCACCAGCATGCCGGTCAGGGTTCCAGCTCGATCTGCTGCGCTGCGCGGGGCAGCTCCGGTCACCTCGGGGCGTTGCAACGATCCCGCCAGGGTCCTGGCCGTCGGCGGCGCACCACCCCATCCCCGTGTGCCGGCTCGGCCTGCGGCGCAGCCTTCGCAACCCTGGACCGGAGCCGGGGGAACGGGCAGTTTCGCTCGCTGGTTCCGTGGGGGCGGCAATCCTGCCCTCACGGTTCCCGAGGTTTCGGCTCGATCGCAGCCCTTGGCTCGGGAATCAGGCGCCGCCCTGGGCGGCGCCCGTTCTCGGTCAGCAGAGCCCGTCAGGATCCGATCTGCAAGGTCGCGGCGTTCGACAGCGCCAGACCCTGAGGACCTTGCGGATCCAGCACGGCCCATTGGGCCTCGAAGGGCAGCCCCACCAGGGCGGGGAGATTCGGAATCGGCACCCCGAGGCTGCCCACGCCCAGGGGGGATGTCACCGCTGTGGCGGTGAACACCACCTGGCTCAAATCCAAGTAGAGGGTGCCGCCGAAGAAGGGTGCCTGGGCCGTTCCCGCGGAGACTCCCAGGGTGGCAGCGAGGTTGGGCCCGGCGCGGTTGATGGTCAGGGCAAAGGCTCCGTTGCCCACCTTCGGCAGGCCCCCGGTGTAGTTGATCACCGGCTTGAGCCCGTTGGTGCCTGCCAGTCCGCTGCCGTAGGCAATGAACTTGCCAGGGGTCAGGCCCAGGGCGCTGGAAACCGCACGGCCGGCGTTGATTCGGCCAAAGCCGGTCAACGTGTCGAAGCCGGGTGCGCCCAGGTCATCGGCGGTGTCCTTGAGCAGCTGCCGCACATCCGTGTTGGTCAGGCCCGGGTTGGCCGAAAAAACCAGGGCCGCGGCTGCGGCGGTCAGCGGGGCCGAAAACGACGTGCCATCGCTGGTCGTCGTGCCGTTGTTGAGGCTGAGCATCAGCACGCTTTCTCCAGGAGCCATGACCTCCAGACTGGGTCCGAAGCTGCTGAAGTTGGAGCGCTGGTCGAACCGGTTGGTGGAGCCCACCGCCATCACCTCCGGCTGGTTCGCGGGAAACCCGATCGTGCCGCCGTTGTTTCCCGCGGCGCAATCGATGAAGACGCCCTTCTGGTCGTGGGCGTAGCGCAGGGCATCGATGATGGCCTGGCTGGAGGGCACGCCGAAGCTGAGGGTGATCACCCGCGCTCCCATGTCCGCGGAGTAGACCACGGCATCGTCGATCACGGAGGCGATCGGGAAAAAGGCGCCGATCCCACAGGCCAGGACGCGGACGCCCGTGCCCGGCCCATCGCCTCCGGCCAAGCCGGCCAGTTGGACACCGTTGTTGCGCACCGCGGCCACGCAACTCGCTACGGCCGTGCCGTGAAAGAAGGTGGATGTCGGATCATTGTCGTTGTTGGCGAAATCCCAGCCGCGGACATCGTCGATCCTGCCATTGTTGTCGTCGTCCAGGCCGTTGCCTTCGATCTCGCCGGCATTGACGAAAATGTTGGCCGCCAGGTCCTGGTGAAAGATCGATGTCCCGCTGTCGATCACAGACACGATCACACTCGGATCGCCGACCTCCAGGGCCCAGGCCTCTTGGGCGTCCATGTCGGCATCGATCAGGCCGCCGGATTGGCCGGTGTTCTCGAGATACCATTGCTCGCCATAGAGCGCATCGTTGCTGGGCGGACCCTGCAGGGTGTAGGCGCCCAGGGCGCTCAATTCAGCCCAGCGCACCAGCCCGCTGTTGCGCAGGGCGGCCAGGGCCATGAAGGCCGGCTCCGCGCCCCGGAGCTCGAAGTCGACCGCTTCCAGCCGGGAAATCCGCGTGACGCTGGCTTCTATTCCTGCCGCCGCCAGGGCCGCCAGGAGCCGATCCACGCCGATCCCGGGCATGGGGCGTGCCGAGACCTCGTTCATGAGCACGGGGTAGTGGCGCCCGAACTCGGCCAGGTGCCAGCGGCCTTCGACTTGCACCAGGCGCCCGTCGAGCTCGTGGGGAGCTGCGCTCCCCGCAGGCAGCCCCGGTTCTGCCTGCCCATTCGCGTGCTGAGCGGCAGTCTGGGGGCTGAGCAGGGCGGCGCCGAGGAGCCCCGCGGTCAGGGTCGGCAGCCAGTGGGAAGTGGAGAACATGGCAGGGCGGTCGACGGGTAGGTCGCGTTGGGGGGAAGCGGTGCCACAGACTCGCGAGTGAGCCTACCCCGGAAGCCCAAAAGTGGCAGGGCACCATGGCGCCGGGGAGGCCGCCTTGGGCTCCCACCTCCCTGGCTCTGCCCTCGGACCCAGATCCCAGGGAGGCGCCGGGTAGCGGCCGGGGCACGCGGGCCGCTGGGGCCGCACAGGGGCTGCTGCGCCCAGCAAGGGTGCCTCCGGCAGCGCGAACCGCAGGCCGTTTCGGCTGGACCGCCAAACCCGATCGTTGCGCCTAGACCGGCTGGCCACGGGGGACTCCTGGCCCGGGCCCTGATGGGCTCGGCTGCCGCCCTTGGTCTCCCCCGGAGGCCGCCGGCCCCGGCTGCCGCTGGGGCACGCGCGGGCCTGGGCCCGGGGATCGCCGGTTCCTTGGGGTGATCCGGCGAGGTAGGAACGGGGTCTAGAGGGAGGGGGCGGCGTCAGCTGCTGGCGTGGGCTTCGACCAGCTTTTCGTCGACGGCGTGGGTCAGGAAGTCGACCAGGTCCATCTTGGTGACGATGCCTTGCAGGTGGTGTTGGTCGTCGACGACCAGGGCGGAGAGGCCCTTGGCGAAGAGTTCGCGCAGCTGGCCGGCGTCGGCGGAGGCGCCGATGGTGTCGACGTTGCGGAACATCACCTCGGCCACGGCCGAGGAGAGGCTGGCGCGGCCTTCGACCAGTTTGCCGAGCAGGTCGCTCTCGGTGATGATGCCCACCAGGCGGCCCTCGTCGACCACGGGCAGTTGCGAGACGCCTTTTTCCTTCATCAGCATCACCGAATCCGCCAGGTTGTCGGAGGAGCGCGCGGTCAAGAGCGGGCGCTTGGGCAGGGCGCGCAGCACCTCGCCGACGGTGGCCGATTCCCAGCGGCTCTCGTTGAAGCCGTTCTCGCGCATCCAGGCGTCGTCCATGAACTTGGTCATGTAGTTGCGCACCGAGTCGGGCAGGATCGTGACGATGCGCTTTCCGGGGCCGTATTTCTTGGCGATCTGCATGGCGGCCCAGACCGCCGAGCCCGAGGAGCCGCCGCACAGCAGGCCCTCCTGGCGGATCAGGCGCCGCGCGACCTGGAAGGACTCGCGGTCTTCGGTTTTGACCCACTCGTCGACCAGGCTGCGGTCGAGCACGTCCGGGATGAAGTCGTAGCCGATGCCCTCGACCTTGTAGCCCTTGATCGGGCCGGGCCCGGCCAAGATCGAGCCGACCGGGTCGACGCCGATGATCTTGATGCCCTTGACTTTTTCCTTGAGGCGCTTGGCGGTGCCGGCCAGGGTGCCGCCGGTGCCGGCGGTGGCCACGAAGAAGTCGATCTTGCCGTCGGTTTGGTCGAGGATTTCTTCGGCCGTGCCGGTGTAGTGGGCGGCCGGGTTGTTGGGGTTGCCGTACTGGTCGAGGATCACCGCGCGCGGCAGGATCTGGCGCAGTTGTTTGGCCACGCCGATGTGGCTCTCCGGCGCGTCGTAGGCGGCTTCGGTGGGGGTGCGGATGATCTCGGCGCCCAGGGCCTCGAGCACGATCTGCTTCTCGCGGCTCATCTTCTGGGGCATCGTGATGATCATCCGATAGCCGTGCACCGCGGCGGCCATGGCCATGCCGATGCCGGTGTTGCCGGAGGTCGGCTCGATCAGCGTGTCGCCCCTTTGGATGCAGCCCGCGGCCTGGGCCTCCTCGACCATGCGCCGGCCGATGCGGTCCTTGACCGAGCCGCCCGGGTTCAGGTACTCGCACTTGACCAAGAGTTCGCAGCCCAGGTCCTTGCCGACCTTGTTGAGCCGCACCAGCGGGGTGTTGCCGACGGCTTCGAGGATGTTGTTGAGGATCTTGGCCACGTGGGGGTGGGGGCTGGCGCGTGGGCGCTGAAGAGGACGGGGGCGCGGCGGGGGGGCCGGGAGCGCTAGTCTAGCGGGCCCGCGGGGTCCGCCGCCCCGCATCTAGCCCTGTGGTCCAAGCCACCCTCGTCGCCAAATTGAGCCCCGCGCAGGGGCGCGAACTCGAAGCGCGCCTGGGCCGCGCGGCGTTCGACTTCCGGGGCGTGCCCTATGCGCGCTTCAGCGCCCGCGGCGAGGGCGTGGTGGTGACGCTCTACACCTCGGGCAAGCTGGTGGTGCAAGGGGCCGATGCGGAGTCGTTTTGGCTGCGGCATCTGCCCGCCGGTCCGCCTGCGGAGGGCCAAAAGGCCGCGGCCAGTGCGTCCCAAGGCGCGGCCGGCGCTTTCGCAGGGTCCGCCTCGGGCGAGCCCGACGCGGGCGCGTCGCTGCCCACGGTGGGCTCCGACGAGACCGGCAAGGGCGACCTGTTCGGGCCGCTGGTGGTGGTCGCGCTGCGGCTGGAGCCCGGCGAGGGTCAGCGCCTCAAGAGCAGCGGCGTCACGGATTCGAAGCTGATCGCCGACGCCCGCGCGCGCGAGCTCGGGGCCGCCCTGGAGGCGCGCTACCGCCCCGGGATCGTGCGCCTCGATCCGGCCGACTACAACGCCGCCTATGCGCGCAGCGGCAACCTGAACGTGCTGCTGGCGGAATGCCATGTGCGCGCGATCGAGCAGGTGGCGCAGGCCGGCGATCGCGTGGTGGTCGACCAATTCGGCCCCGCCGGCCGGCTGGAGCGCGGCCTGGCGGGCCGCGGGCTGGCCCTCGAGCAGCGCCCGCGGGCCGAGCTGTACGAGCCGGCCGTGGCGGCCGCCTCGGTGGTGGCCCGGGCCCTGTTCCTGGAGGCCCTGGACGAGCTTTCGGAGCGTTTCGCCGTGACCCTGCGCAAGGGCGCCGGCGCGCCCGTGGACCAGGCCGCCCGCGAGTTCCTGCGCCTGCACGGGCGCGAGCAGCTCGGTCAGGTGGCCAAGCTGCATTTCAAGAACGTCGAGCGCCTGCCGGGGGGGCGATGAGCGCCCCGGCCCGCGGCTGGCGCGCCGGTGCGGCGACCGGCCCGTCCGGCGCCGCCGGCGATCCCCCGGGTCCGTCCCTGGCCGTCGCCCGGGCGACCGGCCCCGCGGCTCCAGGCCGGATCCCGGCGCTGCGGACCCGGCCCCGTCGGGCGCCCGCCCGGCCGCTGGGAGCGCTGCCGACCCCGTCGTAGAGACCCCCGGGGCGATCCGCTGCCCCCATCCCCGCGCCCGTCCCGCCCCGCTCCGTGTTCCATCTGCCCGCGATCCTGATGGCCCTGGCCCTGGCCGGCTGGGGCGAGGCCCGGCGGGCCGGCGGCGCCGGGGACGAGCTGCCCGGCTGGATCGCGCCGCTGGCGCTGCTCTCGCTGGCCGCCTGGCCGCGGCTCGGGGCCTGGCTGTGCCTGGGGCCCGATCGACCCCGTCTGGTGGCCTTCTGGCGGCGCTCGGTCGAAGCCCTGCCGCTGCTCGGCCAGGCCCTGCTGCTGCTGGGGCTCGGCTACCCGGCCTGCCTGGCCCGGCTGGGGCTGCCGGAGGGCACCTTGCTGGGCTGGCCCCGCCCCGAGGGGCTGCTGCTGCTGCTGCCCTTCGTGCTGCTCAGCCTGGCGTCGATCGAAGCCGGAGCGCGCTTCAGCGCCGCCCCCCGCGCGGCCCGCCGCGCCCTGCTGCGCTACCAGCTGCGCCAGCTGGCCGTGGGCCTGGCCGCCCTGTCCCTGGCGGTGCTCCTGTGCGCGCCCCTGTGGCTCCACCGGCCCCTGCGCGTGTGGATCGAGGAATCCGCGCCCGCCGGGGCGGCCTGGACGGCCCTGCTGGCGGCGGGCTTCGCGGGGCTGTTCCCGCTGCTCCTGTGGCTCGGCCTGGGCCTCAAACCCCTGCCGGCGGGGCCCCTGCGCCGCGACCTCGAGGCCCTCGCCCTGCGCGCCGGCCAAGCCGGGCTGTCCCTGCGCCTGTGGCCCACCGGGGGCTGGGTGGCCAACGCGGCCATCGTCGGTTTCGTGCCCGGGCTGCGCCTGGTGCTGCTGAGCGACGGGCTGCTGATGGGGCTCGGGCGCCGCGAGCTGTGCGGGGTGCTGGCCCACGAGCTCGGGCACGCCCGCCGGCGCCACGTGCTGCTCTACACCGCCTTCACCCTGGGCTTCCTCGGATCCTGGCCCGGGCTCGTGTTCCTGCTGGAGCGCGCCGGGCTGCCCCTGTCCGTGGGCGGCGAGCTGGGCCTGGGGGTCGGCCTGGGACTCTGCTGGCTGCTGCTGTTCGGGGCCCTGTCGCGGCGCGCCGAACTGGACGCCGACCTGGTGGCCCTCGAGCTGTTGGGCTCGAGCGCCCCGCTCGAATCGGCCCTGGCCGGCATCAGCGCCCCGGCCCAGCGGCGCCGGCGCTCCTGGCGCCACTTCTCGCCCGCCCAGCGCGGGCTGTTCCTGCGGGCGGCCGCGGCCGACGCCGGCGTCGGTCGGCGCCTGCGCGCCGGCCTGCGGGCCTGGACCTGGGCTTCCGCCGGGCTCTTGCTCCTCGCCGCGGGCCTGGCCGGGCTGGCCTGGCGCGGCGGGGCCTCGCAGGAGCGGCTGTGGATCGACCTTAGGCTCGGGCGCTATGCCGCGGCGGCCGAGCGGGCTGCCGCGCTCGGACCGGAGGCGACGCGCTTCCAGGAGCGCGCCGAGCTGGGCCGCGACCTGGCAGCGGACCTGCCGGCATCGACGGGCGCCTGGCTCGAGGCCGCGCGGCGCGAGCTGCTGGCCGGCCGGTGGGAGCGCGCGCGGGGCCTGCTCGAGCTCGGCCAGCTGCGGGACCTGCCGGGGCTCTCCCCGGCGCTGCGGGCCCTGGCTCCCGAGCAGGTCGAGACCCAGGGGGCCTGGGATTGGCCTCCTGGGGGCCTGCCGAGGCCCCGTTCGGGCGTGGGTTCGACCGACGCGCTCAGCGAGCCACCGCCGGCGCCAGGTAGCAGTTGAAGCCGGCGACCGGGCAAGGCGCCGGCGTCCCCCACGGGCCCCCCGCGCCGTCGGCCCAAGCGACGAATTCGCCCGCCATGGGCCCGCCCTGGCCCCGTATAGGCCAGCCCCCCAGCTCCCAAACCGCCGCGGTTTGAGAGAATCCGCGGCCTTCGCCTGGCCCCAGTTCCCCTCGGCCATCGTCCGCCAAACGGCCCATGCGCTTCTCCCTGCTGCTCGCCGCCCTGCCGCTGCTCCTGCTCGCCGCGGCCCCTAAGCCCCTCCCCGCGACCGGGTTCGCCCCCCGCGCCAGCGCCTCCAGCACCCCGAGCGCCTCCAGCCCCGAGGAGGCCGCCCGCGATGCCCGGCTGGCCGAGGTGCGCTCCCTGCTGGCCGCCTCCAAACCCACCGAGGCCCTCGAAAAGGCGCGCGTGGCCCTGGAGCACGACTCCGAGGTGCCGGCGGTCCTGCTGGCCTGCGTGGACGCCCACCTGGCGCTCGGCCAGAAGGACCCGGCCCTGCACCTCTTGCTGCGCGCAGAGGCCCTGTCCCTGGCCGCCGAGCCCGACAAGGCCCTGCTGGCCGATCTCGACAAGCGCCTGACCGAGCTCGACCCGCACCGCGCCCAGGTCGCCGAGGCTTTCGCCAGCCTGGCCGACGACACCTTCCGCATGGCCCAGAGCGCCCACAAGCGCGGTTTGTGGGCCAACGCGGTCGACCTCTATCTGCGCTGCCGCGGCACGGCCTTCGAGGAGCGTGCGCAAAAGCAGCTCGACAGAGGT
>JBILNK010000258.1:0-4274 GCA_044375105.1 Planctomycetota bacterium
CTCCGCGAAGGGGCCCCGAGGCGGGGATCCGCCCCATGCGACGCGCCTTGCGCATCGGAATCGTGGGCCCCGAGACGGGCTTCAGCGAGCGCGCGGCACGCCTGTGCCGCACGCTCTCGGGCGATTTGGTGGAGGTCGAAACGGCCAGCGAGCCGATCGAAGCGCCGCGCCTGCTCGAGCGCGGGGACCTGGCGCTGCTGATCCTGTCGGGCAGAGAAGAATCGGTGGAGCCGCTGCGCGACCACGTCGAGCGCCTGGGCTCGAGCACGCCGGTGACCTCGCTGCCGGCCGATCTCGGGCTGCTCGAGCTGGCGCTCCAACAGGAAGACCAGACCGGCGGCGCCAGCGGCGACCAGCGCGAGCTGGCCCGCCTGCGGCGGCTGCTGCTGTGCGCCCGCGAACGGGCCGAACTCGACGAACGCCTCGAAACGGCCGCCAGCCGCTATCAGGCCGCCTTCCAGCACGCCGCGGTCGGCATGGTGCTGGTCTCCCCTTCCGGCCGCATCCTGGAGGTCAATCGGGCCCTGCCGGCCCTGCTCGGCTATCGCGCCGACGACCTGCTCGGCCACCGGCCCAGCGATTTCGCGCACCCCGACGACGTCGATCGCAGCATGCGCGAGTTCGCCAGCAGCGGACAGGAGCGCTACGAGCGCGAGAAGCGCTACCTGCACCGCGACGGGCGCGTGGTCTGGATGCACGTGTCGGTCAGCGCGGTGCTGGATCCCAAGGGCCAGCCGCAGTATTTCGTCGGCCAGCTGAGCGACATCAGCAAGCGCAAGCTGTCCGAGAACGAGAGCAACGAGAGCCGGCGCCTGGTGGAGTCGATCCGGCGCGTGCAGGCCCACTACATCAAGGGCGGCGAGCCGCGGCTCCTGAACCGCGAACTCTTGCGCCAATTGGCTCTGCGCAGCAACAGCCCGGACGGCTTCCTGGCCTCGGTCGAGGTGCTGGCCAGCGGGCGCTACCGGCTGGTGATGCGCGCGGCCCTGGGCCGTTTCGAGGCGGCGCGCGGCCGCGAGGAGCGCATCGAGCGCCTGCCGGAGGCCTTCGAGCTGGCCCCGGGCAACTCGCTGCTGGGGCGCGCGCTGGCGGCCGGCGTCGCCAGCGCTCACGAGAATCCGCGCGACCTGCCTCTGGGCCTGCCCAGCGTGCCCGTGTTCCTGGATCGCATCGTGGCCATCCCGCTGGTCGGCGAGGACGGCGTGATCGGGCTGGTGGGCCTGGGCAACGGCATGCGGCCCTACGACCGCGCGCTGCTCGAGTTCCTGATGCCGCTGGTCTCGACCACCACCGGCGTGATGGCCAGCCTCGAGCAGGTCATGAAGCGCCGCCGGGCCGAGCTCGAGCTGCGCGAGAGCCAGCGCACCCTGCAGACCCTGATGGACAACCTGCCGGGCATGGCCTATCGCTGCGAGGGCGATGCCGAGCGCTCGCTCAGCTTCGCCAGCGAGGGCTGCCAGGAGCTGACCGGCTACGCGCCCGCGGACCTGATCCACAACCGCCTGCGCAGCTTCGGCGAGCTGGTCCATCCGGAGGACAAGCAGCGCGTCCAAGAGCGCATCGAATGGGCCCTGCTCGAGCGCCAGGGCTTCGAGCTGCAATACCGCATCGTCTGCGCCAGCGGCCGCGAGAAATGGATCTGGGAGCAGGGCTGCGGGGTCTACGACGCCTCCGGCACGCTGCTGTTCGTGGAGGGTTTCCTCTCGGACATCAGCGCCCAGCGCCGCGCCGAGGAGGAGCGCCTGCGGCTCGAGGCCCGCGTGCAGCAGAGCCACAAGCTCGAAAGCCTGGGCCTTTTGGCCGGCGGCATCGCCCACGACTTCAACAACCTGCTGATGGGCATCCTGGGCCATGCCGGCCTGCTGCGCCGACAGGTCGAAGCGGGCTCGCCGGCCTCTACCTCGATCGCCCAGATCGAAGCGGCGGCCCTGCGCGCGGCGCGGCTCACCGAGCACATGTTGGCCTTCACCGGCCAGAACCCGATCCACCCGCGGCCGGTCGACCTGTCGCGCTGCGTGCAGGAGAGCGCCGGGGTCCTGGCCCAGCTCCTGCCGCGCGGCGTGCAGCTCGAACAGGAGCTGGCCGCCGACCTGCCTCTGGTCGAGACCGATCCGGCCCAGCTCCAGCAGGCCCTGGTCGAGGTGGTGCGCAACTCCGCCGAAGCCCTCGAGGGCCGCAGCGGACGGATCCGGATCTCGACGCGCTTCCTGCCCGCCGACGACGAGCGCCTGAGCCAGACCACCATCGGCCCGGCCCCCGAAGGCGGCGAATTCGTGGCCCTGTCGGTGCACGACGACGGCCCGGGCATGCCCGAGGAGGTGCGCCTGCGCGCCTTCGACCCGTTCTTCACCACCAAGGGCTTCGGGCGCGGCCTGGGGCTGTCCACGGCCCTCGGCATCGTGCGCGGCCACGGCGGCTTCGTGCAGCTGCGCTCCGGTCTGGGCCGCGGCACCGAGCTGCGCATGCTGTTCCCGGTGCGCAGCGAGCCGGTGGTCGAGCTGGCCCCGGCGCCGCCGCGCGCCAGTCCGGCCAGCTCCGAACAAGGCACGATCCTGATCGTCGACGACGAGCAGCTCGTGCGCGCCGTGGCCAGCGCGCTGCTCGAGCAAGCCGGCTTCCGCGTGCTGGAGGCCCGCGACGGCCTCGAGGGTCTCGAGCTGTTCCGCCAGCACCAAGCCGAGATCCAGGCGGTGCTGCTCGACCTGTCGATGCCGCGCCTGTCGGGCGAGGAGACGCTGGTCGAGATCCGCAAGCTGCGGCCCGAGGCGCGCATCCTGCTGACCAGCGGCTTCAGCGAGCAGGAGGCCATGCACCGCATCGCGCGCCGCCGCGGCGTCTCGTTCATTCAAAAGCCCTATCGCCTGGAAGAGCTGGTCGAGCGCCTGACCCAGGTGCTCGCTTCCTGATCCCATGCGCCCGCGGCTCTGGGTCCTGGCCGGCAGCCTGGTGCTGCTGGGCGCGGTGGCGATCAGCGCCTTCCTGCCGGCCCCGGGCGTGCCGAGCCTCGGCCCCGCCGACCTGGCCGGCGACGAGTTCCGGCGCCGCCCGGAAGCGCCCCGCGAAGAGCTCCGCGGCCGGCTGCTCGGCAGCGACGGAGCGCCGCGGGCCGGGTATCTGATCCTGGGCGAGAACGCCGGGCGGCTGGTGCACGCGCGCTCCGCGGCCGACGGGTCGTTCCGCCTCGAGGCCCTGGCGCCGGGCGAGCTGGACCTGAGCCTGGTGGGCCCCGAGCTGCCGCTCTGCAGCCGGCGCGTGCAGGTCCCGAGCCCCGGCGAGGTGCAGCTGGTGCTCGACCCGCCCCTGCCGCCCCTCGAGACCACGCCCGCGATCGAGCGCTCGGCCCTGGTGGGCCGCCTGACCCTGGCCTTCTCCGATCCCGCCGAGGGCTACGAGCTCTGGCTCGCGCCCCTGCCGGAGCTCGAATCCGGCGGCTTCGCCCTGAGCGGCCTCTCGGGCGCGATCGAGCGCCGCATCCGCGTCGCCGCCGGCGGCGACTTCCGCGTCGAGGACCTGGTCCACGGCCGCTACGCCCTGGCGGTGCTGCCCCCCTGGGCGGCCGGCGGGGATTGGCCGCTGCTGCTCGAGCTGGCCATCGACCATCGCGGCGAGAGCGAGCCCCTCGAGCTGACCACGCTCAGCGGCCAGGTCCTCGCGCGCCTGCTCGACCAGCGCGGCCGCCCGATCCAGGGCGCGCGCCTCGAACTCGCCGCCGCCGGCCAGGCAGCGCGCCTGTTCCCGCCCGCCTTCTCCGGCCCCGACGGCCGCCTGCGCGCCATCGACCTGCCCCCGGGCAGCTACCGCGCCACCCTGACCGTCGGCAACGCCCGCCGCGAAACGCTGCTGCGCATCAACGCCCTGCGCAGCACCGAACTCGACCCGACGCCCCTCGACCTCGAGCGCGCACCGCCCGACAAGTAAGGCGACCGCGGTCTCCGTCGGGCCCCGGAATCTGGCCGAGCAGGTTGGCGCGCCCAGGCTGAGTCGAGCCCGAAGCCGGCGAGCCCCGGAATGCCGCTGAAGCAGCGCCTCCGGCTGGAGCAGGCTGCGAATCGATTCGCATGCCCCGGACGCCGCCGGGACCGAGCGGGCTGCCGATCGAGGCGCAGTTGGAGCGGCTGAAAAGCCGCAAGGACGGCCTGTTAGGATGCCGGGAGATGCCGCGGTTGATCGGATACTTCGTGCTCGTGATGTTGGTCGCTGCGGTGCTGCAGCGGCTGCCGGGGGTCGGTGGCTGGTTTCGGGGGCTGTTCGGCTTTTATCTGACGCTGCTGCTG
>JBILNK010000098.1:0-15933 GCA_044375105.1 Planctomycetota bacterium
CTGAACAGGCCGGGAAGTCCCCCGGAGAGGGCTCGGAACAACTCCTGCGCAGCTCGACACCTCTCCACACTTATCCACACCTGGCCCAGGCTTATCAACATGCCCTCAACAGACCCTAAGTCCTTATGGGGTAGTAACTTATAATCTGGTCCGGAGCGGGGATCACAAATCGGTTCGCCCATGAAGAAGATGAAGAAGATCTCTATTCTGGTGGAACCGATCCCGGAGCTGGCCGTCGCCGCCCGCTGCCCCCGACCCACCCACCCCATGAAACTGATCTGCGATCGCGAGCGCCTGCGCGAAGCCCTGACCCTGGTCAACGGGATCATTCCGACCAAGAGCACGCGGCCGGCTGTCGAGAACGTCTGCCTGGTGGCGACCAACGATGCCCTGGAGCTGATCGGCACCGACACGGAGATCGCCCTGCGCTATCGCATCGACCAGATCAAGGTCGCCGAGCCTGGCACGATCCTGGTGCCCGGGCGGGTTTGCGCGGACTTCACCCGCGACCTGGTTGGCGAGACCGTGACGATCCAGCTGCGCGGCGACAAGCTGGAGATCGGCTGCGGCCCGGACCGCTGCGAGCTGCCGACCGTCGATCCCGACGAGTACCCGGTGGTCGCGCACTTCGATCAGGCCGGCGCGATCCCGATCCAAGGGGGCCAATTCAATCGCTTGGTCAACTCGACCGTGTTCGCCGCGGCCAAGGAGCAGGGCCGCTACGCCATGCACGGCATCCTGTGCTTGGTCGAGGATCAGGTGCTGCGGCTGGTCGCCACCGACGGGCGCCGTCTGGCCGTGGCCTCGGCGCCGATCGACATCCCGAGCGGACCTCCCAAGCGCGTGATCGTGCCCGCCAAGGCGCTGCACGCCTTCACCCGTCTGGTGAGCGATGGCCTCGAGACGGTTCATCTGCATTTCGGGAACAACCAGCTCGGTCTCAAGACGCGGCGTGGGGAGTTCTTTGCGCGCCTGATCGAAGGCGAGTTCCCGCGCTACGCCGCGGTGATCCCTAAGGAATCCAACAACCGCATGGAAGCGGATCCCGAGCTGCTCTCCAAGAAGCTCAAGCTGGTCAGCAACGTGACCACCCCGGACGCGCGGGCGGTCAAGCTGCTCTTGACCAAGGACAAGCTCGAGATCTTCGGCCGTTCGACCGCGGCCGGCACGGCCAACTCCCAGCTCGAGGTGCGCTACGACGGCGAGGACTCCCAGATCGCCTTCAACCCGGACTTCCTGCTCGAAGGCCTGCGCAACTGCGAGCGCGAGCTGGTCACGCTCGAATTCAACGACCGCACCAGCCCGGGCAAGTTCACCCTGGGCGAGAACTACCTCTACATCGTGATGCCGATCACGGTCGAGACCTGAGCGCGGCGGCGTGGGCGATCCCCGGGACAGCGAGCTCGAACCGGACGCGGACGACAGCAGCGAAGCGGGCGACCAACCTGCCCGGCGCCGCTTCGGCTTCTCCGGCTACCGGCCGCAGCCGGGGCCCCGCAGCGGTCCGACCAGCCTATTCAGTGCGCTGGACCTCCTGCGCCGCGAATACGGCCTGCGCGAGCCCACGCAGAGCGAAGAACGCTTCCAGCGCGCCTGGCGCGAAGTGGCCGGCCCCGAGCTGGCTCGCCAAGCCCCGTTGATCCGCCACCGGGGCGGCGAATTCTTGGTTGAGGTGGCTTCCACGGCCCTCTACCACGAGCTCGTCGCCTATCGCCAACAAGACCTGGCGCGTCGCCTGGCCGACGCGCTGCCCCCCGGATCGTTCAAGCGCCTGATCATCCGGCGCCAGAGTTGACCCCATGGCCGAAAAGACCGCAGCGAACTACACCGCCGAATCGATCACCGTCCTGGAGGGGCTCGAGGCCGTCCGCGTGCGGCCGGCCATGTACATCGGAGATACCGACGTGCGCGGCCTGCATCACCTGATCTGGGAGGTGGTCGACAACTCGATCGACGAGGCCCTGGCCGGGTACGCCACGCGCTGCGAGGTGTCGATCGAGACCGACGGTTCGATCCGGGTCGTCGACGACGGCCGGGGCATCCCTGTGGACATCCACGAGAAAGAAGGGATCCCGGCGGTCGAGTTGGTGCTCTCCAAGCTGCACGCCGGCGGCAAATTCGACTCCGGGGCCTACAAGGTCTCGGGCGGCTTGCACGGGGTTGGTGTGTCCTGCGTCAACGCCCTCTCGGAGTGGCTCGAGGTTTTCGTCCACAAGCAAGGCAAGATCCACTGGATGCGCTTCGAGCGCGGCCGTCGTGCCCGTCCCCTCGAGGTGATCGGCACCACGGACAAGACCGGCACGGAGGTGCGCTTCAAGCCGGATGGGCAGATCTTCACGACCACCGAGTTCGAGCTCGAGCGCATCGCCCGGCGCCTGCGCGAGACCGCGTACCTGATGGGTTCGCGCGGCATCGCGATCTCCCTCAAGGACGAGCGCACGGGCCTGGCCGAGGACTACCACTTCCCCCAGGGCCTGATCGCCTTCATCCAGCATGTCAACAAGAACCGCACGGCGATCCAGAGCGACGTGATCCACTTCCTGCGCGAGGTCCAGTCGGCCGAGCGGCCCGGCCAGACCTACCAGATCGAGGTGGCGATGCAATACACCGACACCTACCAGGAGACGGTGTCGACCTTCGTCAACAACATCAACACCCACGGCGGCGGCACGCACCTGGCCGGCTTCCGCTCGGGCTTGACCAGCACGCTGAACCAATACGGCAAAACCAGCAAGCTGTTCAAGAACGAGAAGGACATCCCCACCGGGGATGACTTCCGCGAGGGGCTGTCGGCGGTGGTCTCGATCTACATCGCCGAGCCGCAGTTCGAAGGCCAGACGAAGGACAAGCTCGGCAACCGCGAGGTCCAGGGGCTGGTGCAATCGGCGGTCTCCGAGGCGCTCTCGACCTATCTGGAGGAGCACCCGCCGCAGGCCAAGGCGATCCTGCTGAAGGCCCAGCGGGCGATGCAGGCGCGCGAGGCCGCCAAGCGGGCCCGCGATCTGGTGCGCCGTAAGACCGCCCTGGCCAGCGGCAACATGCCCGGGAAGCTGGCCGATTGCCAGAGCACCAACCGGGAAGAATCGGAGCTTTACCTGGTCGAGGGCGACAGCGCCGGCGGCTCGGCCAAGGAAGGCCGCAATCGGCGCTTCCAGGCGATCCTACCGCTCAAGGGCAAGATCCTGAACGTCGAGAAGTCGACCGCCGACAAGATGCTCGGGCACAGCGAGATCCAGGTGATCATCTCAGCCCTGGGCTGCGGCATCGCCGACGAGTTCGACATCGAGAAGCTGCGCTACGGCAAGACGATCATCATGACCGACGCTGATGTGGACGGCTCCCACATCCGCACGCTGCTCTTGACGTTCTTCTTCCGGCACATGCGCAAGCTGATCGAAGAGAGCCGGCTCTACATCGCCCAGCCGCCGCTCTACAAGGTCAGCACCAAGAAGGAAGAGCGCTACCTGGCCTCGGACGCCGAGCTGCGCAAGTTCCTGGTGGAAAAGGGCATCGCCTCCCTCGAGATCGAAGACCACCTGGCGGGGAAGACCTTCAGCGGCGCCGAACTCAAGCTCTTGGCCGACGATCTGCGCCGCTTCGAGGACCTCTGCGAGGGCTTGATGCCGGCCTGGAGCCAGGTGCCGGCGCGGCGCATCGTGGACGCCTGGGACGGCAAGCAGTTGCCCGAGCAATGGGCCCGAGCCGCCGGCCAGGATCACTTCTTCCAGGATGCCCAGGAGCTGAGGAACTTCCTCGAACTGCAGCGGGTCGGCCTGAGCGGCGAGTTGTCGGTCTACACCGGCCCCGAATCGGAGGTCGATCCGCAGCAGGCCCATGTCATGACCGCCAGCATCCCGTCCGCTCGGCAGCTTTCCGAGGTGTTGACGGCGATCGAAGCGCGCGGCCTCAAGTTCCGGGGTGGCGGCGACTTCGCTGTGCGCGGGGGCAAACAGGACCAGGGTGCCGACCATCTGGTGGCGTTGGCGGCCGCGGTGCGGGCCAGCGCCCAGGGCGAGGTCGAGGTGCAGCGCTACAAGGGCCTCGGCGAGATGAACCCGGAACAGCTCTGGGAGTCGACCATGGACCCCGAGCGCCGCAGCTTGTACCTGGTCAAGCTCGAGGACGAGCTCAAGGCCGACGAGATCTTCACGATCCTGATGTCGACGGGCGTCGAGGCGCGCCGCGACTACATCGAGCGCCACGCCCTCGAAGCCACCAACCTGGACGTTTGATCCGCCTGCGCCGGCCCCGCCCGCTGGCCCGCGCTCAACCGCCATGCGGCGCGGTCCCCCTTTCTCCCCACGCAGCATGCCCGCGCCGTCCGATCTCCAGGCCGATCCAGTCCTGCGTCAGGCGCTGCAAACCAAGCTCGATCGCAAGACCAAGCCGGTCGGTTCCCTGGGCTGCCTCGAGGAGCTGGCCCTGCGTTTGGGGCTCCTGCAAGGCAGCCTCGAGCCGCGCGTGCGGCAGCCCAAGGCGTTGATCTTCGCGGGCGACCACGGCGCGGCGCGCGCCGGCCTCTCGGCCTTCCCCCAGGAGGTCACCGCGCAGATGGTCGAGAACTTCCTCGGCGGGGGAGCGGCGATCTGCGTGCTGTGCCGGCAATTCGGGGTCGAGCTGGAGGTCGTCGATGCCGGCGTGGCGCGCGATCTGGCGCCGCGGCCCGGTCTGCGGCTCGGCAAGCCGGCCGCCGGGACGCGCGACTACCTGGTCGAACCGGCCATGGACGCGGGGCAGCTCGAAGCGGCCCTGGCGCTGGGCAAGCAGAGCGCGGAAGCGGCCATCCAGGGCGGCTCCAACGTGCTGGTGCTGGGCGAGATGGGCATCGGCAACACCGCCTCGGCCGCGTTGCTGAGCGCCTGCCTGCTGCCGGCGCCGCTCGAGCTCCTGGTGGGGCGCGGCACCGGCCTCGACGACGCCGGGTTGGCCCGCAAGCAGGCCCTGCTGGCGCGGGCCCTGGCTCGCGGAGGCCGGCCGAGCGATCCCAAAGAAGTCCTGGCGCAGTACGGCGGCTTCGAGATCGCCGCCCTGGTCGGCGCGATCCGCGCCGCGGCGCGCGCGCGGATCCTGGCGGTGCTGGACGGCTTCATCGTCGGCGCCGCCGCCTTGGCCGCCGCGCGCCTCGATCCCGGCGTGCTGGACGCCTGCCTGTTCGCGCACCGCTCCGCGGAGCCGGGCCACAAGCTCCAGCTCGAGGGCCTCGGCGTGCGCCCCCTGCTGGAGCTCGACCTGCGCCTCGGGGAGGGCTCGGGGGCGGTGCTGGCCATTCCTCTGCTGCGCGCCGCGGCCGCGATCCTCGGCGAGATGGCCAGCTTCGAGCAGGCCGGCGTCTCCGACAAGCTGTCCTGAGCATGCAGCGCCTGCGTGCCGAAGTCAGCCTGTTCCTGCTGGCGCTGAGCTGGCTCACGCGGCTGCCCGTGCCGCGCGAGCTCGGCTGGACTCCCGAGCGCTTCGCCGAGAGCGCGCGCTATTACCCGTTGGTCGGGACCCTGGTGGGCCTGATAGCCGCCCTGGTCTACTGGCTGGCGGCGCTCTGGCTGCCGACCCTGCCCGCGCTGCTGCTGTCCACCCTGGCTACCCTGCGCCTGACCGGCGCCTTCCACGAGGACGGGCTCGCGGACAGCGCCGATGGCTTGGGCGGCGGGGGCAACCCCGAGCGGGTGCTCGAGATCATGAAGGACTCGCGCATCGGCAGCTACGGCGCCCTGGCGCTGATGCTGGCCTTAGCGCTCAAGCACAGCGGCCTGTTCGGCCTGGCCGGCATCGACCCGGCGCTGCCCGGCAGCGCGCTGATCGCCGCGCACACGCTATCGCGCCTGTTCCCGACCTGGCTGCTGCGTTTGTTGCCCTACGCGCGCCGGCAGGGCGGCGGCAAGGCCCCCGCCGGCGCGCCGCCGCCCTCCCGCGGCGCCTTGCTGATCGCCAGCGGAACGGCGCTGCTGACGCTAGCCTGGCTCGAGTTGCCCTCGGTTGAGACCGGCATCATCTTCGCCACCACGGCCTCGATGGCTTTGGCGCAGGAGATGAAGCGCCGCCTGGGCGGCTACACGGGGGACCTGCTGGGCGCCGTGCAGCAGGTCAGCGAGATCGCCTTCTTCCTGGGCCTGCTCGCGGCCGTGACTTGAGCCAGGGCGCGCCTCTGCGCCGCAGGCTCGCCCCTGGGTTAGGCTCGTGGGATGCTATCCCTCGCTCTGGCATTGCTCGGATCCTCCCAGGAGCCGGTCTTCGAGCCGCGCTACGAGCTCGGGCAGCGCGTGCGCGCGCTCGAGCGCGCCTTCTTCGCCGAGCCGCCGCAAGCGCCCGGGCGGGCCGCGCAGATCCAGGCCGCGGAGCGCGCCGTCGAGCGCTTCTTCCGCGGCGATTTCGCCGGCGCCGCCCAGGCGCTGGACGCCCTCCCGGGAACCGGCCCGGGGACCGGCTGGGTGCTGGCGCCGGAGCGGCGCTTGATCACGGCCGACTCGGAGCCTCTCGGGTTGTCGCTCCAGCGCTGGTATGGGCCCCGGGAACCGGTGCCCGAGGCGCTGAGCGTGCGCGTCGGCGACGAAGCGCGCGCTTTGGAGCTCCGGTCGGCGACCGACCTGGGCGCAACAGAAGATCTCTGGCGCGCTCGCTTGCCCTTGGCGGGGCTCCCGAGCGGCGATCTGCGGCTCGAGCTCCAGATCCGCTTCTCGGCCGAAGGACGCGGGCCGCTGTCGCAGCTCCCCAGCGGGGCGACGCCGCCCGAACCCAGCTTGGATCCGCGCGGCCTGCTGGCGACCCGTTCCCTGTGGCTCTCGCTGGTCCCCGACCTCGAGCCGCGCTTGTCCGCCCTGCAGGCGGGCCTGGCCGCCCTGGATTCTTCCGCTCCCGCCCTCGAAGCCGCCAGCCTCGCCGACCACCTGGCCTTGCTGCGCGAACTCGCCGATGGACCCGCGGGCGAGACCGACTTTCCGGCGGCGCGTCTGCTCGCGGACAGCGAAGCGCTGCTGGCGGCGGCGGCCCGCGGCGAGCGCTGGTTCACCAGCGAACGCTGCGGTGAACACTGGCTCAGCGTGCCCACGGCCAAGCGGCCCACGCGCGTGCGTTTGTGGCTGCCGGCGGATTTGGCCGAGCCCCAGCCGGCCCACCGCCCGCTGGTGCTGGCCCTGCACGGAGCCGGCGGCAGCGAGAACCTGTGGTTCGACGGCTATGGCGACGGATCGATCCGGCGCCTGTGCGAGCAGCGCGGCTGGATCCTGGCCGCGCCGCGCCTCGGCCTGCTGGGCGGCGGCGCTCCCGAAGCCCTGCCCGCGGCCCTGGCCGAGCGCTACCCGATCGATCTGTCCCGGGTTTTCGTCGTGGGCCACTCGATGGGCGCGGCGCGCGCCCTGAGCCTGGCCAGCGGCTCTCCCGATCTGCCCGCGGCGCTGGTGTTGCTCGGCGGCGGCCGCGCCCTGCGGGACCCCGAGCCCCTGCGGCGGCTGCCGATCTGGATCGCCGCCGGCGAGCGCGATTTCGGTCGCCCGGGAGCCGAAGCCCTGTTCGCGAGCCTGCGGCGGGGCGAGCCAACGGCGCCCGCGGAGCCGGCAGAGTCCCCTTCCGACGGCCAGCTCCAGCTCTGGATCGCTCCCGAGGTGGAACACCTCCTGATCGTTCCCGCGGCTCTGCCGCCCGCTTTCGCGTGGCTCGACACCCTGGCCGCCCGCGGGACCCGCTGAGCGAAGATCGAGAGCCGAGGCGCCAGGCAACGCCCTCGATCGACCGGCTCCCCGGGGTCGAGGCGCCATGCCGGCTTCAGAGCTCGTCTTGCAGGCGACTCAACGCGTCCTGGCTGGCCTGATCCCGGTTGAAGAGCCGCCAGGCGGAGCTGGCGCGCAGCAGGAAGGCCCCCGGGCCGAGCAAGCAGGCCAACTGATAGACCGCCGGGCCGGGCCGGGGGCCCGCCAGTTGGCCGAGGCTGGTCAAGGCGGGTGCAGCGGCCAAAGCCAGGAAACCGCACAGGGCGGTGGCCAGCAGCAGGGCGGCGCGGCGTCGGGCGGGAGCCCGTGCGGCGCAGGCCAGGGCGGTCAGGGCCAGGGCGGGGACGCCGGCGAGCAGCGCGGCGGAGGCGCTGCCGGTCAGGGCTGGGGCGGCGGCCGCCCACGCCAGCAGCCAGAAGAGCAGCGGCCCCAGGCCGCGGCGCAGGGGCTCGAGCGCGCGCAGCGGATCGCTCGCTGGGCGCTCCTCGGGCGGCAGCGCGGCGGCTCGTTCGCGCAGCTGGCGCTTCCGGAGGGCATCGGCCATGGCTCCAGCCTGGGACCCGCGGGGTCGAATTTCTTCTCCTGGGTTCCCCAGGGGCCGGCCAAGGGAGCGGGCGAGCGGGGGGCCGGCCCTCGCCGCCCAAGGCCTGGGAGTCTTGCGGGACGTCATCCCTTACGCATCCGGGAAACACCCGAGCGCTGGGCCGCCCGGCGGAACCTGGGGGGTCACCCGGGCGCTCCCGGGGCGCCGGCCACGGGCCGGGCGTGGAGCTCGTCCTCCGGAGCAGGGTCGTCCCCGGCCGGCCGGGGCTCTCGACCCCGGGGCCCTTGGGGCCGCCGGGCCCGGGGGAGCGGATGATCCCAGGCAGCTCGGCGCCCAGAAAACGGGTCTCCCGGGGGCCTTGGCAGGCCGCGCGCTCTCCGTATCCTGGGGCTGCTGCCCAATTCAGGTCCCGCCGGTGACGGGGGGCTTTGTTGAGCTATTTCTTTGGACTCTCCCGAGTCCGCCCGTCCAGACCATGCGCTTTCCGACCCTGCCCCTGCGCCCGCTGGCCATGCTGGCGCTTCTGCTCCTGCTGGTGCCTGGCGCGCTCGGCCAAGGTTTTCCGGGCTTCCCCGAAGGACGCGAGTTCTTCGTGGCCCAGAACGGCAACAACGCCGATCCGGGCACCCTGCAAAAGCCCTGGAAGACGGTTTCCTACGCCCTGCGCCGGGCCAATCTGCCGGGCGACAAAGTCTTCCTGCGCTCCGGGACCTACCCGCTCACGGGCACCCTGCGCTTCCTGCACGACGGCTCGGAGATCGGCGGGCCGATCACCCTGGCAACCTACCCGCTGGATCTCGAGCGCGCCGTGTTGGACGGCAACAACCTGCCCTCCAACACGAGCGCCATGCTGGATCTGAGCGAGCGCCGCTTCATCGACATCAAGGGGCTCGAGCTGCGCAACATGCGCAAGAGCACCGTGCCCCACACGATGGTGCTGGTCGGCGGCCGCGCCGACCACCTGCGCTTCCTCGGCAACGTCTTCCACACCCTCGAGCCGTTCAACGGCTACCAGGGCTCCGGGCGCGTGCTGGCTTTCGTGGCCGGACCCAGCCAGGCGATTCGCGACATCGAGATCGCGGACAATGAACTTTTCGAGTGCTTGACCGGCAAGGCGCCCCTGGTCGAGTTCGCGGGTCGCGTGGAAGCGGTCCGTTTCACGGAAAACCTGCTGCGCGACAACGAGACCCAGGCGGCCCTGTTGCTGCGGCAGCCGAACAAACTGCAGCTGTTCGCCGGCGCCCTGATCGGCACCGGCTCCCCGCGGGACTTCCTGTTCCGCAGCAACTCGATCCAGCGGCACTCCGACGTGCAGCTGGGCGGCGCCGGGATCTTGATCGCGGCTGGCCGCGACGTGCTGATCCAGCGCAACCGCCTGAGCGACAATTGGATCGGCCTGCAGATCGGCGCCCCGGGCAGCGGAGGCGACGTGCGCAACGTGCGCCTCGAGAGCAATTTCGTCGAGCGCTCGCTGTACCAGGGCATCGCCCTGGGCGGGGCACCGGTCGCCCTGGCCTCTCAAGTCGACGCCATTGACGTGATCAATAACACCTGCTTCGACAACGGCCGCGGGCTGCAGCTCGGGCCGGATGCGGGCAGCCTGGTGCTCGGTCAAGCCAGCCGGGTGCGTCTGATCGGCAACCTGGTCGTGGCGGCCAGCAGCGGATCGGCCCAGAACGTGGCGATCGCGCGCGTGACCGGCAGCACCAACCCGGACATCCAGTTGAACACCAACCTGTACTGGAGCCTGAACGGCCAGCCGCCGATTTTCGAGCCCCAGGAGGGGCTGCTGTTGCCAGGCTTGTCCCTATGGCAAGCCGTCACCGGTCAGGATTCCGGGTCGCTGCAGGCGGACCCGCTTTTGTCGCTGCCTTCCGCCGGCGATCTGACCCTGACCGGCGCGAGCCCGGCCCGCGACGCGGCGCTGACGCTGCCCGGCAGCTTCGCACTGACCGACTTCTTCGGGCAACCGCGGCCCGCCGGATCCTTCGCGGACATCGGCGCCCACGAGTTCTGATCGCGCTCCGGCCGATCGGGTCGCGACGGCTCCGCAAGCACCTGCAACGCAACTCTTGGGCGGGTGGCCTCGGCCAATCGACCGAAACCCTAAGGGTGTGGATCGAGGCGGCCTCAAGACGGTCTTACTCCTTCGAAGACCCCGGAGCCGGCTTCCAGATGGCCGGGTCGTCGCGCTTTGGCAGGGGGTACCAATCGCCCGGCGCCCCGGGACCGCCGCGGTGCAGCACGACGCTCCCGACCTCGGAACCGCCGCCGCAGCGATCTGCCCGGGCTCAAGCGGCGGCCAGGGCCGCTCCGATACCTCTAATTCGTTCCGCCCACCCCGCCCCGTGAAGAACCAGCGCCTGGATTACGAACTGCTGGCCGAGTCCCTCCGGGACCGGCAGCTGGTCCCGATCGACGCCCTGAACCACGTGCTGCACCAGGTGCAGTCCACAGGTGCCCTGCTTTCTGCCCTGTTGGTCAAGGACGGTCTGATCAGCGACTACGAGCTGTCCCAGGTGGCTTGCGACGTGTTCGGGCTGCCGTTCCTGCCGGTCGACCAGTACTCGCCGGACAAGGCCCTGCTGGCGCTGCTGGACCCCGACTTCCTGCGCCACTACGCGCTGGTGCCCTTGGACAAGCGCGGCAAGCTGGTGGTCATGGCCCTGCCCGGGGTCGTGCCGGCCGAGGTGCTTGTCCAGGCCGAGGCCTTCCTGCAAGCCAAGATCGTGCCGGTGGTCGGCACCGTGGTAAGCAACCAGCACTGGCTCGAAGAGAACCTGCCGCCGCCCCAGGCCTTGCGGATCGACATGGAAGCCGAGGGCGGCGAATGGGCCTCGGTGCTCGACATGGGCGACACGGCGGTCCAGACCATTCTCGAGGGCGGGGAAGCGGAGCCTTTGCAGGATCCGAGCTTGGTGGAGCTCGAGGCCAGCCTGGGGTTGCTGGACATCGCCGAAGATCCTTCGCAAGGCGGCCTGCGCCGGAGCAGCAGCGAGGACAGCCTGGAATTCGAGCTGCCGCAGCTGCCGGACCTGGACGACGACGCCCGCGGCAGCGCGGCTTGAGCCCGCGGCCAGGGCCGGGCTTAGCGGGCCGGACTCAGGTCGGGCCGATCGGTTTACGCGCTGGATTTGCAGTTCCCCAGGATCCGCGACGGATCGGTCGCGGGCGCCGGATCGCAGCCGCTGTCCCGCGGCGCCCAATGTCCCTGCGCAGCTTCGGTCGAGCGGACGCCGTGTCGCTCGCCTGCCCCCTCGCCGAAGGACCGGACCGGCCTGGACCGCCACTTCGTTTGCCCTGATCGCTCCCCAGGGCGAGCCCGCCTCACTCCGACTTGGTCGGCTCTGGGCTCTGCGCTTGGGCCTCGGGGGCCGGCGCGGAGGCTTGGGACCCTGGGTGCGCGGGGGGCGCCAGCCCCGCGGCAGCGGCGGCGCCCGCGTAGGGCGCGGGCGGACCGGCCCCGTCGCGGGAGCCCTCTACGCTCGCCGTTGCTCCCGCAGGCGGGGCGGCCGGATGGCGACCGCGCTGCACGCTGTCCGCGGCGCGCACCGGCTTGGGCGCCTCGACCAGCCGGCGCGGATCGAGGTCCTGGGCCGCCTGCCGGGCCTGACGCAGCTCTTCGTCCAGGCCGCTTTCGCGCCGCAGATCCTGGACCGCCTTCTTGGCTTTGGCCAGCTGCCCGGCCGCCTGACCAGCGACCTCCGGCAATCGGCGCCCGAAGACCAGCACCGCGACCACCGCGATCAGCAGCAGCTCGGTGGGGTTGACGTTGTTGATGAACAGCAGCATGGCCCGCCCCCGATTCTAGCTGCGCCGCGGATCCGACCGGGTCGGTCCCCAGCGCGGGACCGAGGGCCGGCGCTCGAGCCAGGGCAACGCGGCTTCGGGGGCGGGCGCCCCGACCCGGCCGGCTGCGGGCATCTGGGCCCCTCGGACGGGACGCTCGACCGGTTCCGCGGGGGGCCAGACCGGCTCTACAGCGCGCGAGCGGCCGGTTCTCGGCGCCTGCTCGCCCGCCCGCGCGAGCCGCGTCCCTGCGCGGACCCTGCCGCGTGCAGCGCGCCCGGTCCCAAACGGACCGCCGGCGACGGCTCAAGGCTCCCAGGGTCAGCACGGCCTCCGCGGACAGCGGCGGGCTCCCGATTCCGCTCACGCCAGAGTTCCGCAGATCCTGGGCCACCTACGCTGGTCCCCCTCCCCGCCCGCGGTCCAGCGCCCCTGCCCCTGCCCGCGGCGCGGTGTCGGCCTCAATTGGCGAACAGCCGCTCGCGGCTCTCGGAGCGCTTGTTGGCCGACAGCAGCGGCTTGATGCCGATCCCGAAGCTGGTGCCTTCGCCGGCGCGAAAGCTGACCGCCAGCTCGAACAGCAGGTCGTGGCCGTAGCGCTTGATCGCCGCGCGCGAGCCCAGGGAGCCCTGGTCGAGCAGGTCGAATTCCTGGCGGCCCTCGATGTCCCACTTGGGCGTGAAGCGATACACCGCGCCGAGGGTGGCCGCCTCGAAACGTGGATCGCCGGCCAGGTCCCGGCCGCGGAAGAAAGCCAGCTGCAGATCGAGGTCGCGGCGCGGGAATAGCTCGAGCTGTGTGCCGGCGTAGACCGTCTCGCCGTTGTCGAGATCGTAGCGCCCGTCGTGGGACAAGCGCAGGGGCACCGGGCCCACCGAGGTGTCGAGCGAGCTGAACACCCCGACCGGCTGCCAGCCGCGCTCGAGCAGGCTCGAGTCCTGCACGTGGCTGGCGCGGATCTCGCCGTCGAACTTGGCCGGGAAAAGCGGAAAACTGGC
The DNA here is from genome assembly GCA_044375105.1 of Planctomycetota bacterium. GTDB lineage: Bacteria > Planctomycetota > UBA1135 > UBA1135 > JBIKLM01. Next base: position 13,029 of record JBILNK010000098.1, read on the forward strand.
CCGTCCGCGCAGCGCCAGGTCGACGAACTGTCCATCGGCCAGGCTCTCGAGCTCGTCCAGCACCAGCGGCGGCAGGCTGCTGCGCTCGTCGACGACGTCCTGGCGGAAGCTGACGCTGGGGGCCAGCTCCTGCAGGCTGGTCTGCGCATCGCCGCGCCACAGCACCTGGGTCAGCTTGAGGCCGGCGAAACCGAGCGCGCGGCCGATCTGGTCCTCTTCTTGGCCCGATTCGGTCCAGCCGGTGGTGGCCAGGTCGGCGAAGGGCGTGGCGATCACCCCGCTCTTGCCCAGCGGCACGGGCAATTCGAGGCGCTGCTTCTGATGGGCCCGCAGCAGGTCGGCCTCGCCGAAGTTGTCCTCGAAGGGCGCCTCGAAGTTCGAGTCGCCCTGCTGGCGATCGTAGGCGCCGAGGCGCACGTCGAAGCCGTGGTGCAGGGCCTGCCCGAACAGCCGCGCGATCTCCCGGCGCTGCAGGATGAAGTTGTACTCCGGCAAGCGGCCGAGGCCGTTGTTGGCCGAATTGAGCGGCCCCGAGACGATCAGGTTCTGCATGCGCCCCGGGCGCGCCTGCCGCCAGTTGAGGAAGCTGTCGCGCTCCTCATAGCGCAGATAGTCGTTCTCGAAGAACTCGGACTGCACCCCCGGATCGCTCTGCAGCGTCAGGGCCAGGTCGATGTATTCGCCGGTGTTGCGCTTGAAGCGGCCCCGCGAGCGCAGCCAGGTGCGCAGGGTGTCGCGGTCCTCCTCGGGCACCTGCACCAGGCCACGGTCCTCGGCGTCGTCCGGGATCAGACCCAGCTCGGTGTTCCAGAGGTAGTTGTCTCCGGATTGCAGCTTGAGTCCCGGGTCGAACAACAGACCGCGCGAACCGAAGTAATTGAGGTCGAAGCGCAGGCGCGCGCGAAAGCTCTCGGCATCGCCACCCAGCCAGCGGTTGATACGCTGTCCGAGTTCTTCCTTGACGTCGCGGTTGTATTCGAAGCCGAGCACCGTGCCGAAGCGCGCCTCCTGGCCGACCTTGAGACCGCCTAGGCTCGGTTCGCCTTCCTCGTTGGCCACGTAGTTGATCGGCGGGAGCGGCAGGGTCAACCAGTCGCGCAGTCGGACTTGATTCTGTTTGAGGCGCACCTCGTAGGGGTTCTCTGGATCGGGCGTGCGCCGCATGCGCAGATCGCCGGTCATGATGTAGTAGCTGGGCACGCCGAACTCCGACGTGGTCAGCTTGGCGCGCCGGCTGGCCAGCGAGCCGTCGGCAGAGATCCGCAGCCAATCGGCCTGGATCTTGAGCACGTAATCGCTGCCGCCCAGGCGCTCGCGGAACGAGTAGTTGGCGCCGCGGATCCAGCCCTGCCCGTCGACGCGGTCGATGTAGACCGCGTCGGCGAAGAAAACCCGACGGCCGTCTTGGAAGTACTCGACCGGGCCCTCGAAATAGACCTCGCGGACGTGCTGGAGCAGCGGGTCGTCGAACAGGTCCCGCAGCAGCTCCGGCGCCGGACCGCTGTCCACGAACTCCGGCTGCGCCGCGGTGTCGAAGGGTTGGCTCAGGCGTAGGTCGTCCGCGGGGCGGCGTTCGCGCTGGCCGAAATCAAAGAACTCCAGCTCGCGATCGACCCAGCAGACGGCCCAGGTGGCGCGGAATTCGTTGCGGCCGTCGCCGACCTTCGGCATCTGGAAGATCAGCAGTTTGTTGTCCCCGTCGGTGCGTGTGTCCATCGACGCGAAGCCGAAGGGCAGGCTCTCCTGGGCCTGCTGGGCGGGAGCGTCGACCGACGCGGCTGTCGACTGCCCGCGCAAGCTGGGAGCGGCGGCCAGGAGCGCCAGGGCGGCTCGGCCGAAAACGAGACCGTGCGATGCCATCAACTGCGCGGGCCGCGGGGCGGCTGGGCGGCGATCGGGGGCTTTGCGTCGGACCCAGGGGGCGCAGGCGGCGCCTCGGCGGGCTTGCCGGGTTGCTGTTCCATGAAGCCCGGCCCCGCCCGCAACAGGAAATTGCGTGTGTCGATCTCGATCCACTGCGCGCTGAACAGGAACTCGTTGCGGGCCGTGGCCGGCGTGCCGTCGACCCGGACCAGGCCGGTCAGCGTGTTGGCGCTCAGCCGGTCGCCGCTCAGGGTCGGCCCCTCGCTGAAGGCCAGGCGGACTCGCTCGGTGGCCTCGAGGTGGTCGAAGGGGCCATCCTCAGGGGCCGTGGGATCGAGGCGGTCGAAGCGCGCCTCGCCGGCGTCCAGGGTCCAGCGCTTGCCTTCGGGTGTATGCGCCACGAAGTGCACGTCCTCGCTGAACACGATCGCCTCCGGGGTGGCCACGAGGCGCCGGGCGTCGGCTTCCAGCTCTTTCAGGGCGAAGGCGCCTTCCTGACCGGCAGGGCGCTGTTCCGCGCCGACGATGACGATCTGCGGCAGCTCGGCCACCAGGCGCTCCGCTTCGAAGCTGAACTCGCGGGCCCGCAGGGTGAAGGGTTCTCCGCTGCCCGGCAGGTAACCGGCGGTGGAGACCTGGCCGCCCTCGCGGGCGCTCAGGCGGCCGCGGCTTTGGTGGTCCACCTCGAAGCGGTCGCCGCGGCCGGTCAGCGGCGGGCTGTCGACTTTCTCGAGCTGCACGTCGCCGCGCGCGGCCAGGTTGCCGCGGCCCTCGGAGCGCCAGGACTCGGCGGCCGTTTCCTCGGGACGCTCGAAGGGGTCGAAGAACAGCGCGTCGAACTCGGCCGACAGCAGCTTGTAGTGGCCCAGGGCGTCCCGGAAGCTGGCGTCCACGGCGCCGCGCGCCTGCAGGTCGCTGCGGAACTCCCGGCTGTCGAGCTGCGGCGTGCGCAGCAGGCGCAGGGTGCCGGAGCGGATCAGGAAGTTGCGCTCGGGGCTGTTGGCCTCGGCGCGCACGTCGCCGCGCGCCAGCAGCAGCACCG
>JBILNK010000260.1:0-4219 GCA_044375105.1 Planctomycetota bacterium
GGACGACCTGATCGACCTGGGTCGCGAGAGCCGCGAGACCCTCGAGGAGGTCGCCTGGACCCCGGCGGCGGCCCTGCGCTCGGTGCGCAAGAAACCGACCCGCGAAGAATGCGAGCAACTGGTCGAGCGCTTCGAGCGCCGCAACGTGCGCTATTTCTTCTACATCGGTGGCAACGACTCGGCCGAGACCGCCTTCGTGCTCAACGAGGTGGCCGTGGCGCGGGGCTACGACCTGCGGCTGTTCCATGTGCCCAAGACGATCGACAACGACCTGCGCGTCACCGACCACTGCCCGGGATACGCCAGCGCCGCCAAGTTCGTGGCCCAGGCCTTCATGGGCGACAACGAGGACAACCGCAGCCTGCCGGGCATCAAGGTCGACGTGGTCATGGGCCGCCATGCCGGCTGGCTGACCGCCGCCAGCGCCCTGGCGCGCCTGCATCCAGACGACGGCCCGCACCTGATCTACGTGCCGGAGCGCACCTTCGAGCTCGATTCGTTCCTGCGCGATGTGGAGGCGGTCTACAAGCGCCTGGGGCGCTGCCTGATCGCCGTGAGCGAAGGCATCCACGGCCCGGGAGGAGAGCTGCTGGTCTCAGGGGACGAAAAGGACAGCCACGGCAACGTGCAGCTCTCGGGTTCCGGGGCCCTCGGCGATTTCCTGGGGGCGGCGATCAAGCGCGGCCTGGGGGAAAAGCTGCGCGTGCGCGCCGACACCTTCGGCTATCTGCAGCGCAGCTTCGCCGGGGTGGTCTCCGACGTGGACGCCCATGAGGCCCGCGAAGTCGGACGCGCCGCGGCGCGCGTGGCCCTGTCCGGGGAGCAGCCCCACGGCTCGATCTACATCGACCGCGACGGCAGCGGGCCCCATTACCGCGTGCACTACGGCGTCACCCACCTGGCCAACGTGGCCAAGCACACGCGCGACCTCGACGAGGCCTACCTGGACGGCAACACCGACGTCTCCGCGGCCTTCATCGAGTACCTGCGGCCCCTGGTCGGGGCTCTGCCGCGCTCCGGTCGCCTGCAAGGCTTCAAGGTGCGCTGAGGTGCGCTCCCGAGCCGCTGCCTGAGCCTGTCGCCGCGGCCTGTCCGAGTGCCCTTGGGCCGCCCCGGCCCGTCTCCCTCGTCCCGGGCGCTCTCGATCCCCGCGCCGCAGCGGCAGTTCGGTCCGGGGCGCGGGCCCACCAGCGCCGGTCCGCGGGGCTTGTGCGCAGGGACCCCAGGTCGGGAGGGCTCCGCCCCCGGGCTGGAATTTCTTGGGCCGCCCCGCAAGCGACCCAACCGCTTTCCGAATCCTGCGTACGTCGGCGGGTCCGGGCCTCAGGGAGGCCCGTGGAAAACCGCCGTCTCCACCGGCCCACAGGCCCACCTGGCGCCCCGCGCCGATCCCACATGCTCGGATTCGCTCACTTCGCCCTGGTCCTCGGCCAGCAGGCCCACAGCCTGCCCGCCCCGTCCCCGCTCGTCGCCCTGGCCCCGCTGGCCCCCTCAGCGGTGCAGCAGCCCGCGCCGCCGGCGCCGCCGGCGGCCCCCGCCCAGGGCTATCTGGGGATCACGGTCACCGCGGCCGAGGGGGGCGTGCGGATCGACTCCGTCACCGGCGGCAGCCCCGCGGAGGCCTGCGGACTCGAAACCGGTGATTTGATCCTGTCCCTGGCGGGCCGCTGGGTGCGCAGCCCCGCCGAGGTCGTGGAGGCGGTTTCCAGCCGTTCCGCGGGCTCGGACCTGGCCATCGAGATCCTGCGCGGCGAGCGCCGCATGACCCTGCTGGCCCGCCTGGCGCCGCGCGGGGGCCGCACCGAGGGCGGATCCGCCGCGCCGGCTGCTCCGCGCCCGCCCCAGTCTGCGGACTTGCCGCCCAGGGGGGGCAGCGAGTCGATCCGGGAACTGGCGCGCGAAAACCAGCAGCGTGCGCGCGCCGCGCAGCGCGAAGCCCAGCGTCAGCTGGAGATCGCGCTGGAGGGGCTCGAAGGCCAGATCGAGGGCCTGCGCTTCGATGGACTTGGCGGCATGGAGTCTCGCCCCCGGCCGATGCTCGGCGTGGTGCTCGCCGACCACGGGGAGGGGGGCGCGCTGATCGAATCCGTGCTCGAGGGCTCGGGCGCCGCCAGCGCCGGACTCGAAGAAGGCGATCGTGTCACGGGGGTCGATGGCGCTCCGGTGCTTAGCGCCGAGGACCTGCGGGCCGCCATCCGAAAGGCTCGGGCGGGCGATCGCCTGCGCCTCGAGATCCAGCGCGACGGTGAAGCGCTCGAGATCGAGGCTCGGCTGGGCGCCGGCGAGTCCTCCGCGATCGGCCTCGCTCCCGGATTCATGACCCGCGAGTTCGACGCGCGGAGCGAGCCCCTGCCCCCGAGCGGAGCGGGCCGTTGGCCCCCGGCAGAGTCCCGTGACGCGCCGGATGCAGAGCGCCTCGAGGAGTGGCTCGAGGAGTTCTCCGCTGACATGGGCGAGCAGGCCGAACGCTGGGCCGAGAGCTGGGAGCGGGAGATGGAGCGCTTCAGCTCGGAATTCGAGCGTTCCATTGAGCGCTGGCAGGACGAATTCGACGCCTGGGTCGAAGAGTTCCAGGCCCAGCTCGAAGCCCGGCTGCAGGGTCGGTCCGAGGCTCGCCCGCGTCAGGCGCCGCGCCCGCCGCGCCTCGAGCTGCGCAGCCTGCGCGGCCTGCGCTCCGATTCCCCTCCGCCGCAGATGGCCTTGCCGCGGCACATCGAGCCCGGGCAGGCCCTGCGCCACGAATGGCGCCTCGACGGGCAAGGCCAGCCCGAGGTCAAGATCTGGCGCGGGCGGGCCGGGGCCGATGGCCAATTGCAATGGGAACTCGATGGGTCCTCCGAGGGATCGGCCACTTCTCCGGGCGCCGTCGAGCTGCACCGCTTCGAAATCGGTGGCGTTCCCGAGGACTCCGAGCGCGCTGCTCTGGAAGCGGAGATCCGGGCCCTGCGGGCCGAGCTCGAAGCGCTGCGCGCCGAGCGCCGCGCCAGGTCCGGGCGCTGACCAGGCGGCCTGCATGCCCTTGGGCCGCCGTTCGGCGGCCACCGAAGCCGGCATCGTCGCTGCGCGCCGATTTTTTTCCCAGCCTGCGAATAGACCTCTGCCGCCGGGGCGCGGGCCACGCCGGGTCTCGCGCCTGACAAACACTCGGGCCGGGCGGTCCACCAGAGCGCCAGGCCCGAGCGCTTTTCGAGCCGATGGTCTCGGCCTGGCCTGACCCCAGGCGCCGGGCGCAGCGCCCCGGCGGCCGATTCAGACCTCGATGCTTGGGTAGCGCTTCAAGGCCTCGGCGGCCACCTTGAGGAAGCCCTGCTGCTCGAGGCCCAGGGTAGCGCCGGCGCGCGGGTCCCAGGTCGCCAGGGAGGCGGGCTCGTCGCCGGTCGGGACCACCTCGCACAGGGAGTTGGTCAGGGCGATCAGGGTCACCGCCGGCTGGTCGGCCAGGTCTTTGTAAGGCCGGTGGTGTTGGCCGATGGCGGCCACCAGCAGGCTCGGCAGGCCCCAGCGCTCGGCCACGCGCGCGCCGATCGAGGCGTGGTCGAAGCCGAAGATCTGCTTCTCGGCCGCGTGCAGCTCTATGCCCAGCTCGGCGCTGAGCTGCACCGCACGCAGGAACTCCTCCGGCCGGTTGTCGAGCAGCACCACCTGACCCACATCGTGCAGCAGGCCGGCGCTGTGGAATTCCTCGGGCATCAGGCCCAGGTCCGCGCGGCAGTTCTGCGCCATGCGCTGGGCGGTCTCGGCGGACAGGATCGCATGCCGCCAGAGCGCCTCCACGTCGAAGACTACGCCGCCCGTCAGGTGCTTGAACTGGCCGATCACCGAGGCCTGCATGACGATGTTCTTGAGCACGCGCATGCCTAGCACGCAGGAGGCGTGTTCGGTCGAGATGACGCGCTCGCGCAGGCCATAAAAGGCGCTGTTGGCGATGCGCAGGACCTTGGTGGCGATGGGCGCGTCCTTGGAGACCTCGGCCCCGATTTCCCGCAGCCCCACCTCCGGGTCGAGCAGCATCTGGTTGATGCGCTGCACCACGGATGGCAGGGTCGGGATGGTGACGCTTTCGCAGAGCTCTTCTTCGGCGTGCTTGGGATCCATGCGCAACGGGGGCACCGGGCAGACTGGCGGAGGCCTGCGGGGTCTATCGGGCGTCCGCGGGGCGCCGGTTGAGCAGCAGGACGGTCGGTCGCACGGTTCCGAAGAGAGGGGCTCGGGGCTGGGA
>JBILNK010000099.1:0-15739 GCA_044375105.1 Planctomycetota bacterium
GGGCCTGGCCCTCGAACAGGCCGCGGCCGCGCTGCCGCGCCGTGGGCAACCGGCTGCGACCAACGCAAGCTGCGCCTCGATCCCCAGCCCGGCCGACGAGGGCCCCGCCAGCGCCTGCGGAGCCGGATCGCCGGCGCAGCCTTCCCCGCGCGGCCAAGCCGCGGAGGTCGAACGGCCATGAGGGTCACCCTGTCGGTCTACGGCCGTTTCCATGGCTTCGACCTGGCCCGCGAGCTCGAGCGCCAGGGGGCCCTCGAGCGCCTGATCAGCTCCTATCCGAGCAGGGTCGCACAGCGCTTCGGCGTGCCCCGGGAGCGCTTCGTCAGCCTGCTGCCCTTCGAGCTCTACGGGCGCGCCGCGCGGCGCCTGCCGGCGGCCCTGCGGCGGCGCCTCGAGCCCCTGGCCCATGGGCCCTTCGCCGCGGCCGCGGCGCGCTGCCTGCCGGCCCGCCCGGAGGTCTTCGTGGGCTGGTCGGGGTCGTCCCTGGCGGCGCTCGCAGAGGCCCAGCGGCGCGGCGCCCTGACGGTGCTGGAGCGCGGCAGCGCCCACATCGAAGCCCAGTGCGAGCTGCTCGGGGGGGCCTACCGCGCCGCGGGTCTCCGCCCCGATCTGCCGCCCGCGTCGATCGTGGCCCGCGAGCTGGAGGAATACCGACGCGCCGACCTGATCGCGGTGCCCTCCAGCTTCGTGGCGGAGACCTTCCTGCGCCGGGGTTTCGCACAAGAGCGCCTGCTGATCAACCCCTACGGCGTGGATCTCGAGCGCTTCCGACCGGCGCCGGAGCTGGCGCCCGGGTTGTGTGTGCTGTTCGTCGGGCGGGCCTCGATCCGCAAGGGCGCGCACCTGCTCCTGGAGGCCTTCGCGGGCCTCGAGGACCCGAGCGCGCGGTTGTGCTTCGTCGGCCCGGTCGAGCGCGAACTCGAGCCCTGGTTCGCGCGTTTCGCCGACCCGCGCGTGCGCCGGATCGGGCCCCTGCCGCAATCCGAGCTGCCGCCCCACTATCGGGCCGCCAGCCTGTTCTGCCTGCCCTCCTACGAAGAGGGCATGGCCATGGTCCTGTTCCAAGCGGCGGCCAGCGGTCTGCCGCTCCTGATCACGCCGAACAGCGGCGGCGCGGAACTGCTGGCCGGAGGCCGCGCCGGCTTCGAGGTGCCCCCCGGCGATGTGGCCGCTCTGCGCGCGGCCCTGGAGCGGGCCCGCGACCAACGCCTGCTGCTCGAATCCATGGGGCAGGCGGCCCGCGCCCGCGTCGCACAGGGCTACGGCTGGGCGGACTACGGGCGCCGCGCCCTCGCGGGCTATTCCAGGGCCCTGCAGGCCCGCGCCTCGGCGGGGCCTTCCCAGGCCGTGGCCTGAGGCGAGAAACAGGCTTGACCGGAGGCCAGCGACACCCGATTCGAACGACATGACCGCGCTGTCCCCAACGCCCCCCCACACGATCGCATCCCAAGGGTCGGAACGCTCCACAGCGGACGCGCTCGAGCCGCTGCCGCTGATCTATATCCTTTCCAGCGGTCGCTCGGGCTCGACCCTGCTCGACTTGCTGCTGGGCCAACACGAGCGCATGTGGACCCTAGGCGAGTTGCAGGTGTTGCCCTGGGAGTTGCGCGAGCACCGCGCCCCCTGCGCCTGCGGACAGCCCCTCGAGGACTGCGAGTTCTTCGGTCCCCTGCTCCCCAGCCTGCCGCTCGCCTCCGGTGCGGCGCGCCTCGAGCACTTCCGCGAGAGCCACGGCTTCGGACGCGTGCTGCGCAGCCAGCTGCTGCTCGATCTCTTGCTCGGGGGCCCCCGTGGCCGCCGCCGGCAGCAGGCCGCCGCCTACGCGGAGCTCAACGCCGAGCTCCTGCGGCGCCTTTGGAGCGCGGCCCAGAAGCGCCAGCCCGCAGGGCTCGCTTACCTGGTCGATTCCTCGAAGGACCTCTATCGCCTGGCTTGGCTGGCGACCAGCGGACGCTTCGCCCTCAAGGTGATCCACGTCTACAAGGACCCACGCGCCTTCGTGCATTCGATGACGCGGCGCGAAGGCGCGCGGCCGGGCAGCGTGCTGCGCTTCGCCACGCGCTGGCTGATCGAGAACGCCCTGATGGCCTACCTGGGCTCGACCCTGCCGCCGCAGAACTTCCTGTGCCTCGACTACGAGACCCTGGCGGGCGATCCGCAGAGCGCCCTCTTGCGGCTGGGCCGCTTCTTGGGGCTCGAGCTCGCCCCCAACCATGGCCAGCGCCTGCGCCGCGAAACGGTCCACGCCATCAGCGGCAACGAGATGCGCTGGCAGCCCTCGAGCATCGAGCTGGACCAGCGCTGGCGAAAGGACCTGCCGGACTGGGCGCGGCGCCTGACCGGCGTGCTGACCTGGCCCTGGTGGCTGCTGCGCGCCGGGCGGCATTTGGAGCGCGCCGCCGAGCGGCCGACAGAGACGGCCGCCGATCGCCCGCCCCAGCGGCAAAGGGTGGCCTGAGCCATGCAGGCCAGCCGCCGCGGCGACGCCCTGTGGATGCTCTCGGGCGGCCTGGCTCAGGCGGGCCTTGCATTCGGGGCCAACCTGGCCCTGGCGCGGCTGCTGGCGCCTGCGGACTTCGGCCGTTTCGCGCTGCTCTCCGCCGGCCTGGCGCTGTTCGGCTCCCTGGCCAGCCTGCGCTTGCCCACCCTGCTGCTGCGCGGCGCGGAGCCGACGCCCGAGCGGCTCTCGCGGCTGGTGAACGCCTCGCGCTTCGAGGCCCTGCTGCTGTTTGCTGCGGGGCTCCTGCTGCTGCTCTCCGGGGCCCTGCCGCGCGGCACCCCCCTGGCCCTGTGGCTGCTGCTGCTGACCCAGGCGGCCCAGCCGCTGGTCTACGCGGCCCAGGCCCTGGGCGAACGGCGCGGGCACTTCAGGCCCTTGGCGCGGCTCGAGACCCTGGCCCAGATCAGCGGCCATGGCCTAGCCCTGTTGGCCGCCTGGGCGGGCCTCGCGGAGGGCGCGCTGGCGCTGCGCGAGGCCTGGATCCTGGGCGCCCTGGCGCTGGGCCTCTCCTGGCTGGGCTGCTGGCCGCGCGCTCCCTGGCGCTTGCCGCGCTGGAGCGAGCTGCTCGGCCTGGCGGACGAAGCCCGCGACGTGTGGCTCGACGGCCTGCTCGAGAGCGCCTACGCGCGCGTGCTGACCCTGGGCGCCGGCCTGGTGGGCGGCGAGACGGGGGCTGGGCTCTACCACCAGGCGATGCGTCTGGCCCAGGTCCCCCACCAGCTGCTGCAGCCCGTGGCCGCGCGCCTGGCCTTCAACTGGTTCGCCCGCGACGGCGCCCGCCGGGACGCCACGCTCCGGCACCTCGGTCGCTGGCTGGCGGCGCCCCTGGCGCTGTGCTTCCTCCTGTGCCTGCTGGCGGCCGAGCCGCTGGTGCCCTGGATGCTCGGGGAGCGCTGGCGTGGGGCCGGGCCGCTCCTGGCGGCGCTCTCCGGCGTCGCCGCGGGCCAAAGCCTCCTGTCGCTCGGCAAGATGGCCCTCCTGGCGGGGCGTCAATCCGTGCGCCTGCTGTGCGCACGCCTGTTCCAGTGGACCGTGCTGCTGGGCCTCTTGCCGCTCGCGATCGCCGCCGGCAACCTGGGTCTGTTCGCCCTGGCGGTGAGCCTCTCGACCCTGCTGGCCGCCGGCTGCGCGGTGCGGCTGGCTCTATGGCAGAACGCGCCCGCGGCCCTCGCGCTCGAGCCGCACCTCGGCGATGAGCCGGCGCAGCAATCGCCGGACTCGCCCCGCACCTCTGGCCCTGCCGGCGAGCCCGGCCCACGCCCGACCTCGCCCCCCGTGCAGCCGCCCAACGTCGAGGCTAGCCCCGCGGCCCTGCCACGCCCCCTGGATCCGGCGCAGAAATCAAGCGTCTCTGCCGCGCACGGCGACCGCGGCACTGGCCGGCCTTGAACGGTGCCGGCCGGGGCCAAAGGGGCCCGCTCCCCGCTCAGGCCGCGCGGGCCCGCGGCCGCGGTGCGCCCTGGTAGGCGCTCTCGAAACGCTCGGCCAGGCGGCGCCAATCGAGCTCCTCCAACACGCGCTGCTGGCCGCGCCGGCCGGCGGCCCGCAGAGCGGGCAGATCGGCGAGCAGCCGCGGCACCTCCGCGGCCCAGCGCTCCGCCGGCAGCACGTGGCCGGCACGCCAGCGGATGAGGAGTTCGGCGGCCCCCACCTCCGGAGTGACCAACGCAGGCAAGCCCTGGGCCAGCCCCTCGATCACCACGTTGGCGAAGTTCTCCGAACGCGAAGGCAGCAGCAACAGGTCGCAATAGGCCAGCAGAGCGGCCTTGGTGCGCCCGGCCACCGGGCCCAACAGGCTGACCCGCTGGCGCACGCCCAGGCGCTCGAGACGCGCCTCGAAACCGGCTTTTGCGCCTTCGTCCGGCCCGGCCACCAGGAGGTGACCTTGTGGCCAGCTCGGCAGGCACTCGGCCAGCCGATCGAGGCCCTTCTTCCAGGACAGACGCCCGAGGAACAGGAGCAGAGGCTCGCCGCGCGCCAAGAGCGCCAGCAGCCCGAGATCGAGCTCCTCGAGGCCCGCGTCAGGGGCGGCTTCGGCGCGAATGCCGTTGGGGATCAGCCAGGGCTCGGGCCAAGGGAAACCGAGGTCCGGCAGGCGCTCGCGCTCGAGCTCGGCGGTCAGGTGCAATCCGGCGAGGCGCTCGAGCAGACCGGCTTCGATCCAGCGCAGCCACAGACGCTTGCGCAGGGATCCGCGGGCCTCGAGCGCTTCCTGCTGCAGCATGCCCCGGGGCGACAGGGCCGTCGGCACGCCCGCCGCTTGCCCCGCCCTCAAGGCCCAATGGCTCGAAAACTGGAACAGACCGTGGGCATGGACCCATTCGAATGCGCCGACGCCGCGCTCCAAGGCCCCACGCAGCCCCGGGGCATAGCGCAGGCGCGGCGGACCCTGGACTTGGAAGTAGCGCACGCCCACCCCGTCGATCTCGCGCCGCTCGCCCTCCGAGACCCGCAGCCGCTGGCCTTCGTCCATGTCGGTAGTCCAAACCTCGACTTGGTGACCGCGCTCGACCAGCGCGCTCGAAAGTCCATGCACCGAAGCGATCGGTCCACCGTAGCGGGTGCCCGGCAGATAGCTCGGGATCACTTGCAGGAGCTTCATGCCCTGACCTCGAGCTTCGGGAAGGCGAACTTATGGTGGCTTTGCTGGCGCTGCCCGCGCACCCAATAGAGCAACGGTCCGATCACCACGGCCTGCTGCAGCATGCCGCCGAGCACCAGGCTGAGGTCCGACTCCACCGAGGTCAGACCGCCGAGCCAGACCGCCCCCAGCAGGGTGGCGATCGGACCGACGCCGGCCCGGTACAGGCGCTCGATCAGCACGCGGATCCAGATGCCGAACAGCAGCATGCCGACGAAGACACCGGCGGCGCCGAAGTTGCAGTACATCTCGATCAACTGGGGGAAGTTGATCGAGGTCGTGCGGTCGTCCGGATCGATGATCGCGTAGCGGTGCGCGAATCGTTGGCCGAGATCCTTGACCGGCTTGTCGGGCCACAGGGCCCGCGGCACCAGGCTCTGCGGCAGGCTCACGTAGGACGAGCCATTCCAGTAGGGCACCGCAACGGGGGTCGAATCGACCACGTGCCCGAGCAGGGCCACCTGCGCCAGACGGTCGTTGATGGTCTCGATGGTGCGGCGTCCCCCGTCGCGCTCCAGCTCGTCGATCGAGATCTGGATGAACATCGCGGCCCGCTCGAGCCGGCCCTCGGCCACCAGGTGCGGGTGCTGCTTGGAGAGCGAGCGAAACTCCATCGCCCCGCCGCGCAGCATCAGGGCCAGCATGGCCGCCAGCGTCAAGGCGCTGAGCGGCACACGCCCGCCGGTGGCCCAGATCAGCGCCAGCAGGAACGAGCCGCCCTTGATGGCCGCGCCGATGGCGCCCTCGGACAGGCTGGCCAGGAAGAACAGCGGCAAGCCCAGGCTGAGCAGCGGCAAGGCCGTCTTGCGATCGAGTTCGCCGCGCCGCCACAGCAGGATCGCCAAGCCCAGCCCGACCTGCAGGAGCAGCGCCAGCAGTTTGGCCGGCTGCACGAACACCCCTGGCACCAAGCCCGCCCGCAGCCCGGACTCGGCCAACAGGCCGACCGGCAGGCACAGGAACAGGAGCGCCCTGGCGCGCCCAGCATCCCAGCCCGGTGCAGCGGCTGCCGACTTGCGCGCCGGCACCAGGCTCTGGCCGAAAACGAAACCGAGGGCGCCCAGCAAGCACAGATCCAGCGCGCGCTCCAACGCGGCGACCTTGGGCTCGATCAGCATGCCCACGACGCGATCGCCGAGCAGCACGGGCAGGGCGTAGTAGAGCGTGTGGATGACCCCCAAGAGGGCCAAGACGGGCACGCCGCCGATCGGCTCGCGGGGGCGCGCCTCCGGCCGGAAGCAGCCTCCGATCGCCGGTGCGAGCAGGATCAGCGCCAGCAGGTAGGCCTTCCAGGGCAGCCAGAAGCCCGTGCTGCCGAAGTCGCGCTCCGCGGCCAGCCAGGCCAGCCCGAAGACCAGCGCTAGGCCCAGCAGCGGGCGCGCCCGCCCGGGCAGCGGCGCGGCTCCCGGGGTTCCGACCCTCGCATTCGTGCTCATCCCGCTTCGGCCATGAAGCCCTGGCGGGCGCACAGCTCGAGGGCCAGGCGCCGCGCCCAAGGAGCGCGGGGCGCCGCCAGCGGCGAACGCGGCGGGCAGGCGGCCAGGAAGGACACGAGCGGCACGTGGAATCCGGTCTTCTTGCGGGTCAAGATCTCGGGCGGCAGGGCGGGCCGCGGAGCGCGCTGCAGGGCCCCCTTGCCGGGCGCACGGCCGAAGGCCGCCAGGCTCGGCGCCAGGGCCGCGAGCAGCCGCACGTCGACCAGCGGGACGCGCAGCTCGAGCCCGTGGGCCATCGAGGCGCGATCGGAATCCCGCAGCAGCTGGTCGCGCATGTAGCGGGTCGACTCGAGGGCGCACAGCCGGGCCCAGGGGGTCGCGAGGGCGCGGATAGCGCGATCTTCCGCCCGGCGTGCCTCCGAAAGCGCCGCCAGGCCTTCGCGGGCCAGATCGGGGCCGATCAGGTCCGGCAGCTCGTAGGGCAGGAACAGGCCGCGGCGCAGCGCGTAGGCTGCCAGCGGGTCGCCGCGCACCTCGAGGGCCGCGGCCCACTTGGGCGAAAGCCCCTCGGGCAGCGTGCGCCGGAGCAGCTCACGCAGGCCCACGGCCAGGCCCGGCACGGCGCCGGGCCAGCGCGTCCAGGCCGCCAACCGCGGCACCTGACGGAACGAGGGGTAGCCGCCCAGGAGCTCGTCCCCGCCCAGCCCCGAGAGCACCACGGTCAAGCCTGCGGCCCGCGCCGCTCGGCTGACCAGATAGGTGTTGAGCCCGTCGGTGGTCGGCAGGTCCATGGCCGCCAGCCAGCCTTCGATGCCGCCCTCGAAATCGTGGGCCGAGAAGGGCACCACGCGATGCTCGAGCGAGAGGCTCTGCGCCACCTGCCGCGCCAGGGGCAACTCGTCGCCGGCGCGGCCTTCGTTTTCCGGGCAGGCCAGCGTGATGGCCGTCAGATTGCCCGCGGGCTGGACCTCGCGCATCAGCCCCGCCAGCGCCGTGGAGTCGACGCCGGCCGAAAGGAAGAGCCCCACAGGCACGTCCGAACTGAGCGTGTGCGCGCGCACGCTGTCGAGCACGGCCGCGCGCACGCGGGCGTCGAATTCGGGCGCGCTCTCGGCCCGCTCCGGGCGGGCCGCTTCGAGCTCCGCCAGGCGCTCGAGCAGCCCGCGCCGCGGCAGGGCCTCCACGAACCCGCGCTCGTCGGCGCACCACACCGACCCGGGGGGCAGGGAGCGGATGCTCCGCTGCAGGGTGAACGGCTCCGGCACGCAGCCGCTCAGCAGGAAGCCGCACAGACCGGCCGCATCGACCTCACTCCGGATCTGCCCCCCCGCCAGCAGGGCGCGCGCCTCGCTGGCGACGCGCAGGCAGCCGCCGTCGTCCGCGAAGTACAAGGGCTTGATGCCGTAGGCGTCGCGGGCCAACCACAAACGGCGCTCGCGTCGGTCCCACAGACACAGGGCGAACATGCCGCGCAGGCCCGCGAAGACCGCGGGCCCACGGGCGGCGAAGCTCTCGAGCAGCACCTCGCTGTCCGAGCGGGTGCGCAGGGCCTGGCCTTCGGCCTCGAGCGCGGCGCGCAGGTCCCCGTCGTCGTAGATCTCGCCGTTGAAGACCAGCACGTAGCGCCCGCAGGCGGAGTGCATCGGCTGCCCGGCGCGCGCATCCAGGTCGCGGATCGCCAGGCGGCGGTGGGCCAATCCCAGCCCGCCGGCGGGGTCCAGCCACAGGCCGCTGCCGTCCGGTCCGCGCGCGGCCTGGGCGGCGGAGATGCGCTCGAGCTCGGCCCCGAGGGGCAGGCCGGCGGCCGCGCGCGGGGGCCGGCGATCGAAACGGGCAGCGATTCCGCACATGGGAGTGAAGTTCTTTCGCACCGCGCCCAGCGGGACCTGAGCGCGCCGGGGCGCCCCTGCCGGTGCGGTTTCGGCACCGGGAAGGCCCCAGGCATCCCAGCGCCCGTCGGGCCGGCGGTTCGGCCCTGCGGCGGCTCGACCACGGCCGCCGGAGCCGTGGAAGTTCCCGGAAAAAGCGCGCGTATCGCCCAATCCCCGCTGGCTCGGCCCACCGCCCCCCCCTGCTCGCCCGCCCGCGCTCCCAGCCGCTGTTGAGCCTCGGCGCTGCGTACTATGGGGGCCTGTGAGCGCCCTCCGAAACCAGGCCGCACGTCCAGGTCCCCGCCCGAGCCCCCGCCCCGCGGGCCGCTCGAAGCGTGCGCTCGCAGCCCGCGCGCCCCGGCGCCTGGGCGCCCTGGCGTTGCTGCTGCTGTGGTTCCTGCCGAGCTGGCGCGCGGGCCTGCACCACAGCCTGGTCGAGCATGGCCACGGGGCCGACGGACGCTGCTGGCACTGGAACGAACGGCCCTCGTCCGACTGCGGCCATGGCGCGGCGGAGTCCAGGTCGATCCGGGCCCATGGCCACGCCCACGCGGTAGAGCACGACGCGCCCGGCCCAGACCGAGGCTCGGAGCGCTCCCAGGCCAGGGGTTCGTCCGTTGCGTGTGGGACCCCGTCCGGGTCGCTGGGCGAACTCCGCGAGGCCGCCGACGCCCACGGGGGCTGCTCCGCCGAGCCGCGCGGCTCGCTGCCGCCGGTCGAGCGGTCCGCCCCGCCGCGGGATCCCCGCTGGAGCAGCGCCGAGGACGCGCTCTTGGCGGTCAGCTGCTCGATTCCCTGGTCGAGCCTGCCGGGCGGCGACCCGCTGCCCAAGGCGGCCCCCGCGGCCAGTGCCTTGCCCTCGCGGTCGGCCCCCACCGTCGCCGCCCCGCGTCCGCCCGAGCGCCGCGGCGAGCCGCTCTATCGGCTGGCGCCCAAGGGCTCGCCGCCCGCGTTGGTCAGCGCCGTGTCCCTCCGCTTCCAGTCCGACGGAACGCGCCCCGGGCGCGCCTGAACCAGGCGCCGCCGGCGGGGGCGTTCCACAACGCCCCGCCGATCGATGCCCGTGACCCTCCCCCTCGCGCCTACGGCCGAAACGCCGTCCGCGCTGCCTTTCGACCCCTCCCCGCACCTGCCGGCCATGCGCGCCGCCGCGGCGCGGGTGCTGCGTTCCTCCGACCTGGCCGAAGACGCGGTCCAGGACGCCCTCACGCGCCTCTGGCGCCAAGGCGCGCGCCCCCTGCCGGACGGGGCCGTCCTGTGCCGCCTGGCGACCCTCTCGGCGCTCTCGATCCTGCGCTCCCGGGCGCGCCGCGAGCGCCACGAGCACGCGGCCTGCGGCTCGCGCCACCACGAGCCGGCGATCCCGCCGGATGAAGAGGCCATGCGCAGCGAATGGGGGCAACAGCTCGAAGGCGCCCTGGCCAGCCTGCCGCGCTCGCTGCGCGAGCCGCTGGTGCTGTTCTGCTTCGAGGGCCACGACTACGCCTGTATCGCCGCGAGCCTCGGCTGGCCGATCGGCACGGTGCGTTCGCGCCTGTTCCGCGCCCGCTCGCGCCTCAAGCGCCTGCTCGGGCGCGAAACCGGGCTCGAAATCGAGGATCGCCCGGAACTCTGCGCGCACGAGCGGCATTGAAGCCCCGACGGCGGAGCGCCGGTTCGGCATGCGCCGAAGCGCTCTCCCGCGTACCAAGCCCTCACGCTGCGATGCGACTCCCCCTGTTTGTTTCGTTCCTGCTGTCCGCCAGCGCCTTCGCGGACGGCGAAGGCGAACTGCCCTTCACGTTCCGACCGAACACCCTGCTGGCCAGCGGCAACCTGATCCTGGATGTGGCTGCCGCCTCCGACTTCGAGCAGAGCTTCGTGGCTTTCGTCGAGAGCCCGGGCAATCTGCTGCAGGTCGTCTCCGCCGACGGCCGCGGCCTGGGCGTGCCCGAGAGCCAGGGCGGCTGGAGCGCCAATCCGATCCTGCTGGCCTCCGGCTCGCCGATCCACCTGGATCTGGAGGGCGCCCGGGCCGCCGGGAACCTCGGAGTGATCGCCTGGATCCAGGACAGCGGCCCCGCTGGCACGGGCCAGGTGCGCTTTGCGCGCCGCAGCGCTCCTTCGGCCCCCTGGGTCAGCGGCCTCAGCATCCCGACCCTGCCCGCCGGCGATGCGACCGCGCTGGAGGTGGCCCTCAGCCGCGATGCGGTCTCCAAGCTCTACGTCGGAGCCCTGATCGACGGCTCTCTGCGCCTGACGAGCTCACCGAACGGCGGCCTGTCGTTCGGCCCGTCCCAGTCGGGTTCGGCCTCGAATGCGGCCGTGCAGGCCTTCGACCTCGAAGGTCAGTCCGGACGCGTGGCGCTGGTCTACATCGACCAGCGCGGTCCGGACGGCGCCAGCGCGGTCTGGTCGCGCACGGGCCTGTTCGACGGCCTGACCAACACCCTGGCCCTGGGCCCCGAGGTGCAGCTCTTCGCCAAGCCCGGCATCCAGGCCACCCGCCCGGAGATCGCCCTGGAGGGCGACCTGGTCAGCGTGGGCTTCCTGGCCGATGAGCAAAGCGGCGGCCAGCGCCTGTGGGTGGCCCACTCGGGCGACTTCGGCGCCAACTGGTTCCTGGCCTCCAAAGTGCCGAGCACCACGCAGCTGTTCGTCTCGATCGACGGCGTGCTGAGCTTCGACCTGGAGATCACCGACGACCGCACCCAGGTGGCCGTGGAAGAAACCCTGGGCGGGGTCTCGACGATCGGCCGCGGCATCACCTTCGGCCCGGCCAACGAGTTCGACTGGTCGGTCTTCAGCGTCGACCAGGGCACCGATCCCCTGTTCCCGCGCGTCGAGGGCAGCGAGCTGTCCGGCAACCCCCCGGGCTCGATCACGCTCTACTACAACCGCGCCACGGAAGTCCCCGGCGGCACCACCCTGGGCCTGATCTCCGCGGACCAGGAGGACGGCTGCGAGTACCACGACGACATCTACCTGCTCGGCCCGGAGTCGGGCGTCGAGCCCAGCCAGCAGCTGGTGCGCTTCGCAGCGGCCTACAACGACCGCTACGACAACCACATCGCCCCGTTCGTGATGAACACGAATCCGCAGACCCTGCTGGTCAGCGGCTACCGGGCGCTCGCCATGGCCACCGAGGACCTGGTCCCGGGCCTTCCCGGCTGGAAGTTCCGCTTCGGCCACGTGCCTTTCACCGACAGCCTGCTGTTCGTGGCCCTGAGCCTGTCCGAAGGCGCGGGCTCCCTGCTGCTGCCCGATGCCCGCGAAAGCGGCATCCAGCTCGACGCCTTGACCCAGCTGGGCTTCAGCGAGCCGATCTTCTCGACCTTCCTGCTGGCGCCCAACGACCCGACCGCCGAAGGGGCCGAGCTGGCGCCGATCCCGATCGCCTACCCGATCGGTCTGCCGATCTACGCGGTCGGCGTCTCGATCGACCCGGTGATCGGCTTCAACAAGATCACCGACGTGCTCGAGCTGCCCTGATCGCTGGAGCGGGCCCGGACACGGTCGTCCGATGGCGCCCGCAGCCCCGGGCCGAGCCCCAGCCCCGGGCCCGGTGCCCGGGGGGCGCCGACCCGCGGCCCCCGCTCCCTCTGGAAGCGAGGGCCGCGATCATTCAGGCTCCAGCCGGCGTCGACGCACGCTCGCGGCCCCGGGTCGATCCGGCGCCGAGGAGAACCGCTGGGGAAGCCCGATCCGACCCTCTGGGTCCGCCGCAGGGCGGCCCCGCGCCTTCCGGCAGGCTTTGACTGCGGGTCGGAGGCAGACGGAGTCGATTCCCGGTCCAGGCCGTCAGGCGGGCCAGTAGCGCGGATCGCCGTGGTGCTCGCGCAGCACGCCGCGCGTGTCGACGATCAGGCGCGCCTCGCGCCAGATGCGACCCCAGGGGATGCCCGGGTGGTCGGTCACGATCACCACGGCCGCGTAGCGGGCGAGCGGCTCGAGGGCCACGCTCTGCCGCCCCTCGAAGCGGCCCCCATCGGGGCCCAAGACCGGCAGATAGGGATCGTGGTATTCCAACCGCGCGCCGGCCGCTTCAAGCTCTTGCAGGAGTTCGAGGCCGGGCGCTTCGCGCAGGTCCGCCACGCCGGGCTTGTAGGCCAGTCCAATCAGCAGCACCGAAGAGCCTGCCAGCGTCCGCCCCTCGCGGCGCAGGGCTTCGGCCAGGCGCGCGAGCACCCGGCCGGGCATGGCGCGGTTGATCTCGAGGGCCGCCGCGATCAGCAGGCTCTCCCCACCGGCGGCGCGCGCCGTGTGTTGCAGGTAATGGGGATCGACGGGGATGCAGTGGCCCCCGGCGCCCGGACCCGGAGAAAAGGGCAGGAAGCCGAAGGGCTTGGTGGCCGCCGCGGCGATCACCGCGTGGGGATCGAGGCCCAGGGGCAACACGATGCGCTTGAGCTCGTTGGCCAGGGCGATGTTGACGGCGCGGAAGGCGTTCTCGAACAGCTTGGCCGCCTCGGCCAATTCGGGGGAATCGACCTCGATCACCTCGTCGATGGCCTGGCGCAGGATCGCCGCGGCCTGCTCGCGCGCGCCCGGGTCGAGCCCAGCCACCAGGCGCGGCACCGAGCGGGCCGGCCGGCCGCTGCCGGGGTCCTCGCGCTCCGGGCTGTAGGCCAGGCGCGGGCGCTGGCCCCCGTGGGTCAGCCAGGCCGCCAGGTGGCTGCGCAGGGTGCCCGGGAACGAAGTCGAGGTCAGCACCACCAGCTGCTCGGGAGCGAGGCGCGGGGCCAGCTCGCGGGCGGCCGCTTCGAGGGCCGAAAGATCCGGTCGATCGCCGGGCCCGAGGGGCGTGGGCAGGCACAGGAACACCGCCTCGGCGCTGTGGAGCTCCGCCTGCGCTTCCGGGAGCCACAGGCGCGCGCGGCGGGGCCCTTCGTTCCAGGCGGCGGGATCGAGGTGCGGCAGCGGGCTCTGTCCGCGGCGCAGGCTTTCGAGGCGCTGGCGATCGCGGTCATAGCCCAGCACGGAGCGGCCGGCGGACACGAAGGCGCTGGCCAGGGGCAGCCCGGTGTAGCCCAGCCCCACGATGGCCAGCGGGCGCTCAAAGTCGGTGCCGTGAGGTCCCTGAGCGCCCGCGGCGCTGGCCGACTCCCCCGCGGCGCCCTCCCCCCCCGCGGCCTCCCGCGGGGCGGCTTCTCGAAGATCGCTGGGGAGGGGCTGGCTCATCGTCTCCCGGCCGGACGACCGCCTCGGCCGGGATCTTCCCAGACTACGGTTCCAGGGGGCCCAGCGCTCAGGGCGCCCCGATCCAGAGCTCCAGGGCGTTGCAAAGCTCGAGCTGGCCCGCGGGCAGCAGCGAGGCGCCCTGGGCGTAGAGGCGCCGGCCCACCAGACTGCACTGGGCGGGCACCGGGACGGCGAAGGAGGCCCCGGGGGAGGCGCTGAACCACAGCAGCGGGCTCGACAGGTCGAGCAGCAGGGTGCCGAATTCGGGGGGCAGCTCTGCCGGCTGGGCGGCCAACGCCAGGAGGTCCACGACGGCCGTGGGCGCGAAGCTCTGGTGGTCGAGCTGGGCCGGCCAGGGGGCCCCGACCTCTGGCCCGTTGCCCGGCACCGGCAGCAGGGCCAGGGGGTTGGCGGGGTTGCCGAGCTGCACGAGCTGCTGGCCGGCCGCCGGCGGGCAGATCCCGGGCGGCAGGAAGGTCAGGCTCAGCCGCGGGCAGTTCTGGGGCAGGGGGTTCTCGCGGGAGTCGAAGCGCATGGCCGACTTGCTCTCGCTTTCCGGGCCCCGCACGATCCAGCCGAAGTTGCCGGCCGGCGCATCCAGGAAGGACTGCACGTCGGCGACCAGCTGGGGCGTGCTCGGGAACGCATAGGTCGCGAGACCGAACACGTCGGTGGTGCTGCTGACCAGCGGCGAATAGTCGCCGCCCGGGTTGGTCCAGAAGCTGCTCGGGAAAAAGGTGTGCGTCCAGGTGGCGTCGCCGGGAGCGGCGAAGGCGCCGCCGCCCTCTTCGTTGGCGGCGTCGGAGGCGCCCTCCCCGAAGGCCTGCGTCAGGCGCTGCAGCTGGATCGGCTTGGCCAGGGTGGTCGGGACCTTGGAGAGCGTCAGCTCGAGCTCTGCCGCGACCAAGGTGGCACCCGCGGGCAGGGCCGCCGCCACGTCGAAGCGCAGCACAGCCCGGCGCACGGAGCCGCCGCTGGTGACCCCCACGAACAGATGCTGGCCCGCGCCGTTCGAGATGTTGGGCAGGTTGGCGTCGTAGAGGGTGTTGTCCGCGGCGGGCGCCAGCACCACGGTTTGGGTTTGGCCCGTTGCGGGGAGGATCCAGGTCGGCAGCAGCAGCAACAGGAGCGGGGTCAAGGAGGGCAGGCGCATCGTTCGGGGGGGGCTTGGGTCCGCGCCCAGTGGATCCGGCGCGCATCAAGCGGCCTTCAAGACCAAGGGCCCCCCCTCTCCCGCGTCCCGAGCGGGGCTTTCCCGCGCGCTCCCCCGAGCCCCCTGGCGTGCGAAGCGCCCGCCCGGAGAGCCCGCACACCGGGGCAGCCCAAGCCCCGGGGCAAAGCTCGGCCCTCCGGCCTGCGGGACCCCGGGCCCCCTCAGGCCGTCTGCCGGTCCGCCAGGTCCGCAGCCAGGCTGGGCCGGCTCGGCGCGCCCGCTGCGGCCCGCGGGTCCGAAGCCGCTCTCCCCACCAGCCCCTCGATCAACTCGGCCCAGGCGGCCAGGCAAACCGGCCGGTCGAAGCGCTGCTCGAATTCCAGCCGCGCGCGTCGCCCGAGATCCCGGCAGCGGCGCGGGTCCTCCGCCAGGGTCAAGATCGCTTCGGACAGGGCCAGGGCCTCGCCGCAGCGCAGGGCATAACCGCCGCCGGATTCCCGCAGGGTGTCCGCCGATTCGCAGCGCTGTGGCCCCACGAACAGGACCGGACGCCCCGAGGCCATGGCGCCGTACAGCTTGCCCGGCACGGCGATGCCCGCCTGCTCCTCGCGCAGGGACAAGAAATGCGCATCCGCCGCCGGCAGGGACTGCCCCAGGGCCTCGCGCGGGAAATAAGCATGAAATTCGGCATTGGAGAGGCCCCGCCGGGCCACCTCGCGCTCGATTTCGCCCCGCCGCGGGCCGCCGCCCACGAAGGCGAACAGGACACGCGGATTACGCTCCTGCACGCGCTCCATGGCTTCCAGCAGCTCGTCGAAGCGGTGCACCAGCCCGGCGTTGCCCGAATAGAGCACCACGAAGCGCCCGTTCCAGCCCAGGCGCCGGCGCAGCTCGTTGTGGGCATGGGGCAGGGGCCGCACGGCCTGCCCGTCGGTCCAGACCGGAATCTCCACCAGTCTGGCGGGATCCACGCCCTTG
>JBILNK010000297.1:0-3268 GCA_044375105.1 Planctomycetota bacterium
CCGGCAGTGGCGCCTCCGTAGCCGGAGAGCGCCCGGCGTGGATCGCGCGCTTGCTGAAGAGCTCGCTCTTCAAATCACAAAAAGAGGTGCTGGCCCGGCAGCGCCCTCAGGATCAGCCCATCGCGGATCTGCTGGCCCTGCTCGACGCCAGCGGGGGCACCTTGCCCCGGCGCGCGATCGGGAGCCAGCTCGGACTGCTGGATGCCAAATTGGACTCCCTGCTGTCCCTGGCCCGTCGCTTGCTCAACTACGACGGCACAGAGGTCCTGCGCGAAGCCGAGGGCGATGTGGTCTTGCACGTGGAAGCCCTGTTCCAGCAGTTTGGTCTCGGAGGGCCCGGGCGATGATCAGCCCGGCGCGGCGCTCTGAGCTGCTGGACGCCCTGCGGCGTGGGGGCGTCCCCGGCCGGGGTTTGGGCCTTTTGGCGGTGGGGCTCGAGCGATTCCGGCCCACGCTGGAAGAGGAGCTCGCCCGTGTCGCGGCTGGCCGCGGGGCCTTCAAGGCGATCCGCGGGGAGTACGGATCGGGCAAGACCTTCTGCGTGCGCTGGATCCAGGAACTGGCCCGGCAGAAGCAGTTCGTCACCGCCGAGGTGCAGATCTCGGAGAACGAAACGCCGCTCTACAAGCTGAATACGGTCTATCGCCGCGTGATCGAGCGCCTGTCGACCCAGGAGCAGGCCGGCAATGCGTTGAAGTCCATCCTCGATCTGTGGTTGCCGGCCCTCGAGGCCGACGTGGAGGCGGAAGATGGCGGGCCGATCCAGGATCCCCAGCGCCTGCACGCCCGCGTGCACGAGCTGATGCGTCGCCGCTTGGACAAGGTCAGCGAGGCCGCCCCGATGTTCGCTCAGGCCCTGCTCGGCTACCACGAGCTGCTGCATGCCGGGGAGCGGGATTTGGCCCTGGGGGTCCTGGCCTGGCTCTCCGGTCAGCCCAACGTGGCCGCCGAGGCCAAGCGGCGCGTGGGCGTCAAGGGCGAGATCGACCACGACGGAGCCCTGGCCTTCCTGCGCGGGCTGCTCGTCGTGCTGCGCGACTGTGGCCATCCGGGCCTGGTGCTCGTCCTGGACGAGGTCGAGACCCTGCAGCGCATGCGCACGGATGTGCGCGACAAGAGCCTCAATGCCCTCAGGCAGTGGATCGACGAGCTGACCTCGGACCTGTTCCCGGGGCTCTATCTGGTCTTGACCGGGACGCCGGCCTTCTTCGACGGCCAAAACGGCGTGCGCCGCCTGGAGCCGCTGCACCAGCGCATCCAGACCAGCTTCAAGGGACCCGCCGAGTTCGACAATCCCCGCGCGCCCCAGCTGCGCTTGACGGGCTTCGATCTTGAGAAATTGTTCGAATTGGGCCAAAAGGTGCGCGATGTGTTCGCCTCCGGATCGGAAGCGGCGGGGCGTGTCCTCGGGCGCGTCGACGATGCCTTCTTGCGGAGTCTGGCCCGGGGCATCGTCGGCGATTTGGGCGGCAAGGTGGGCATCGCACCGCGTCTGTTCCTGCGCAAACTGGTGGTCGAGGTGTTGGACAAGGTCGAGCTGTACGAGTCCTTCGATCCCCGCCAGCACGCCGACGTGGCTCTGGCGGATGAAGAGCTGACACGGGAGGAGCGGGCCTTGTCCGGCCGTGGGGCGCTCGAAGCCCTCGAGCTGGACCTGGGGGAGGGTGATGGCGAGGGCTGAGGGGTCTGATCAGGCAGCGATCGAACGCCTGCACCCCGCGCTGCAGCACCACATCGTCAATACCCTGGGCTGGCGGAGCCTGAGGCCCCTGCAGCGGCTAGCCATCGAGCCGCTGATCACCGGAGCCGACGCCATCCTCTTGGCGCCCACCGCTGGCGGCAAGACCGAAGCGGCCCTCTTTCCGATCTTCTCGAGGCTGCTGGAGGAGGACTGGCGCGGCCTGACGGTGCTCTACGTCTGCCCGCTCAAGGCCCTGCTCAACAACCTCTCCCAGCGCCTCGAATCCCTGGCAGAGCTGCTCGGGCGTCGGGTGCGGGTGTGGCACGGGGACGTGACCGAGCCGCTGCGGCGCGAGATCCGCCGCTCGCCGCCCGACCTGCTGCTGACCACACCCGAGTCCCTGGAATCGCTGCTGATCTCGGCCAAATCCGTGCCGACTTCGTTCTTTGCAGGGGTGCGGGTGGCCATCGTGGACGAAGTGCACAACTTCGCCGCCAGCGATCGCGGTTGGCACCTCCTGGCGGTGCTCTCGCGCATCGAGGCCCTGACCAAGGCCCCGATCCAACGCATCGGCCTGTCGGCCACCGTAGGCAACCCCCAGGAGCTGCTGGCCTGGCTCAGCCCGGCTGGCCGGCGCGGCGTGGTGATCGCCCCGCCCGCAGCCAGCGCCCACGCCGCCACCGAGGTGATCATCGACTTCGTCGGCAAGCTCGACAATGCCGCCGATGTCATCGCGGCACTCCACCGTGGGCAGAAGCGACTCGTCTTCAGCGACAGCCGCGTACGGGTCGAGCAGTTGGCCCAGAGGCTGCGCAAGCTCGGCGTCGAGACCTATGTGTCCCATTCCTCCCTCGGGGTCCGGGAACGCCGGGAAGCGGAACGGGCCTTTGCGGAAGGCGGCAATTGCGTGATCGTCGCCACCAGCACCCTGGAGTTGGGGATCGACGTGGGGGATCTCGACCGGGTGATCCAGATCGATGCACCTGCGAGTGTGGCCAGCTTCCTGCAACGGCTCGGGCGCACCGGCCGCCGCCCTGGGTCCCTGCGTTCCTGCCTGTTCCTGGCCACCAGTCCCGATGGGCTTTTGCGCGCGAGTGCCCTGGTCGAACTCTGGAAGCAGGGCTATGTGGAGCCGGTCTTGCCGCCGCCCTTCCCGGTGCATCTCTTGGCTCAGCAACAGATGGCGCTGGTGCTGCAGCAGCGCGGTCTTGGGCTGGGCGACTGGGAACGGGCTTTGCAGATCTTCTTGGCCCAGGCCGGACTCAAGCAGGTCGAGGGGCAGGACGTTTTGCGCCATCTGATGACGCGGGGGATCCTGAGCGCCGAAGACGGCCTGGTCTATTTCGGCAAGCTCGGCGAAGAGACCTACGGCTACAAGCACTTCATGGAGCTGTTGGTCAGCTTCATCGGAGAGTCGCTCCTGACCGTCCTTCATGGGCGCTTCGAAGTCGGGCAGGTCGTGCCTCTGGCCCTGAGCGCCGACGTGCGCGAACAGGGTCTATTGCTCGCCGGACGGGCATGGAAGATCCTGGAGATCGATTGGCAGCGGCGTCGTGTGCAGGTGGAACCGCTAATGGGCGAAGGCAA
>JBILNK010000262.1:0-4156 GCA_044375105.1 Planctomycetota bacterium
GGACGGGAGGGGGAGTGGGCTCGGGTTGCTGCGGGTCGGGCATGGCGAGGACGAGCTCGGGTGGGCCTTGCCCGGCGACACCGCCGCCCTGCCGGGGCGATCGACGGCACCCGCCGCCGGACCGCGGTCGGGCCATCCGCCAGCGGGCAGGCGGCGCCTGCGAGCGCGCGGGAGAGGCTCCGCGCCCATCGTAGCGGTCCGCGGCGCGGCTCTCCCGGGCCGATCGGGGCCAGCCGCCCGCCGCGCTGGCCCGGCCGATCGCCGGGCTCCCCCTGGCTGGGCCCGACGCGGGTCTTTGGCCGATCTGCGCCGCGATGCGCCCCGCGCGGGCGCCGGCCACGGGCTGATCCGCAGGGGATCGGCGGGCCTTCCCGCGGTTGGTCGCTCGGGGGTCCGAGCCTGCAGCGCGGCGTCCCACGGCGGCGGAGCCGGAAGCCGGCCGCGAGATTTCGGGCGGCTCGCCGCGGTGCCGACCCGCGGGCTGATCCGCGGCCGAAAGCTGGAGCGGCGGCAGAAAGTGCGCGCGGGGGCTGTGGGCCTGGCGCAGACTGCTGGGGACGATGACTCCTGCGTTCTGTCTGCCCGGACCGGCCCCGCTGGCCTTTCTGTTCAACACCGAGCGCCTGGGGCTGGCGGGCGCCGGGGTGGTGGTGGCGATCGTGGTCGCCTCCCTGGGCATCCACGAGGCGGCCCACGCCTGGATGGCCTGGAAGCGCGGCGATTCGACCGCCAAGGACCTGGGGCGCATGACGCTCAACCCGATCGCCCACATCGATCCGGTGATGACGATCCTGCTGCCGGCGATCTCGATTCTGACCATGGGCTTCCTGTTCGGGGGCGCCAAGCCGGTGCCGGTCAATCCGCGCCGCTTCCGCCATCCGCACTTCGACAACGCCCTGGTGGCGCTGGCGGGGCCGGTCTCGAACATGCTGCTGGCGATCTTCTTTTTCGCCCTGTTCCACCTGCTGGTCGAGCGCCTGCAGCTCTACGACATGAGCCAGGTGCTGCCCAACGTGCTCTACTCGGCGGCCCTGGCCAACGTGATCCTGGCGGCCTTCAACCTGGTGCCGATCCCGCCCCTCGACGGCAGCCGCGTGGTCACCTGGCTGCTGCCCAGCAACCTGCGCGGCCCCTACAACTTCCTCGAGCCCTTCGGGCTGATCATCCTGCTGCTGCTCTTCTACCAGGTGCCGGCCTTCAGCCATTACCTGCAGAAGTCGATGGCCGAATTGGCCCTGTTCCTCAATCGGATCGCCACCCTGGGCGGCCTGTGGTGAGCGCCATGGTCAAGGAAAACGCCCCCGAAACCGAGGATTTCTCCCCGTCCAGCTACACCGTCGAGCTGGAGCGCATCTTCTCGGGCCCGATGGACCTGCTGCTGCACCTGGTGCGCGAGCAGGAGGTCGAGATCCACGAGGTCGAGATCCACCGCGTCGTGCGCGACTACCTGGGCTACCTGAAGGCCCTGGCAGCGGTCGATATCGAGGCCGCCGCGGATTTCGTTGTGATGGCGGCGACCTTGATGGCGATCAAGGCGCGCTCGCTCCTGCCCAAGGAGGAGCTGGACCTCGAGGAGGAGCTCGACCCCAAGGACGAGCTGATCCAGCGTCTGGTGGAGTACCGCCGCTTCCGCGCCGCGGCCGAGGATCTCGAGCGGCGTTTCGCGGAGCGCGAGCTGTTCTACGAGCGCGGCTGGCGCCGCGAGGTCGAGCAGAACCGCGAGGAGCCGACCCTCGACTTCTCCGACCTGACCGCCTTCGACCTGCTGGCCAAATGGTCGCGCCTGCAGCGCGAGGTGCTGGCCAACCGGCCCCACAAGGTGATGGGGGATCCGCGCCCGATCCGCTTCTACCTGGACCGCCTGGTCGAGCGCCTGCGCAGCCACCAGCGCCTGGACCTGCGCCGTTTGGTGGATGAAAAGCACATCGAAGGCCCCGAGCGCGACGTGCTGATCGGTTCGTTCTGCGCGGTGCTCGAGCTGGCCAAGCTGGGCCTGGTCGCCCTGGCCCAGGAAACGCCCGAAAAGCCGCTCGAATTCACGCTGCGCGACGATCTGCCCGAAAACCTCGACGACCTGCTCAAGAACGCCCAGATCGACGAGCCCGACGCCGAAACCCAAGCCCGCGCCGAGGCCCTGGCCGACGCCCTCCTGGGCGCTTCCGCCCCGGAGGCCGAAGGTTGAGGGGCGTGCGCCCACGTTGCTGCTAGGCCGTCAGTTCGTGGGGCCTCGTAGCGGCAGCCAACCTGCCACCAGCGGGCCGTGGGGACCTCCATTCGGCAAGCGGGCTGCTAAGGGCGGCCTCGTCGTCATGGCATGAACAGGAAAATGCTCCCGATTGATTCGAGGAGATGGTTGGCAATCCTGGCAGGTGCGCTCCTGCTATCGGTGGGGATTTGGGCATTCTTGTATGTAGGCAGTCCGACTGCCTCGAGCACGGTCTCGAAAACGACTGCCGCGGCAACTGGTGAGCTCTCCCTCGGTCTGCAGACTCCGGAGTCAACGACCTCCTCGCGGGGGTCTGCCTCTGCGCCGCGTGGCGAAGGGAGATCGTCCCAAGATCTCGTAGGAACTCTGTATCGGATCCTCCTGTCTTCCAAGGGCAGTGGCGCCGCGATCCCCGACTTCTCGATCGAGCACTACCAACCAGCTTCGATCCGGCCCAAGTCGTTCTCTGCCGCGCAGGCACAGGAGCTGTTCAACGACCTGGTCGCGCACGGTTCGCGCACGGGTCGGATCCTGATCAAGGCGGACGCCCATGCTCCTCTCGAACTGCAAGCACAGGCCATGCTCGAGAACTGGCAGGAATCGCCCGATGGGGTCCTGCGCATCGAGCTGGATGAGGCCCTGTCGATCGGGGGGGCGGTGCGGTTCTCGAATGGCGAGCCGGTTGTCGGCACGAAGGTCTATATCGTCGGCCCGAAGTCCGGCTGGGGCCCTCGTTCGAACCGCCGCTTTGCGCAGCCTCTCGCCCGCGTGCTCACCGATTCGGATGGGCGCTTCCGGGTCGCTTGGCCCGGAGGTCAAGAGCGCATCGACCTCTTGGTTGCGGGTGCCGGTGCCTACATGCCGAGCCTATCCCTACAGATCGGTCGATCCGGCAATGACGACCTAAACCTGACCGCGTACAGGGCCTTCGCTGCCGAGGCCCGTGTGCTCGGCTTGCCCGCGGACTTCATGCTTCCGGGGCCCGGGGAGGGGACCAACCTGGTGTCAGGCCCATGCATCGGCTGGCGATTCGATGAATCGGTCTTCCGCAGTTTGCCTGCCGCACATGCCGACCTGTTTTTCGATGCCGAAGCGGTGACCCCGGATTCCCTCGGACAGCCCATGGCTCGAACGGCGATCATCAACGCCAAACTCGATGCCGCGGGCGCTGCGGTACCCACGTCGTCGTCCGCCTATCCGCTGGTCGCGGAGTTTTCGTATCCCGGCGCCGTAGCGGCGCGGAGCGAGTGCCTCATCCGACTAGGAGATAGGGCTCCGCAACCTTTACAGATCACCGCTTCAGTCGAGGGGCCGGCTCCCGGAAAACTGAGGTTGCGGATCCCGGTGCCCGAGGGCATCGAATTGCCGACCGATGGGGGCGGTGACCTGTTCATCGAGCTGCTGCGCCCCGACGGCAGCACCGGATTCTCCGGGATCGGATTGCTCGACGCGCAGGGCTGGATGACTTTCGCGGGAATCCAGAGCGGCGAGTACTCGGCTTTTGGTCGCTCGTTCTCCTTCAGCGGCCTGCCGTCTCCGATCGGCACGATCCGCATCCTACCTGGCGAAATCACCGCGGTCGAATGGGCTCAGGCCCCCTTCGCCTGGCTGCAGATGGATTTCGCGCAAGATCCGGAAGCTGCACTCGGCCGGGTCGGTCCCGGCGTCACGCTGCACATCGCTGGGAAGTCCGATTCGATGGTTCCCGGGGAGGCGATCCTCAGCACGATGCAGGCGCCCGATCGAAGCGGGGGGGCCCAGAGCGTGTTGCTCGCGCCGGCCGGTTGGGCCTACGAGGTCCGCTGCGAGCCCCCCGTTTTCTGGGAGCTGCGCTCGCAAACGGTTCCCTTGCAGGGTGTCGTTCCGCAGGTGCCAGCGTTCGAACTCACGCTCGCCGCGCCGGGGCAGGTCGGACGGCTCGTCCTGGCCCGCCCTTGAGGACGGGTTGCG
>JBILNK010000263.1:0-4136 GCA_044375105.1 Planctomycetota bacterium
GTGCGCTCAAGCGCCGCCACCTGGGCGGAGCGGCCCTGGACGTCTACGAAGAAGAAGAGAACGTCTTCTTCCACGACCTGTCCGAGCAGGGCCTGCAGGACGATACCCTGGCGCGCCTGCTGACCTTCCCCAACGTGCTGATCACTGCGCACCAGGCCTTCCTGACCCACGAAGCCCTGCGCAACATCGCCGAAACAACGCTGCAGAACGTAGCCGATTTCGAAGCGGGCCGCCCCCTGATCAACCGCGTCGGGGCCGAGCGCGTCCGCAGCGAGCGGCCCTGATGCGCCAGGCCACGGCGACCTCCGTGCATCCAAGCGACCGGACGACCGAGCGCCCGGGTCCTCCGCAGGCCGAGCTCTGCTCGACGCCGATCCCCTGCGCACCCGGCCCGCCACCCCCCCCCTCGGCCGCCCCTCCCGATCCCCCGCGACCGCCATCCGACGCCATGAAAACCAACTGGATTGCCGCGGCCTGTCTGGGCCTGCTGGCGCTGCCGGTTTTGGCCCACGATTTTTGGATCGAGGCCGGACGCTTCCAAGCTCCCACAGGTCAGCCCTTGGAAGCCAGACTGTTCGTAGGACACCGGGGGGATCGCGAAGAGCGCGTCCGCGACCCACGGCGCCTGCTGGAGTTCTATCTGCAAACGCCCGCCGGCAAGCGGCTGCCCCTCGAGGGCGAGGCGGACAAATCTCCCGCCGGTCGCCTGGAAGCGCTTCCCGAGGGCCTGTGCTGGCTGGTGTATCGCTCGAACTTCTCCGAGATCGAATTGGAACCGGCGAAATTCGAGGCCTACCTCCGCGAGGAAGGGCTCGATCACATCCTGGCCGAGCGGATCCGGCTCGGGTAGTCGACGCGGCCGGGTCGCGAGCGCTATGCCCGCTGCGCCAAGGCCCTGGTCCGCGGGCTGACGCCGGGTGCTGCCCTTCCGACCGGCGAATTCGCCGCGCGGGTCGGCCTGCCGGTCGAGCTGACCCTGGGCGCGGATCCAGCCTTCCCGCCGCCGGCGCCGCCGGACCAGGGCGCGATCCTGCTGCCGATCTCCCTGTGGGTGCAGGGCGCCGGGGTCGAAGGCCACCTGGTGGTGCTCGAACGCCTCGACGGCGCCCCGGAGGCGCCCCTGTCCCATGGGGCCCGCACCGATGCGGAAGGCGTCGCGCGCTTGCCCTGGCCAGGGCCGGGCCGCTGGCTGGCGACCGCCGTCCACATGAGCCGCATCCAGGAACCGGGCGACCACGAGTGGCAGAGCCACTTCGCTTCCCTGTGTTTCGAGATCCCCGCGGCGGAGCCGGCCCAGGCCGGGCGCTGAAGCGGGCGGGAAACCGCCGCAGCAGAGTCGGCGACAGCGGCGCTCGGCGGCGGGCCTCTAGGCGCGCACCCCGTCGATCTCGAAGCGGGTACGAGAGGATTCCCCACCTGCGCCCCCTGCCCGCGCCCCCATGGCCTCGGGGGCGGACGCCCCCGATCGGCCGCACCCGCCGATCAGGCGCCGGAGAGGCGCCGGTAGGCCTGCTCGATGCGGGTCGGACCGTACTTGCGCTCCAGCCGGCGCACCGTGAAGTGCCCATCGGCCATGTCCTGGAAGTGGTCGATGAACACGTAGTTGACGCTGGCGCCGCCCAGGGCGCCGAGCAGGGGCATCGCTTGGGCGGCGAGCTTCTCGCCCACCTGGATCGAGAAGCGTCCGGCTACCTGGGTCACCAGACGCACGAGAGCCGGCGCCTGGGCCGCTTGGCCGAGGGCGGCCTTGGCGGCGAAGCGAGCCGCGGCGCTGACCTCCACCGCCAAGGCCGCCCGAACGGCCAGGTAACCGAGCTCGGAATCGTCGTCGAGTTTGGAGCGACCGCCCAAGGCGAAGACCGACACGCACTGGAGCCGCGCTTCGGGATCGCTCAAGTCTTCACCCTGCGAGCGGGCGATGTCGGCGATCGAGCGCAGCATGATCACGGTGGAAATCGGCAATTCGACGGGCAGGGCCGCCAGACCGAAGGCCCCCCCGACGGTGCCGGTGGCCACCGCGCCCGCCTTGTGGAACAGATCGGAAAGCATGCTGCGGCGTGGCTCGCCTGCGAGGCCGCCCCGATCGAGGGTCGAAAGCGCCACCTGGGTGGCTTTCTCCAAGGCGTTCTTCGAGGCCCCCTGGATCAGATCCCGGGCGCCGCCCGGCAGGCGCTCGAGGGTGAATTCGATCGGTCGCCCAAGGTAATTGACCAGCCGGATCGCCAGGCTGGTGGCCTCCAACTGGGCATGGGCGCGCTGGAGGTCGGCGTAGTCCTCGGGGTCCAGGTCGAAGGGATTGCTGGGCATGTGTGGAGTTCGGCGCGGGCTTCGCGGAGCCCCTACGCGGAGCGCCCCCCAGCATTGCAGCGAGAGCTGCGCACCGCCCGGGGGCGTGGCGGGGGGGCTCCCGACCGAGTTCCCGGCCCTCCCGCCGCAGCCCCCCACACGCCGCAGGGGACAGGGCGGAGCCGCGCCGGGCGGGTCGAGCTCGACGCCCGGCCCGCGCAGGCACCGCGCTCGATCGCCGCCCCCAGCGGCCCCCAAGCGCGGACTGCGGACCGGAAGAGCGCACCGAACACGCGCGGGAGGCCTTGCCTGGTACCCCGGGCTGAGCCGCACATGGTCCGTCGGGGGGACCCCGCCAGCGCACAGGGCCGTCGCCGCAGGGAATCCGGCAGCCCTGGCCTGAACCCGACCCCCGAACTCGGTCCCGAGGGCAGCGCCGCCGGGTCAGAAATTGGTGAACAGGGTCAGCGACAGCACGTGGTTCATGCGGTCATCTCCGCTGCTGCGATCGAGCCACTGATTGAGGTAGCCGACCTCCAAGGCCACCTGGCGCTGCTCGTCGAGGAAGAAACCCAGGCCAGCGAAGACCCGGTTCTGGCGTAGGCCGCTCCGCTGGCCCCAGGAGGTGTCGTCGAGATCGAAGAAGAACTCGTCGGAGATGGCCAGATAGGGGGAAGCGGGGCCGTAGAGCGGCAGGCTGCCCCGGAACATCTGCCGGAACCGGTTGCCCACGTCGTCTTCCCCCTCGAAGAAGCGCTGTTCCAAGCGCGAGCGCGAAATCGCCGTCCATTCCCCGATCTGATCGCGCCATTGCAGCTGCTCCCAGGGCCGATGCTCGAGCCTCACCCCGCTGTCGGGATAGGTCTGGATCCAGGCATAACCGAGGTGGGCCGTCCAGCGCGGATTCAGAGCGTAGCCGAGCGCCGGTCTCAGCAGGCTCATCTCATGGGCCGCCAGATCCTCGCGCCAGCGCAGCTGACCGTCGAACAAGAAGCGCGCCGCCGTCCAATCCGGGTCGATGAAGGTCAGGTCCCCCTGGGCCACCCAGCCAACCCAGGCGACCAGGTCCTCGTCGAACTCGGCCGCAGAGGCCGCTGCGAGCCCGGGCCTGGGCCAGGAAGCCGCGGCGGCGATCAGGAGCAGGGGCGCGGGGCGGAGCATGTCGGCAGAGGATGCCCGAGACCGGCTCGACAGCCAACCGGAAACCGCTGCTCGGCCGCGGCTCCAGCCTTGATCCTAAAGAAGACTTAAAGGCGATAATCCCTCGGGCTGTCGGTCGATGGGCGATCACCGACCCAACACGCAAGAAGCGCTCCCTCCAGCCGGCAAGTCAGCCCCTGGCCCAGGCGGATCCACGGCCAGGCGCGGCAGCCCGCCGCTCTTTCCGCCCGGATCGCTTCCCCGGGTCGACACCGATCAGAAGCCCTCGCTCTTTGCCGACCTCCGGCCGTGACGACCCTCGTGGAACAGGTCCTCGGCAGCGCGGTCGCCGAGTCGAACAGCAGCCCTGTGGAGGGTCCCATCCGGTTTACCAGGTCCCGGGGAACCGGCTTCGATCCGACCGCCCGACGCGGTGGCGGTCCGCTGCGGGGGACGGATTGCCAGCCCGCCTGATGCCGGGCGCGGACGCGGACTGCGGCGAGCGGAGAACTCGCTGCGGCCTGCCTCAGGGCGACCGGTGGCCCTCCGCGTCGATGCCGGGGGCACCCGGTCGAAAGCCCGCCACGGCGGCCGGCACCGACCAGCTCCTGGCGCTGGCTGGCTAGAAGAGGACCGGCTCGAGCTGCGCCCCAGCGTCCGATCCACGCCGCAGGATCGCTTTCGAGCCGCCATCCGGCGATCGCAGGGGC
>JBILNK010000100.1:0-15513 GCA_044375105.1 Planctomycetota bacterium
GGCCGAGCGCCTCGGGCGGCCCGCGGAGGCCGAAGCCAGCTACCGCCAAGCCCTGGCCCTCGATCCGGAGTTCGCCCCGGCGGCGATCAACCTGGCGCTGCTGCTGGGCCAGAGCCAGCGGCGCGACGAAGGCCTGGCCTTGTTAGACGGCGTGCTCAGCCGCTTCCCGCGCTCGGCGCCCGCCCTGCGCAACCGGGCCGTCCTGCGCGCCGCCGCCGGCCAACCCGAGGCGGCCGCCGCCGACCTCGAACGCGCCATGGCGATCGCCCCGGACCCCGCCGTCGCCGAAGCCCTGGCCGCCCACTACCGCGCCCAGGGCGACCCCGACCGCGCCGCCCGCCTCTCCGCCCAAGCCGCCCTGCTGCTCGGCCCGGCAGGGGCCCCGAGATGAGCGCAGCCCTAAACCAAGCCGCGCTGTCGGCACGAGTTCGCGTTCGAGCCTGGCTGTGCACGAAGTCGGCTTCGTAGACCTTTCGGGGCCGCTGTTGACATCCCCCCCCCCAAGCTAAGTTCGGCAAAGATCCAAGATCTTCGTTGGTCGTCCCCGAAGAACTTCAACGGATAGCTTCCTCCACTCCAAGCCTCCAATCAGGATGAAGAACGTAGTCGCCTGGACTAGCTGTACCACTGCTGGCCTCGTACTCGGTGCCTGGCTGGTTCCAGGTCCGCACGCCGGGAACCCCGCGCCGCGTCTCCGGCATCTTCACCAGGCAAGCTCCAGTCGCCCAACGTGTGTCTTCCCTGGTGGGGATTTCTCCAGTTCGACAACCCCTGCCCATGCAGTGTGAACCTGGGGGGAGACGGACAGAACTATACCACGTTCTTTACCGGTAATTCGCTGCCAGGATGTGATGGCTGCACAGGCGCGCTCGATCTCGTATGGAATTGCCCGACCTACATCATCACATCCACCATCTACCACTCCGGGCCCTGCAGCAGCGGAACGAACAGGATCAGGCAGTACTGCCCCTCGAACCCCGCTGTACACATAGCTGTGGCAGAGGTGGTCTGCCTGGATTGTAACGAACCCCTACCAGAGTGAACTCGAGGCCTATGGCTCAGCGGGGTAAACATCGAGGCGTGCAACTCGGCGCCGCGGTCGTCGCGGGGGCGGCGCTCTCATTCCTGGTCCTGTACGTCTCTCGACGCGAAGAGCGGAGACCCGCTGCCCTGCCTGCAAGCGGGCCAGTGGGAACCGCGGAAGCTGGCGCCAACCTCCGAGAGCCCGCCAGATTCGACGCTCAGGACTCCGAACGCGACGCGGTCGCCCCGTCTGAGGAGTCGCAGTCGGAATCCCGCGAGACGATCGATCTGGAAGCCAAGTACGCGGGTCTGACCGCGCTGGAGCTCAAGCTGGCCCGGGCGGACCTGGAAGCGGAGTTGCGCGTCAAGAGCCGCGCCCACTTGGAGGACCGCTACGAGAGGGGGTTGTTCTCCGTGATGCAGGGTGTTTACGATCCAAAGGAGGGTGGTTACTGGTTCCGGGGAGGTGGTCTGCTCTACCAGGCCACCATGGGCGTCCCCGGCAGCAGCGAGATCAGGCACTATGTAGAATTGCCTGTCGAGGAGTACCCGGAGCTGTACGCCAAGAAATCCGAGCTAGGCTTCCTGGACCAGCAGCTGCACGCCCTCGAGAAAGCGAAGTGAGCAGCCGCGGCCTCGACCCTGAGTTGGATCGCGCGCCGATCGCTGGGCGGGAGAATGGAAGCTTTGAGGTCAGGCTGCCGTGGATGCCTGACCACCGGTTGTGGCACAGCCGGGCGCAGCAGATTGGCCTTTCGCGAAGCCTGACCTGGCTCATGCTTCTCGGTGTCGCCGCCTCGTTTTGCGCCTGTGGGGAAGCCGTGCCCCGGACACCCAAGCACGCCGAATCGCCCAGGTCCGAGGCAGGGGTGCCTTGCGAGCCTCGCTATCGATTCATCGACAGGCTCAGACAACCCTCCACCGGCTCCGAAGGGTCGGGTCCGGAAAGCCGCTTCGACACCTTCTTCATGGGAACCGCTGGAGGCGAGCCAGTGATCTGCTCCGGGATCCTGTGGTTCTCTTGGACCCACCAGACACACCGGCAGGAGAATCGATTCCTGCATGTCGGGAGGTGCGAAAGCTCCACGGGCCCGATGCCCCAGTTCGGCGGTCAGGCGTCAGGTCCGCCGCTGGTGGTCGCCGAGATCTTCTGCCCGGAACCTCCGCAGGAACCAGGGCGTTGAGGCGCCGCAGGGCAGCTGTGACCCGGAGGCGGATCCGGTAGACCCGGGACCTGCCACTACCCTTCAAGCCTCGCTGGCTTGCAGGGCGTAGAGGCGCGCGTAGAGGCCTTTTTTGGCCAGGAGCTGTTCGTGGCTGCCCAGTTCGACCAGGCGGCCCTGGTCGAGCACGGCGATGCGGTCGGCGTTGCGGATGGTGGAGAGGCGGTGGGCGATGGCGATCACGGTGCGGCCCTGCATCAGGGTTTCGAGGGCCGCTTGGACCTCTTGTTCGGCCTGGCTGTCGAGGGCGCTGGTGGCCTCGTCGAGCAGGAGCAGCGGCGCGCCCTTGAGCAGGGCGCGGGCGATGGCGATGCGCTGACGCTGGCCGCCCGAGAGGCGCGAGCCGGCGTCGGCCACGTTGGTGGCGTAGCCCTCGGGCAGGGAGACGATGAAGTCGTGGATCGAGGCGGCCTTGGCGGCCGCTTCGATCTCGGCCTGGGTTGCTTCGGGACGGCCGTAGCGGATGTTCTCGCCGATCGTGGTGTGGAACAGGTGCGGCACCTGGCCGACCATGGCGAACAGGCGGCTCCAATCGTCGAGGCGCGCCTTCGCCAGCTCGACCCCGCCCACCAGGATGCGGCCCCGATCGGGGTCGATGAAGCGCGCCACCAGGTCGATCAGAGTGCTCTTGCCGGAGCCGGAGGGCCCCACCAGGGCCAGGCTCTCCCCGGCGCGCAGGAAGAGGCCGAAATCCTCGAGCGCGGGCCGCTCGCGGGGGTCGTAGCGGAAGCCGACGCCCTCGAAACGCAGGCCCTCGCCGAGGCTCGGCAGGGCCACGGCATCGGGCGCCTCGATCAGATCGGCGCGCTCGTCCATCAGCGCCTGCAGACGCACCGCCGCGCCCATGGCTTCCTGGAGCTGCGTGAAGCTCTGGGTCGTGCGGCGCAGGTGGTTGTAGGCCTGGGCCACGCCGATGAAGAACATCGAGACGCCGCCGCCGTTGAGCAGATCGGCGCGCTCGATCACGAACCAGGCGATCAGCACCAGCATCGCGCCCAGGCCCAGGTTCGACAGGAAGGTCGTCGAAGCGCGGGTCAGGGCGATCGAGCGCGCCATCCTCATCGACTGGCGCAGGAAGTCCTGGTTCAGGCGGCGGTAGTTCTCGAGTTCGCGCTCCTCGGCCCGGAAGGCCTTGACCGTACGCACCCCCAGGAACATCTGCGTCATGGCCTGCACCGAGGCGCCCAGGGAGGTCAGGCTGCGGGTCGAGCCGCGCCGGACCTTCTTGGAGAGCAGCGCCACGGGCAGGGCCAGGAGCGGCAGAGCCACCAGCAAGGTCACGGTCAGCTCGGGGGCCGCGTAAATCGCGATCCCCAGCCCGACCAGGGCGCGGGCCGGCTCCTGGACCATGTCGCGCAGCACCAGGTCGATCGAGAACAGAGTCGTCTGCACGTCCGCCGACACCCGGCTCATCAGGTCGCCGAGCTCGCGGCGCCCGTGGTAGCGCAGCGACAGCCCCATCAGGTGCCGCGCCAGGCGCTCGCGCAGCTCGATCACCAGGGTCAGCGAGAGCTTGCGCGAGAGCAGGGCGAAGGAGTAGGTCGCCAGGCCCGCGAGCAGGCCGATCAGGGCCAGGGCCGCGGCCACCAACCAGACCACCTGGAAGCGCTGCTCGGCGCTCTCCAGGGGCTGACCGCCGAGGATCAGCTCGCGCAGCCCCGAGAAAACGCGCTGCAGCGCCTTGGGGGCCTCGGCGGCGCTCTCCGAGCCCGGGAACATGGCCGGCCAGAGCGGCTCGATCAGCAGGATCGGCGCATTCTGGCCGAAAGCCGAGAGCAGCCCCAAGACCACCACCGAGAGCAGCAGCCCCACTCGCCGGCGCAGCAGCGGCCCGACCAGGCGGCCGAAGCCCGTCAGGCGCTCGGAGCTGCTGGCCGCCAGCGGAGTCTTGGCGCTGGGGGCGGCGGCCAGCGCCGTCGCCGCGTCTCCCGCCGCCGGAGCCCTGCTGCCCGCGGCGGGGCCGCTGTCCGAACTCACGCCGGGAGTCCCGAGGAAGGGCCGCGTCGGCGGACCGGCCGATGGGACACCCCGGCGCGTCCGCGCGCCGGGCCCTGGACCCCAGCGCCGGTCACTCGATCCCAGCCGCTGCGCAGGCCTCTGCGGCGAAAGCCGTGAAGCGGGTGTTCAGGTAATCCTGACGCACGGACTCGCGGAAATTGGCCTCCGCCAGGTTGCGGGCCAGGGTTGGCGCATTGCTCGAGAGGATGCGCGCGATGTAGTACCCGTGGGGACCCGCGTAGGGGCCGCCCACCTGGCCTTCCTCGAGCGCGAAGAAGATCTCGTCGGTCACCGAGCCGCCCTCCAGGAAGCTGCGATAGTCGCTTTCCCCGAGGCTCTGCAGCATCTCGTTGCGGTTCATGGCCCCCAGGCGCCCCTTGTTCTTCTTGCGCGCGGCGGGCTGGGCTTGGGCCTGGGTCGGCGTGGGCGGATCCCAGAAGTCCGAGTGGCGCTCGAGCAGCTCGTCCCAGTTGGCGCCCTCGGCGGCGGCCAGGGCCTCGGTCACCTGCTGGGCCTCTTCGGCGGCCTCCTTCCAACCATCGGGCTTCCAGCGGTTCTGCTCGAAGTCGAAGGCCGAACACAGGATCAGCTCGGCGTCGACCGTGCCCAGGTTCAGCATCCGGTTGCCGCGCCGGTCGAAGTGCGCCTGCAGGTTCTGATCGTTGATTTCCTCCGCGATCAGGCGCTCGTAGCTGGCCAGCAACCGGTAGTACTGCCGGTAGACATCCATCGAGGGGAACTTCTGGTACTGCCGGATCACGGTCTCCATCGGGAAGAAGTTCTCGCCGGGAGGATTCACGTGGGCCTCGTAGAGCGGAGCGAACTCCTCGTCGCTGAGCAGCTTGCCGCTGCGCCGCAGCACGGCCTCGAGCACGGCGCACTTGGCCATCCAGAGGCGGGCCTCTTCGACCTGCTGGGCGCTGAGCCCGGCTTCGACATCGGCATAGACGTCGCTGACCAGCACGTCACGGCCGTTGATGCGCATGGCCACCTCGACCGGCAAGCCCTGGGAGGCGTACTGGATCTCCGCGGCGGAGTTGAGCTCCTGCTGGACCTGGGTGCGCAGCAGCATCTGGAAGATGCCCTGGCTCTGCTTGGCCTTGGCGCGCTCCTCCTCGGTCATGGCCGCCAGGGCTTCCTGACGCTTGGCGTAGCCGTCCTTGAGCTGGGCCACGAGGGCCTCGCCCATGCGGCCCTTGATCGCCTCGGCGGTGGTGGCGGGCCACTCGTCGGGGTTCTCGGGCAGGAACACGATGTCGAACATCGTGCTCTGGCGCGTCATGCGCTCGAGGTTCTTGATGTCGATGTTGTTGTAGGAGAGCACCACCGCCGGGTCGAGGGTCGGGTATTGCTCGCGCACGGACTGCAGCGCCTCTTCGACCTTGCGCTTGACCTCCTGCTCGCCGACCTCGAAGCGTTCCGGGGAGACCCCGGCGGCGAGCTGGGCGGCGCGCTCCTGCTCGATGAACACGTCGACCTTGCGCGAGTCGAGCGCTTGGCTGCCGAACTGGTAAACCAGCTGACGGCGCAGCTCAGGGACGCTGACGCGGATCGCCTCCACGCCCTCCGTGGGCAGGCCCAGGGCGGCCAGCCCGCGGGCCACCTGCTCGGCGCCGATCTCGACCGGTTCGAGCGCCGGTCCGCGCGGCGCTGGGGCGGTCTCTTGGAGCAGCGCCAGCGGCGCGGCGGAGGCCGCGCTGGCCAGGCTGGGGGCGCCGATCAGGCCCCACCCCAGCAGGGCCAGGGCCGCCCAGCCGCCGAAACGGGCCGGTGCTTGCTTGAGGGTCGAACGCTTCGGGGACGGGCGCATGTCGAGGGCTTCTGAACGAGGAAAAGGGGGGCGGGACCAGAGCGGGCCAGGGCGGGCGGGCCGAGGGCGCTGCTACGGGGCCCGCGCAGCACGCGTTGGCCCCGCACGAGGGGTCTCGGCGGGCCGAACATCCTAACGGCGACGCCGCCGCCCCGGCGCGGGCCCCGGCCGCTGCCCGTATCCTCTGGCCAGCCGCGCCCCGGAGGGGGTCCCCGCCATGGCCTACGCCCCGCGCACGATCGCCTATTTCTGCGAGCTCCTGCACCCGCCGCAGGCTCCCGACCCGGCGGTCTTCCAACGCGTCCACAACCGCCTGTTCCAAGCCGGCAGCCCCCCCTACCAGAGCTTCCACGTGCTGCCCCAGGGGGCGCTCCTGGCCAACCCCGCGGAGCAACGCGGCATGGAGTCCCAGGTGGCGCTGCTGCCCGATCGGGTGCGCTTCGCCGAGCAGGGCACCGGTCTGACCACCGAAGAATTCGCCCAGCGCGTGGAGCAGACCCTGGACGCCCTGCTGGCCGAGCGCCCGGTGCCGGTGTTCCTGGCCACGGGGATCCTGATCCGCACGCTGATCAACCCGAAGAATCCCCCGCAGAGCCTCGAGTTCTTGGCCAAACGGGTCCTGGACCTCGAGCAGGAGCTGAGCGAGTTCGAGCGCCCGATCGGGGGCGTGGGCCTGCGTTTCAGCCTGCCCGGGACGCCCACGGAACCCCAGGCCTACACCCTGCGGATCGAGTCCTGGCCCGCCGATCCACGCTGCCTGTGGATCGAGGTGCTGGGGCAATTCCCGGCCTTCGTCAGCACCGCCGAAGGCCCGCTGCCCGCGATCTCGGAGCCCTCGCCGCTGCTGCCGCCGACCCACGGGGGCCCGCGGCCCGTGACCGGCTGGATCCAGGAGACCTACCGCTTCGCCACGGTCCGGGCGCCGCGCTTCGTGGCGCGCTTCGACCAGAAGACCGGTCCGTGATGAAGGGGAGCGGAAGCAGGCGCGGCGCCCGCGGCGCCGCGGCAATCGCAGGCTCGAGGCCGCGCAGCCTGCGCGCGGCGGGGCTGTGCCTGCTGGCCGCCTGTTCCCCGGCGCCGGAGCCGGCCCCGCCCGCCGGAGGCGGCCTGACGGTCGCTCCGCTCCCGGCCGGCCAGGCCCTGTCCCTAGACGGGGTGCCGATCTCCTTCGAAGAGCTGCAGCGCACGGCCGCCGCTTTCGCCCTGCTCTACCCGGCGGAGAGCGCCCCGGCCGCGCGGCGGCGCGCCCTGACCAACCTGCTGCTGCCGCGCGCCGCCCTGGCCGCAGGTCACGGCGCCGAGCGCGACCAGGCCCTGGAACGATCCCGCGGGCTGGTGCCGACCGGCGGCCCCGCGCCCCGAGCCCCGGATCCAGGCTGGCCCGACGGCTTCACCGACCTGGGAGCGGCCCCGGCGCCCTTTCCGGCCCCCTGCCAATACGGGATCCTCGCGGGCCCCTGGTCCACCCTGGGCGTCGATCTGTGGGCCCTGGCACGCAGCCTGGCCTACCCGGATGGCAGCCCCGCGCGGGAGCCCTGGCCGAGCCCCTGGATCGGCCCCGTGGAGGGCCTCGGCCGCTTCGGCTGGCTGCGGATCCTCGAGCATCAACCGGCCGCCGATCCAGCCCTCGAGCGCTACGCCCTGGAGCTGATCGTGTGGCCCTATGTGCCCCCCGACGCCCTGCGCGAGCCGGAGGCGGAGCTGCGCGGGCGCCGCCTGCTGGTCGCGGACCCTGACCTGTCCGAAGCGGTGCAAGCGCGCCTCGTCGGCCTGCTGGAAGCGCCGCCCCCGGCGCCGACCCTCGGACCTCCCGCTCCCGCGCCGGGCGGATGACCGCCCGAAAAAAACAGGCCTCGGGCAGGACGCGAGCCGTGACACCGGCCTGTCCGCATGCTGTGAGGCCACGCGCCGGCCGCATCCAACCGTATCCACCCGCCCCGCAGCCCCTAGTGCGTCCGGACCAAACGACCGAGATGACTCCCTTCGCCCTGTTCACCGCGCGCCGTGTCCGGGTGCCCGCGCTGGCGCTGGCCGCCTTCTGGCTCCTCGCCGGCGCCCCGGCCTGGGCCCAGAAAAAGTCCGAGGCCTTGCCCGCCAACGCCCCAGAGGGCAATCCCTACCTGTACGGCAAGCGGGCGGAGGAATTCGGGGCCCCCGAACAGCTGATGGCGGCAGCGGGGATCCTGTCCCTGGGCGGCTTCCAGTTCGGCACCGGCGACACCGCCAGCGTGGATGCGCTGCTGGCGGGCACCGACATCCTGTGGATCGAAACGGCCCACTTCGAGCTCGGCTTCGCGCTGGGCGAATACAAAGTCGCCCTGAAGGACAAGCGCAAGCTGGTGCCGGAACTCGAGCGCCTCGAGGCCAAGCTGCCCACGGTCGACAGCGGCACCAAACGGCTCGACCCCTGGCTGCGGGCGCTGCTCTTCGCCCAGCGGCTCGAGGAACTCTACACGCGGGTGCAGCGGGTGCTGCAGGTCACGGATGCGAACTTTCCGCCCGAGGACACGGTTTGGAACATGGAAGGCGAGTATTGGGGCCGCGGGCCGTTCCTGGGCCAGGTGGGCAAGTACGAGGTCCTGATCCTGCCCGGCGAAGCGCCTTCGGAAAAATTCCTGCGGGAGAGCTTCGGCCTGGTGGTCAAGCGCACCCAGCGCTGGAACGTGCTCGACCGGGACTCCCTGATCCTGGTGGTGAACGACGCGGACGAGGGCCTCTTGAAGGACGCCGCCATGCACTGCCACGTGGTCTACAACATGACCATCAACCTGCTCGACGGCTATCGGCACTATTCCTTCGAGCTGCCCTTCTGGCTGCGCGCGGGGCTGGCCCACGTGCTGGAGCGCGCGGTCTGGCCCGAATTCAACACCTTCGACATCTCCGAGGGCGGCGAGGAGATCGAGACCTACGAGTCCGACTGGCTGAAGGAGGCTCGCAAACACGTGGCTGCGGGGGAGCAGAGCAGCCTGGCGCGCCTGTCCTCGAAGGAGAACTACAGCGATCTGACCTTCGGCGACCACCTGACCAGCTGGTCGATGATGCAGTACCTGGTGCAGGTGCACCCGGACGCCCTGGCCAAGATCCTCGGCCGCTTGGCGAGCCTGGTCAACGAGCAGGGCTATCCGGACGGCAGCGACATGCCCGAACACCAGCGCGAGGCCTTCCGCGAGTTCCTGGGCATGACCTATCCGCTCTTCGACGAGAGCTGGAAGACCTGGCTGGCCACGCCGCACGCCGATCTGGTCAACGAATGGAGCGACCAGGGCTTGCTGGGCCCGGCGCCCCAGATGCCCACCGGCAAACAGAAGCGCTGACGGGAGCCGGGGCGCGCGCTTCGTGCGGCGCCCGAGCAGGCCGACTCGACCCGCGCGGGCTGCGGTCCCGAGACCGCGCGCGTCAGCGCCGGGCGCGAGCAGGCAGTCCCGCCCCCCCGGCGGCCAGAGCGCGGCTCTGGCAGCCCGGGAAGGTCCTCGGCAGCGGCAGCGAAGGGTGCCTCTGCCGAGCCGGAGCCGGCGACCTTGCGGAATGGAGCCGGACGTTCCCTGTGTCGTTCGCTGGAGCGTTGTTCGCCCCTGCGGATCGGCCGGACAAGTTTTTGGCTCTCAACGGACAAATTATACATTTTATGCATAGTTGCAGGCTGAATGCATAAACTAGGGGGCTTCCGGGGTTGCCCAGGAGGCCAGATGGCCACTGCCGAGGCTCTGAAAGAGGCGAGCGGCGTGCTGCCCCAGCGGGCGTGCGGCCGGCCGAGCAGGCCCTGGAGGCCCGCTGCCAAGAGCAGCGCCCAGCCGACGCGGAGGGCTACGAACGGCGTGCCGAAGGGGGCCCTTCCCGTGGTGGCGTCGCGGCTAGCCAGGCCGGCCAGAAGCGCGCTCCGGGAGCGCTCGGCAGAAACCAAGAACCGCCCTAGAACGGCGTTTGGAGCCGGTTCTTTGGCTTCTTGGCGGAACCGCCGTCTAAAGCCCGAAACCGGCTCCCTGGCACCGAGCCGAACTCGTGAGCAGCGGGGCGCGGCTCGAGAAGCAGGCCAGGCCGAGGCAGCGTTTTCTCGGGTGCCGTTGGTCCCACCCACGTCGCAGCGCCGCCGATCCAACGGCCAGGTCCGACGCGGCTGGCAGGGCGGTGCCGCTGAGCCGGGCGCGCTTTGGTCCGAAACAGCAACCGGCCGCCCAGACGATCCGGGACCCGCCCGCGACGCCCCCATGGGCGCGCCGCGGCGGCTCCGTTGCCCAGTCCCAGCCCGCCCGCTGGGCCTACCGAGCCCCCGCGAGATTGGGTTGGATTCGCCCGGATCGCGCCGATAGGGGAGAATCTCCCCTGGAGGGAAGGTTGCCCTGCGGACCCGCGACGGCGGGCTCCGCTCCTCCCCTCCCCCGCGGCCCCCCCTGGCCCGCGACCGCCTCCCCCGAGACCCAGCTGCCCGCGCCGCCATGCTCCGCAAGCAATCGAAGCGCATCGTCCTGTTCCTGCCCCATCGGGCCGACCC
The DNA here is from genome assembly GCA_044375105.1 of Planctomycetota bacterium. Taxonomy (GTDB): domain Bacteria; phylum Planctomycetota; class UBA1135; order UBA1135; genus JBIKLM01. The sequence goes on from JBILNK010000100.1 coordinate 10,544, forward strand.
GGAGCAGGGCGTGCGCGTCAGCGCCGATCTGTTGCCCCTCGAGCTGCTGCAGATCGCCACAATCCCGGTCCGCGAGGGTTACGAGGTGCACCTGGTCGATGCCATGGTCCACCCCGACTACATGCAGCGCCTCGAGCAGCTCTGCGATGGCGCGCTGCTGTTCGCCAGTTCCTGCATCCTCGGGTTCCAGGTCACCCACGGGGCGCGCGTCGCCCGCCAGCTCAAGGCCAAGTTCCCGAACCTGCCGATGATCTGGGGTGGCTGGTTCCCCTCGGTGGCGCCCGAGCTGTACCTGCAGGAGGGCATCGCCGACGCGGTCGGCCTGGGCCAAGGGGAGCTGACCTTCGGCGACGTCGTGCGCGCGATCGACCACGGCACGCCCCTCGAGGACGTGCCCGGCCTGGCCCTGTGGCGCGACGGCAAGCTGCACCTGACGGCGCACCGCCCGGTGGTCGGCTTTGAGGAGATCCCGCCGGTGCCCTGGGAGCTGCTCGATTTCGAGCTGTACGTCGAGCTCCAGAACCGCCGCGACCGGGCCAAGCTGCGCCACAAGCTGCCGACCCCGCGCGACTTCCCGGCCAACACCCCGCTGCGCGGGTTCAGCCACTTCTCGAGCTTCGGCTGCCCGGAGCCCTGCACCTTCTGCTGCTCGCCGATCGTGACCGGCCGGCGCTGGAAGGCGATCCCCGGCAAGCAGCTGGCCGAAGAGATCTTCGCCCTGCAGGACCGATTCAAGTTCAACATCGTGCGCTTCCAGGACGCCAACTTCGGTGTCGCCGAGAAGCGCTCCAACGAATGGTGCGAAGCCCTGATCGCCGCGGGCAAGCCCTTCTTCTGGAACGCGACCTACGAGATCGAGACCATCGCGCGCTACAAGGAGCCCTCGGTCGACCTGCTCAAGGAGGCCAAGTGCCATCTGATCGTGCTGGGGGCCGAAGCCGGCTCCGAGGCCCAGCAGGAGCACATCAAGAAGAAGATCGACCTGGAGAAGAACCTCGAGTTCGCCCTGGGGCGCATCTACGACCGGCGCATCCAGACCGGCACCACTTGGATCATCGGGTACCCCGGGGAATCCAAGGAGTCGATGATGGCTACGATCCGCATGGCGGCGCTGATGAAGGAGAAGTTCCCCGGGTCGGCCTCGGACATCTTCCCCTTCCGGGCCATCCCGGGCTCCGAGGAGTACAAGCGCGCCCTGGAGCGCGGCTATCGGCCGCCGACCAAGCTCGAGGACTGGGGCTCGGTGCTCGAATACAAGCAGGAGGTCGACGACGTGGGCCTGCCCTTCGAGGTGCTGCAGACCTGGAAGCGCTACAGCGCCACGGCTTCGTTCTACGACGGGCACGTGCACGAGGGCGCCGGCGTGGTGCGCAACTCGCTCAAGCGGGTCTCGCAGTGGCGCCTGCGCAAGGGCAACTACCAGTTCCCGATCGAGCAGAAGCTGTTCGACCTGTATGTGCGGCTTAGCGGGCAGACCCAGAAGGACAAGGTGCAGCTCGACCGGACCTCCGGCGTGACGCCGAACCCGGTGCAGTGAGCCGGGGCAGGGCTCGAGGGCCCGCCCGGCGACCGGCTCGGGCCGCGCCCGGGCCGATGCGATCGCTCCTGGCTCGGGAGCGATCGCCGGCGGCCCGCGCCGCCATGGGCAGTACGGCGCCTGGCCAGGGCGGATGCTCGACCCTTGGCCAGGGCAGATCCGGGCGCACTAGGAAGGCGAGCGCGGCCGGCCGAGGCGGAGAGCCTCCCGTGGGCGGGCCAAGCTCGGCCCGTCACACTTCGATCACCGCTGGAGGCCGGTCTGGAAACTATTTCCCTGCGGCCCCCCGAACAAAGGGGGCCTCGCCGGAACGCTCCGGCGGGGTAGCATTCCCTTGGCGGGAGATGTGCCGCCCGCTGGGCGGCCGGAGCCGCTCGAGACCATCTGAGCCAGCCAGGGAGCCGGGGTGAACCAGAGCCAGACCGAGCGACGCCACGACCAACCGCGAAACCAGCGCCTGGCCAAGGGCCTGGTCCGGGTGCTGCCCCTAAGCGCTTTCACTCTGCTGGCCGGCTGCCAGCTGACGCCGCCCAAGGAGTGCGCGGTGCATCCCCTGGGCGTGGTGCGGGCCGAGCAGCGCGACGACGCCGAGCGCTTCGGCGAGCTCGTGGCCACCCTGCAGCCCGAGATCAAGGCCCTGCTGCCCGACACCCCCGATCGCTCCACCGAAGTCTGGGTGCAAAAGCAGCTGGCTTCGCGCCGCGGCCAGCGCGTGCCGCTCAACGTCAAGGGCTTCACCCTGATCTCCGAAGACCACAGCCGCGGGCGCATCCACCTGCGCGAGGACGTGGACCATCCCGAGTGGTTCCTGGCCCACGAACTGGTCCACGCCCTGCTCGGGGAAACCTGGAAGACCCTGCCGGCGGTGCTCGAAGAGGGCCTGGCCGACGTGGTCGCCGCCGAACTGCGCCCGCAGTTGGCGCCGCGCATCCGCGCCCTGCGCGCCATCGAGGCCAGCCTGTACCTGGGACGCCTCAAGCTCGTGATCCGCCACAGCGGCATCGGCTATCGCGCCGGCAACGGGCCGCTCGAGATCTGGTTCCATTACGACGAGCCGCGTGACACGCTGGCCATCCAAGACGCCCTGACCCCGGACACCTACGCCTTCCGCGAGCGCTTCGGCGACATGGACGACGCCCTCTATGGCGTGGGCTTCCTGATCGTGCAGCGCCTACGCGATCGCATCGGCTACGAGGGACTCCATGAGCTGTGCCTGCGGGCTGCGAGCGAAGGCCGGGAAGCGATCGATCCCGCCGAGCAGCTGCGTTTGGCCGGCCTGGACCAACGGAACGGCTTGCTCGAAGCGGCCTACGGAGCCCTCGGTCGGCCCGAATTCGACGCCTGGGTCGAGCTCCTGCCCCATTTCCACGCCGAGCTGCTGACCGAACTCTTTGCGCCGACCTATGGGCACCTGAGCGCGGAGCAGTTCTCGGCCCAGGTCAACCCGGCTCTCGAACTGGGCGACGGCAGCTCCGTGCATCCCTTGCGCCATCCGCGGGTGTGGGCCGAGTTCCTGCTGCGCTGGCCCGGGCCCACAGCCGGCGAGAGTTCCCGCGCGACGCCCTGATCGGGCGCGGTGGGCGTGCTCGCGGCGCCCATTCGAGCGCCTGCGACAGCGCGACCCGCGCGCCCTACGCCGAGCTCCGTGGCGCTCAACCGCTGAACAGGAACGGGCTCTCCTCAGACCAGGCCGCGAAGCGATACAGCGGCACGAGGCGCAGGCACTCGCCCACCAGCAGCCGCGGAACATCGGGCTCCAACAGGGCCTGACGCTGTCCGGGCGGAGCGGGCCAGCGGCGCTCGACCGCGAGTCGGTGTTCCCCCGGCTTGAAGTAGCGCAGGTACTCTTCGAGGCGCTCCGAGCCCAGCTGGCCGAGGGGCCATTCGCCTTTCCAGTCGTGGAGCTTGAGAGTGAAGCCCTTGAGGCCGTTGAGCTGCTCCAGCAGGCCGCGGGGGCCCTCGCGCTTGACGCGCCCGAGCAGATTCTGGGCGTCGAACCAGGCCTCGCCATGGATGCGCAGGGAAACCTCCAGGGCCTCGGCCTCGATGGCGATGCACAGGTAGGCGTTGCGGTAGGCGGCGTCCAGGTCCTTGGCCAGATCCGCCCCGAGCACGCGCTTGAGGCGCGTCTTCTCGGCCTTTGGCCGAATGCAGTAGCTCCACAGCCGACGCACGCGATTGCCGTTCCAAACCCGCGGGTGGTGGATCGAACTGCGGTGGTCCAGGGTCAAGCCCAGCAGCTTGGCCGCCGCGGCGACCTCCTTGCCGAGGCTGGCCAGCTTGCGGCGGGTGCGCAGGCGCGCCTCGTCGTACTGGGGATCCCCGGCGAGCGGATCGCGCAGGGGCAGGAAGTCGGCCTCCTCGAAGCGCACCTCCTCCCCCAGGGGCTGGGGCTCCGGGTCGAGGCCCGGGCCGTCGGGTCCGGGCGGGGGCTGGGAAGGGCGCGGGGGAGCCATGGCGAATCCGGAGGGGGGCTGCGCCTAGAATACGCCCGCCGACGATCGGCCGCCCCGCCAGGATGAAATGCGACCACTTCGAATTCGATCCCCGCAAGGACCGCATCGGCGAGGGGCCGCAGAGCGAGGTCTACAAGGCCCTTGACACCAACCTGGGGCGCACGGTCGCGCTCAAGATCCTGCGCTCGCACGTCGAGTTCGATCCCGAGGCGGTCGAGCGCTTCAAGCGGGAGGCCAAGCACACCTCGAGCCTCGAGCATCCCAACATAGCCACGATCTACGAGTTCGGAGAGCGCGACGAAATCTCGTACATCGCCATGGAATTCCTCGAGGGGCAGACCCTCGACAAGATCCTGCGCGAGCGGAACCTGGGCTACGAGGAAGGCTTACGCATCGCCGAGCAGGTCGCGGCGGCCTTGGCCCACGTGCACACAAACCACCTGATCCATCGGGACTTGAAGCCCGCCAACATCATGGTGCAGGGCGATGGACGGGTAAAGCTCTTGGATTTCGGCATCTGCCGTTCGAATCAGGAGACCCGCATCACCCAGCACGACACGATGGTCGGCACGGTGCTGTACATGTCCCCGGAGCAGCTGCGCCTGCACGACCTGGACTTCAGCTCGGACGTGTTCGCCTTCGGCTCGGTCTTCTACCACGCCCTGACCGGGGCCCTGCCCTTCCCGGGACGAGCCTTCGCCGAGGTCTGCATGGCGATCCTCGATGGGCGACCCAAGCGTCCCAGCGAGCAACGCCAGGGTTTCCCGGCGCCCCTGGAGGCCTTCCTGCTGCGCTGCCTGGCGCCCCAAAAGGAGGATCGCTTCCTGAACGGCATGGCCCTGCACGCCGACCTGCAGGGACTCGTCGAGGGGATGTCGGGCGCGGTCGCGGCGGTCGAGACGCCGCTCAAGGGCCGGCTGGCCGTCGCGCCCTTCAGCGCCGAACCGGAGGACGAGCAGGGACGCGCCTTCGCGGCC
>JBILNK010000264.1:0-4133 GCA_044375105.1 Planctomycetota bacterium
GCGCCAGGGACGGGGGCTGGTTGTTGCGGGTCGGGCGCACGTCGTCGCTGGTGCCTTCGAGCTCTTCCGCCCGTTCCGCAGCGCCCATGGAGGCCATGCGCTCGCGGGCGTTGGCGGCGCCTTCCTCCACGGCCGTCACCAGGTTCTCGACCAGCAAGCGCACCGACTTCAGCGCGTCGTCGTTGCCCGGGATCACGATGTCGATGCCCTGCGGATCGCAATCGGTGTCCAGGATGCCGATCACGGCCATGCCCATCTTCTTGGCTTCCCGGACCGCGTTGTATTCGCGGCTGGGGTCGACGATCACCATGGCGCCCGGGATCGAGGTCATCTCGCGGATGCCGCCCAGGTTCCGGTCGATCTTGCGCTGCTCCCGGCGCAGGGAGGAGATGACCTTCTTGCTGTAATTGCTGATCGAGCCATCCTCGCCCATCTTCTCGAGTTCTTCGAGACGGCGCAGGCGGCTGCGGATCACGCTGAAGTTGGTCAGGGTGCCACCGATCCAGCGCTCGGTAACCACCGGCATGCCGGTGCGCTCACCGGCCTCGCGAATCACTCCCTTGACCTGGCGCTTGCTGCCCACCCACAGGATCTGCGAGCCCTCGGCAGCCATGTGGTAGAGGAAGTTGCGCGCCCGCAGCAGCCCCTTGAGGGTCGCGCGCAGGTCGATGATGTGGATGGTGTTCCGTCGCGCCTGGATGTAGGGCGCCATCCGCGGGTTCCAGCGCGAAATATGGCAGCCGAAGTGGACACCGGCGTCGATGAATTCCTTGACGGTCGCGTTCATGCGGGTTCGATCCGAGCGCCTCGGGGGCGCTTTCGTGGGTAGAGGGGGGATGACGTGCGCCGCGGAATCGGCCCCCCCCGCAACCTAGGCGCGGGGGATCGATTCGGAGGCGAGCCAACGGGTCCTGCCTTGGCTGCCCCACCCGCCGCGCGCCTGCCCTTGCGGCCGCCCCGGGATCTCGGGTGCGGTCCGGGAGCGCGCCGGTCTCGGCGTCTCCCACGAGGGTCGCTGCGCAGCGGGCGGCTCGCTTCAGCGGCGCCTGCTGGCCCCGGGCACGGCAGAATGCCGCCCCCAGGGGCCGAGTAGTATAGCGGCGAGGCTGCGCCGGTCAATCCGCCGGAAAGAGACTGTGGTCCTGGATCGGGAGGGCGCACAGACGCCAGCCCCACCGAAAGCTCCTTTTCGGGCATCCTTGGTGTCCAAAAGGCGGGGCCACGCCGACCGACCGGCCCGCCGGCCTCGCCGACAGGCTCCCTGCCCCGCCTGCCCCCATGGATTCTCCCTCCCCCATCCCCGAGCGCCGCCAACACAGCGGGCGGCCACTGCGCCTGCTGCTGTGCGACCACCGCGGTTCGCGCCTCGCGGAAAAGCTGCGCCTGGGCAGCCGGCACCCCAGCGAGGTGACCCTCAGCAACCGGCTGCGCGACAGCCTGCTGGCCCTCTCGAGACAGGACCCGGACGTGCTGATCCTCGATCCCCTCAGCGCCACCGGTCGGGCCGAGCTGGAGGTCATCGAGCAAGAGCGCTCCCGCCTGAGTGTTCCCCTGCTGCTCGTCCATTCGGGGTTGGCTGGCCGCGAGCTGTTGGCCAATCTCAACGCCCTCGGGGCGGCGCATTTCGATCTGATCGATCGCAGCGCGCCCCTGGACGAGTACTGGATGCGCATCCAGCGGCTGCTGGAGGAACGTCGAGCCCGAAACGAGATCCGCGAACTGCGCTACCGCGCCGCCCACGACGACCGCACCGACCTGTTGCGCCCGGCGACGTTCCAGACCCGGCTTGGGGAACATTTCTCGGCCGCACAGCGCCATGGGCTGCACCTGGCCTTGGTGCTGATCGACCTGGACGGCTTCGGCAAGGTCAACAAGATCCACGATCACACCATCGGCGACGAGGTCATCCAGCGGGTGGCGGAAGCGATGCGGCGTTCCCTGCGGGTCGAAGACATCGCTGGGCGGCTGGGCGGCGATGAGTTCGCCGTGGTGCTGCCCTATACCAAGAACACGGATGCCGCTCGGGTGGTCGAGCGCCTGCGCGAGGAGATCCATCGCCTGACCGGCAGTTTCGGCGAGGGACGCGCCTTGGTGCGCGTGGCCGCCAGCCTGGGCTATGAAACCTTTGATGGCCGCGATCTGCTGTCGGCATCCGAGCTGCGCGCCCACGCCGAGCGCGCCCTGCGCGAGGCCAAGTCCCGCGGCGGCAATCTCGCGGTCTATTACCGCGCCCTGCTGGCCGGCAGCGAATCCTCGGCGCGCTGAAACCTGGCGCCGCGGGGCTCGGGCGAAGCCCTTGCCGCGCGCTGCGGAGTCCGTCAGCGCAGCAGGCGCAGCTCGAGCCAGTCAGCGCGGTCGCCCTCGAACAGGTCGCTGCCCATCTCGGTCAGGAATTCGACGCGGGCTGCCCCGGCGACGTCGATGGCGGGCAGCTCGAGGATCCCGTCGGCCCGGGAGAGCTCGGGGCTCTCGAAGCGCACCTGGCCGTCGACCAGGACCCGGAAACGGACGGAGCCCGCGAGACCCAAAGACGCCACCGAATCGTCGATGGCGACGGCGCCGCGGAGCTCGCGCCAGCCGCCTTCGAGACCGAAGGCCAGGCGGGTCGGCGCAGCCACGCCGAAACCGCGCTGGTGACGCCGGCCGCCGGCCAGGAGCGGGCCGCCGTTTACGCCCAGGTCCGGCCGCGGCCACCAGACCATGCCCAGATCGTCTCCGAAAGGACGGGCTGGCTCGATCTCGAGCGGTTGGAGGTCGCTGAGGAACGCCAGGCGTCCGTCGGCGGCCTCCAGCTGGGCGACGGCGCCCGTCGGCAGGGCCAGGCTGTCGCCGGAGGTCAGGCGCAGGGTCACCCGATCGCGGCCCCAAGAGACCAGCTCGCCTCTCAGCCGAGAGCCGTCGGCCAGCCCCAGCACCAAGGCGCGGGGACCGCTGGGAGGCGCCGGTTCCGCGCCGAGGCTTTCGATGAACAGGGCGGCCAGCTCGTCCCATGGAATCGTCTGGAGTCCGACCAGGCTCTCGAAGGCAACGCCTTCCGCCGTGAACCCATCCAGGGTCCCATCGACCCGATCGAGCCGAGCCGCCACCCGTCGGTACAGGCGGTCGCCGCTCGGGGGCGCCTCCAGCACCAGCCCGGGATCGGCGGGCAGCCGCCCGGGAAACCGCAGGCTGCGCACCTGCTCCACGTCCAGCGCCAGCAGGGCGCCGGCGACCTCGAGCAGCAGCTCGTCCCCGCGCCCCCCCGAGCCGCGCCCTTCGAGGCGGTCGCCCCCGGCCAGAGCCAGGGAGACGCGATCCTCCTCGGGGATCGGCTCGAGCCCAATCGGTCCCTGGCTGGCCCGCGCCACCAACGCCCCCTCGGGAAGCACGAAGTCCCCCTCCGGCTTCCAAGGAGCCCCCTCCGGCGGCGCCCAAGCCCGGCGGGGGCCGCTGGCCAGTTCCAGATCGAATAGCGGACCGGACTGCACCGGTGCCGATGCAGGGGTGCTCTGGGCCAGGGCCAGCAGCCAGACAGCGATCGACGCTCCCGTCATGGGGGTGATCCTAAGCGCCCCGGGCGCCCGGACGAATCGGGAGCTCGGGGAGCGAGACGCCGCGGACGCTGCCAGGTTGACAGTCGCCCCCGGGGAGCGGGCCTGCCGCTCTGGCAGATCAACGGGGGCGATGGCGCGTCCAAGCGCTCGGCACCGAAATTGCTGCAGGGGGGTCATACCGCGCTTCTCGGCGGCCTCCGCCTTCGTTGACTGCGCGTTCCATTGACCACGGCCAGGGTGCCTCGCGCCCGGCCCCAGGCCCCGTTCCCCCCTCTCTCCCCACGCCATGGCCAAACAGATGCTGTTCGAGTCCGACGCCCGCGATGCGATCCGCCGCGGGGTCGAGAAGCTCGCCAAGGCCGTCACCAGCACCCTCGGCCCCCGCGGCCGCAACGCCATCCTCGACAAAGGCTGGGGTGCCCCGACCATCACCAAGGACGGGGTCACCGTCGCCGAAGAGGTCCAGCTCTCCAATCCCTTCGAGCAGATGGGCGCCCAGCTGGTCCGCGAGGTCGCCAGTAAGACCAGCGACATCGCCGGAGACGGCACCACCACCGCCACCCTGCTGACCGAGGCCCTTTACGTGCGCGGCCTGCGGGC
>JBILNK010000265.1:0-4089 GCA_044375105.1 Planctomycetota bacterium
ACCGCGTCGTAGCGCACGAAGCGCGCCTGGGGCAGGGCCTCCGCCAGGCGGGCCACCTGAGATTCGATGGCCGGCGAGCTGGTGGGTCGCAGCAGCACGGCCAGGCCGGCGCCGCCGTTTTCCAGATACTTCTGGCGCAGAGCGCCGAAGGTCGCGTCGAAGCCCTCCGCCGCGACCGGCCCGCCTTCGCGCAGGAAGCTCTGGCTGCGGTCCGGGTCGTATTGGTCGAGGATCGCGGCCTGGGCGATGGTGGTCGCGGCGCCCTGGCTTTCGGCATGCCAGGCGTTCCCCTCGACCTTGATCGGCCGGCCTTCGTAGGCCGTCAGCACCAGCGGTTGGACGACCCCGGAAAGCTCGAAACCCGTGGCGAAATGCTCGGGCACCCCCGGGATCCGCTCCTCCGGATGCTCGGCGAAGGGGAGCAGGGTGGTCTTCTCCCAGCGGCAGCTCTGGGCGCCGGCGAGCGCGACGGACGCGCCCGCGAGCTGCAGGAAGCGGCGCCGATCCACGCCGTCCAGGGTGCTGGCTCCCTCGGGGAACTCCCGGGCCACCCACTGCGCGAACTCGGGCTGCCCCTGCAGCTCCCCCAGGCTGGCCCAATAGTGGCGGCTGTGCGCGTCGCGGGCCACGCCGGCGAAGGCCTCGGCCTTGAAGGCCTCGAGGGCCACCGGCTGGATGGGATCGGTCGCGCGGGCCGCGGGCTTGTGCTCGGCGGAGCGAGGCTCCAGCGTTTCAGGGCTCATGGGCGTGTGGCCGGATCGGTGTGTGCGTTAGGGCTGCGGCGGGCGGAAGGCCTGCGGCGGCAGCGGGTGTGTTTGGGGAGGAGCGTCCGCGGCGGCCCCTTGGGAGCCGCGCATGGCAGGCTCAGCGGTGGCAGGAAGAGCAGTTCTGGGGCGGATTGATGCCCAACTCGGCCTTGAGCTGCAGGCCGATCTCGAGCTGGTTCTCGGGGGCCCATTCCATGTTCGTGATCTGGTCCAGGGGGCGCAGGTACTTCTCCGGCTCACGGTGGCAGGTCAAGCACCAGCCCATCGAAAGGCGCTCCTGCTGGAAGACCTCCTCCATCTTGTCGATGCGGCCGTGGCAGGTGGCGCAGCCCACGCCCCGGTTCACGTGCACCGCGTGGTTGAAGTAGGCGTGGTCCGGCAGGTCGTGGATACGCACCCAGGGGATGGCTTCACCGGTCGCGGCGCTGGTGCGGACCCACTCGAGCTTCTTGCTCTCGGTGTGCACCATGGAGTGGCAGTTGAGGCAGGTCGAGGTCGGCGGCACCGAGGCGTGGCCGGCCTGCTCGACCGTGCTGTGGCAGTAGCGGCAGTCGATGCCCAGCTCGCCGGCATGCAGCGCGTGGCTGTAGGGCAGCGGCTGGACGGGCTGGTAGCCCACGTCCGTGGTCTCCGGGGACATGCCGTAATAGACGAGGCCCCCGAGGTACAGCGGGGCCAGCAGCAGCAGGCCGCCGCTCAGGTCGCGAACGGTGAGGGTCCAGCTCGGGAAGTGGAACATGTCCGATGGGAGTCAGCGGGCGGGCCGTCGGGGCCCGCGGGGAGACTGGGCGACTTGTCAGGGGCACGCGCGGCCGGACCCGGCGGAGGGGCCAGCGCCAGGGCAGGTCCGGGGCTCCCTCATCCGGGGAGAAGCACGGAGCGCGAGCGACTCGACCGACGCGCAGCGAGCGGATCCTGGGCGATCCCGGTCCCGCGCCGATCGAAACGTGCGGTCACTGTAGAGGCCGCCCGGCGGCGGAGCGCTGTGGCAATTTGTCGCTCGAATCCGGTCCCCGGCGAAGCCCCGGGCCGCCCGGCCCTCCCCTGCGGCCGGTACGGACGATCCTGGCTCCGCTCGCTCCAGGCCGGCCCTCCCGGGGCCTCGGGCGCCGCTGGCCGCGCTGCGCGGGCGCAGGCCGAACCGCCGGAGGTCGGGCCCGGCCCCGAGCCCGGGTCCTGCCCGGCGCGACCCTGCGGTTCCCGCGGGGGGCGGCGCCGGAGGCTCCCCCGGGAGCGCCTCCGAACCGCCGGGGTGGAGCCCCCGCTCCCCCGGCCCCCCTCCCCCCTCCCCCGGGGCCACCCTCGCACGCCTGCCGGGAGCGGGCTCCCCGGCCCCTAGGATAGGGCCTCCCCCCCAGCGGCCCCAAGGCGCATCAACGCAGCGGGCCGAGCCGAGCTACGGGCCAGTAAAAATCCAAACTAGAAGTGCAATTGGGATTACGAAGTAATCCAGATGAGAACCCTCTAGCTCCACGGACCGGCCCCCCAGAAGGCTTCGAAGGGGTGCCCGGACGGCCCCTCGTGCCGTGCCACACGCCGCCCGCGCTTCCCCGCCCGGTGCCTGCCCCCCCCCCCGGCCCCCCCCCCCCCCGCGCGGGGCCCGCCCCTGCGCCCGCCGCATCCCGAGGCGCAGCCCTCCGGAACGTCCTCCTGTGGCTTCGAGGCACCCCCCCAGCGAACCTGCCGGGGCGAGCGGCAGGGCCGCCAGCCCGGGTCTCCGGCGGCCCCCCGGCGCTCAATCCGGCGCGAACTTCTGCAGCTTGCGCTGCAGGGAGCGCCGGTGGATGCCCAGCCGCCGGGCGGCCTCGGAGATGTTGCCGGCGCAATCGCCGAGGACCCGGTTGATGTGCTCCCATTCGGCCCGCGCCAGGCTGGGGGCCGCGTATCCGTCTCCGGGGCTGCCCTGGCCGGCGGGCGCCCGCCCGCGCTCGAAGGCCGCCAGGATGTCGTCGGCGTCGGCGGGCTTGGGCACGTAGTTGCTGGCGCCGAGCTTGGTGGCGTCCACGGCGGTCGAAATCGAGCCGTAGCCCGTCAGGACGATGACCTCCGTGTGGGGGTCGAGCTGCTTGAGCTCCTGGAGCAGCTCGAGCCCCGAGCGCCCCGGCATCTTCAGGTCGATGACGGCCATCTCGGGCGATTCAGCCCGGGCGAGCTCGAGGGCCGCCTCCGCGTTGCGGGCGGTGCGCACCTCGAATCCCCGGTCGCGGAAGGCCCGTGCCAAACGCTCGCGGAAGACGTCGTCGTCATCCACGAGCATCAGGGAGGGGGCGTGGGAGACGGTGGGGTTGTAGTCGGGGGCCATCCTGAGGGTGGTGCGGGAGGACTCCAGCATGCCAACCAGAGCGGCCGAAGGTCCGCTTCCAGGGCGAGAGCCGTCCCCGAAGCCGGCCGATCGGGGAGCCCAGGAATGGCCCGAGCCCGGCCCGCAGGCCCTCCGCTGCCCCCCCCACGGTGTCCCCCTTGCCTACGCCCAATCCCGAGGAGCGCGGGCCGCGACACTCGCACCGCCTCTCCTTCGCCTCCGCTTGCCTCGGACTGGGCATCAAGGTGGCCTGGGGCTGCTGGCCCAGGATGGCCAGGAGGCCGTGGAACGGCTGCTGCAGCACACCAAGCCGCCCTGCGAACTGGTGCTGCTGGACATGCAGATGCCACGCCTCGATGGCTACGGCGCCGCAACGGAGCTACGCCGTCTGGGCATCGGCGTGCCGATCATCGCCCTGACGGCGCATGCCATGGAGGGGGACCGCGAAAAGTGCCTGCGGGCCGGCTGCGACGACTTCGCCACCAAACCGGTGCGCGCCCAGGAGCTGATCCACCTATGCGGTCGCTGGCTGCGATCCAGCCAGCAACGCAAAGCGGCCTGAGCAGTGGCCGCAGGGCGCGGCGGGCAGGGCCCCAGGGGGTCCAGAGTTCCCCTTCCGAGCGTCCTGCGGGCACGCTCCCGCCCAGCGGCGACCGATCCGCTTCAGGTTGCCAGGGCCGCCGGCGTCCCGGCCCCGCTGCGCGGCAACTCGAGCCGCGCCACCGTGCCGACCCCGAGTTCCGAGCGCAGGACGAAGCGTCCGCCCAACCGGTCCGCCAGGGTGCGCACCAGGAACAGACCGAGGCCCATGCCGCGGCCGGGATCCTTGGTGGTGAAAAAGGGGTCCCCGGCGCGCTGCAGCGTCTCGGCGTCCATGCCGCGACCGCGGTCCTGGACCTCGATCACCACGCCGCTGCCCATGGCCTCGACGGTCACCTCCACGGTGGCCCCCTCGGACGAGGCGTCCAGGGCGTTCTTGATCAGCGCCCGCACCGCGCGGGTCAGCGCAACCCGCGGCAC
>JBILNK010000101.1:0-15305 GCA_044375105.1 Planctomycetota bacterium
CTGCGAAGCCGCCGGCGCGCGCGCCGGGCCGCCCGAAGCCCGGCTGCAGGCCGAGGCTGCCCCGCCGTCGGCGGCGGCGCAGGCCAAAGCGGTACAAGCCCCGGCGGCACAGGCACCGGCGGCGCAGGCCCCGGCGGCACAGGCACCGGCGGCGCCGTCTGCGGCCGGGGCGCAGCAGCCGCGCACATCAAAGGCCGAGGCGCAAGCGCGGCTGGTCGAGCTGCTGGCCCTGGGCCTGCTCACAGACGCGCTGGCCTTCGGCGAGCCGCTCGTGGCGGCGGGACAGCCGCTGGCCGGCGACGGCACCCTGCGGGCCCTGGTGGCGCGCGCGCTGTTCAGCGCAGGCCGCGAGGAGCAAGCCCTGGCCCTGCTCGACGGCGCGGCGCTGCCGGCCGCCGAGCAGGTCCCCTTGGCCCTCGAACGGGCGCGCCTGTGGATCGACCAGGACCGCCTGGAGGAAGCGCGCGCGCTGCTGCAGCGCCCGGGAGGCTCCGGCCTGCCCGCGCTCTATCCGGAGGAGCCCGACTGCTGGTTCTTGCTGGCCAAGGTGCACGCGCGCCAAGGCCGGCTGGACGCGGCCGCGCTGCTGGCCAAGCGCTTCCTCCAGATGGCGCCGCTCGACGGGCAAGCCGCCACCGCCTGGCACCTGATCGCCCAGGAGGCGCTTGCGCGCGGCGACGGCGAGGCCGCTGCCAAGGCCCTCGAACGGCATCGTTTCCTGGAGGAATGGCACGGCCTGTTCCGCGCCCGGCGGCTGCAGGCCTTCCGCGCGCCCGAAGCGGCCCTGCCGCGCCTCGGCCTCGGGCTGCTGTGGATGCGCGTCGAGCGCTACGGCGAAGCGCAGGCCGAATTCGAGGCCGCGCTGGCGCGCGACCCCAAGCTCGAGGGCGCCTGCTTCCAGCTCGGCGAAGCGCGGCGGCTCTCCGGTGACCCGAGCGGAGCCCTGGAGGCCTACGAGCGCGGTCTGGCCCTGGCTCCAGAGGACCTCGAGCTGCGCTCGAACCGCGGCCTGCTGCTGCTTTCCCTGGGCCGGCCCGAGGGCGCCCAGGACCTCGAATTCGTGGTCGCAAAGCCTGCGAGCAACACAGCGGCCTTCGCACCGGTCTTCCTCGGTCTGGCGCGGCACCTGCGCGCCGACGATCCTGCGCGGGCAGCGGAGCTCCACGCCCGCTACGCGGCCCTGGGCGGCAAAGAACCGCTCGAGCCGCCGGCGGCCAAACCACCCGGCGAGCCGGCGCCCGCGGGCGGCTGAAAGCCCGGGGGCGGCGACTGCGCAGAGCTGCGCTCGCTTGGCCGTTCTCCGCCGCCGCGCGGCGCCGTTCAGCGCGGCGGCGAAGACAGGCTCCGCAGCAGGGACTCGGTCTGTTCCACGTGATCGCCGCGCGGATGCTCGCTCAGGTATTCCTCGAGCACCCGAAGGGCCCGATCGCTGTGACCGGCGCCGCGCCAGGCCCGGGCGATGTTGAGGTGCACGCCTGAACCTTCGTACTCGCTGCCGCGCGCCAAGAGCTGCACGGCCTCCCACTCGCGGGCGGCGGCTTCGAAGTCGCCCATGCGATAGAGCGCCTCCCCCAGGCGATGGCGGGCCTCCAGGGAATCGGGGTCGAAATCCAGCGCCGAGCGGAAGCTGGCCTCGGCCTTCTCGAACAGACGCACGCGCGCGGCGATGGCTTCGGCGCGCACGGCGGCGTCGAGTTCCGCATCGATCGGCAGCTTTTCGCCCAGCTCGAAGGCCTCCAGGCCGGCCTGGAGGCGCGCCTCGGCCTCGCGGGCCAGCACGTCGGCTCCGAAACCGAGTTGTTCGCGCGGCACGCCCAGTTCGAGCATGCGCAGGTACGCGCTGACGTTGCGCGCGCGATCGCCGGCGATCAGCGCCTCGGCGGCGTCGGCCCGCAGGGCGAGCAGCAGATCCTCGCGCACCGCCAGGCCCTCGTCCTGCAGGGCTTCCAGGGCCGCTCGGGCCGCGGGGAAGCGTCTCTCGGCCAGATCGAGCTGGGCGGCGATGTGGCGCAGTTCCCCATCGTCCGGGGCCTCGGCAAGGCCGCTCGAAAGCCACCGACGGGCGTCTTCCCCGCGGCCTTCGCCGAGCGCCAGGCGGGCCAGCACCGCCCGCCCGCGGGTCAGTGCCACGCCGACGAAGGGCAGCCCGGGGTCCGCGGCCCGCGCGCTCTCGAGCAAGCGCACGCCGAGCTCCACCTGCCCGGGCGTCGACAACCCGAGGATGCCCTGGGAGCGGATCAGCTCCGGGGTGCGGCCGCACAGGGCCACCCCCTGGTCGAACTCGGCCTGGGCCGCGCCCAGGCGCCCGAGTCCGGCGAAGAGCTCGCAGGCGGTCGCGTAGACGCGCGGGTCCGCGGGCCAGGCGCTCTTGGCCTGTTCCACCTGCCGCAGGGCGCCGACCGCATCGCCTTCGGCCAGGGCCAGCCGGGCAGCCGCCAGGGGCTGGTCGGGCCCCAGGGCCGCACCGAGGGCCGCCAGCAGGCTGCGGGCGCTGCCGACCTGGCCGCGCTCGAGGGCCGCCCACAGGGATTCAGCCCGGGGGTCCGCGAGGCGCGCAGCGGAGCTCGGGGCGGCCTCGGGAGCCTTCTGGCAGGCCGCCAGGGAGCTGACCGCCAGGGCCAGGGTCGAGGTGCGGAGCAAGCGCGGAAGGCGCGGGGCGAACGATCGGAGCATGGCCAGGTTCTACCGGGCGAGCGCCGGGCTTGTCACACTGCGGCGCCGCCCCGTCGAAGATGCCCCCCGAGGACCAAGCGCCCCAACCGATCGAAACGCCGGGCGATGCGGACGCCGATCGGCGCGAGCTCGAGCGGCTGGCGGCGGCCCTGACCCAGCTGGCGGCGCGGGCCCAGGCCGGCGGACAGCGGGCCCCGGCCCGGCCGGGTCCGGCCCGGGGCAGCTCCGCAGGCGGCGCCGAACGGGCGGGCGGGTCTGGCGCGCTGGCGGCGGGTAGCGCGCGAGGGCCGGCGGCGCCCGGGGCGGGCGTGGCGGCTGCTCCAGCCAGCGCCCAGCCGGCCCTGCGGCCCCCGGGCCCTGCACCCGCTGCGTCGGCCCCCGCCGCCGAGCACCCGGCCTCCGCCGGCGCTCCGCGCGCCCCGGCCGCCCCGGCCGACCGGGCCGACCGGGCCGCTGCCCCTGGCCGGGCCCCTGGGCCGGCCGCGGAGCCCATCGAGCCGGCCCGGATGGCTCCCCTGGCCCCGGACCTCGAAGCCCTGCGCGCGCTGGTCCAAGGCTGCACGGCCTGCGGTTTGTGCCGGAACCGGACCCGCACGGTCTTCGGGGATGGCCCGCCGCAGGCGCGCCTGATGTTCGTGGGCGAGGCCCCGGGAGCCCACGAGGAGGCCTCCGGCTTGTCCTTCGCCGGCGCGGCCGGCCAGCTGCTGACGCGCATCATCGAAGCGGGCTTCGGGCTGCCCCGCGCCCAGGTCTACATCGCCAACGGCATCAAGTGCCGGCCCCCGGACACCCGGGATCCAAGCCCCGAGGAAAAGCACAGCTGCCTGCCGTTCCTCGAGCGCCAGATCGAGCTGGTCGATCCGTTGGTGCTGGTAGCCCTGGGCTCCCAGGCGGCCAACCTGCTGCTGGGCACGGATCTGCCCCTCTCGGCCCTGCGCGGCCGGGTCCATCCTCGAGGCCGGCGCTTCGTCGTACCTACATTCCACCCGGCCGACCTGCTCAGGAACCCGGAGTCCAAGCGGGACTGCTGGGCGGACGTGCAGCAGGCCATGGCCCTGCTCGGATTGACGCCGCGGCCCGGCCGGGGTGGCGCTCCGGGGGCCGGCTAGGTCCGGGCGCGGCCTGGCCCGGGCCGCGGGGCAGGCGCCGCGCCCCGGGGCCCCGATCCAGCCGAGCCCCGGCAGGCCCCGCCCGGCCGGCGGCACTCCCGGGCGCGCGTTGCGGCCAAGCCTCGCCCTCGCGCGGGCCCTGAGGTGGCGCAAACGCCGCGTGACCCGGGACGGAGCGTAGTCCGCGGTGGACGAGCGGGTAAGGGGCCGGGGCCCGCCCGCAGGGGTCGCCCGTCGCCCGGCGGGGACCCGCGCGCCGCACTAAGTCTACGCGGCGCGGCGTTGACCCCCTTGAGAGCGGCTGGCTATCCTCCGCCGCCCTCGGGCCCCGGGGACCGCGACCGTTCGACGGCCGCTCGCCCCCTGCCCCCGTCGCCTCCCCCCAACGCCCCCCCACCGGACCGCCGCGTCGGACCGCTCCCACCAGAGTGGCGCGAAGCGGCCGCGTTCGGCCCGCGCTGCCCGAACGCAGCCCCTGCTCGCCGCCCCCGGCGCGGCAGATTCCCCTCCCCACGGGTTCGCCGCCGACGGCGCTCCCCGCGGGCCACTCCGCAGGCAGGCCTTCCCACGATGCGTCTCCGCCCCCTCATCCTCCCCACCCTGTTCTCGCTCCCCCTGCTGGCCTGCCAAGCGCCGAAGCCCCCGGCGGCGGGTGCCGAAGCGATCCAGGGCGGCTCCGAGCCGCAGGCTCCCGTGGACGTGCGCGCGCTGATCGGTACGAGCGCCCAGGAAGGTTTGGGCCAGGGCGGCGAAACCAGCGCCATCTACGGCAAAGCTACGCCGTCGACCGCCCTGAGCGCTGGCGCGCCCGTGCCCGCCGCGCCGCAGGACGGCCTCTTGCAAACCGAGGCCCAGCGCCAAGCCTTGGCGCGCGACCGCGCCAACAAGCTGTCGGCCGAATACCTGGCCGCCGGCGAAGCAGAGCTCGACCGCGCCGAGCTCGACCAAGCGCTCGAATCCTTCGGCACCGCCCTGGACCTGAACCCGGGCAATCAGGCCGCGCGCGAGGGCTTCCTCAAGGCCAAGGCCCTGAAGGGCGATCCGGCGGTGCTGGCCGAGACGCTGCTGCTCGACGAAGTCGCGCGCCAGACCGTGATCCGCGCGGAAGCGCGCATCGCCGCGGCCGCCGCGGTCAAGGCCGCCGACCAGGCGCGCTCGAGCGGCGACATGAACACCGCCATCGCCAAGTACAGCGAGGCGGATCTGATCCTGTCCCTGCACCCGCTGATCGCCGATGCGGATCTGGACCGCCAGATCATCCAGCGGCGCCTCGAATCGGCCCGCGCCGAGCGCGACGAGCGCGAGGCCGACAGCCAGCGCCTGGCCCGCGAAGAGGCCGAGCGCCTGACCGCCCAGGCCGAACAGGAGAGCCAGAACTACCGCTACAACACGCTCAAGGAGACCTACGCGCGGGCCAACCAGGCCTTCCGCGACGAGCGCTACTCCGAGGCCGAGCAGCTCTCCGAGCAGATCCTGATGCTCGACCCGGGCAACGAGCAGGCCACCAAGCTGCGCGACATCGCCCAATCCGCGCGCTTCCAGAAGCTCAACGAGGACTTCCGCCGCCGCTATCGCGAGGACTGGCTCGCGACCATGCAGGAGATCGAGCAGGAGTCCCTGCCGCAGACCGAGTCGCTGGTGTACGACGACCTGGAGCGCTGGAAAGAAGTCCGCCAGCGCAAGCCCTACGAGTTCACCCCGGCGGGCGGGCGCGACGACAGCGAGCGGACGCAGATCCTCGACAAGCTCAAGAACACGGTCGTGCCGGCGCGCTTCAGCAACGGCGGCGAAGGCACCTCCCTGGAGGTCGTGCGCGACTTCCTGCAGAGCCTGACCGGCGTCAACTTCCTGATCTCGCCGGCCGCGGCCGACCTGGACGTCACGATCGATCTGGATCTCTCGGAGCGTTCGGTCTTCAACATCCTGCAGGTGATCCAGTCGGTCAGCGAGGAGCTGCGCTGGAAGATCGAGAGCGGAACGGTCAAGTTCGTTACCAGCGAGGAGCTGGGCGGCGATCTCAACTTCCGCGTCTACGAGGTGCGCGACCTGGTCCGCCCGCCGCGCGACTTCCAGCCCCTGGACGTCAACGTGCTGCCGACCGGCGGCCTGGAGCTGCCCGAGGAAGACCCGCGCGAGCCCGAGGCCACCGTGCTGACCGGCGACGACCTGGTCACTGTGATCCAGGAGAACATCGCCCCCGACAGCTGGGGCGAGGCCTCGATCGCGGCCACGGAAGGCCAGCTGGTGGTCTACCAGAGCGCCGACGTGCACGAGCAGATCTCCCGCCTGCTCGACGAGCTGCGCGAAGCGGCCGGTCTGATGGTCCAGATCCAGACCAACTTCCTCAAAGTGTCCGACAACTTCCTGGAGGACATCGGGGTCGACTTCCGCGGCCTGGGCGCGCCTGGCAAGGGCGACGCCAACTTCTTCAACGATTTCGGCAATCCGGGCGGGCTGGAGAGCCAGATCGGTCAGGACACCGACGTCGGCGCCTTCTACGAGATCGGCAACGACGGCGAGGTCAAGAGCCGCGTCGAGAACCTGTTCGATCAGTCCCTGGGCGGCAACGTCGACAATTCCGGCGGCCTCTCGTTCCAGTGGACCTTCATCAACGACATGCAGCTCGAGCTGATCCTGCGCGCGGTGTCGAAGAACGAGCGCGCCGAGCTGGTCACGCGCCCGAGCATCCTGGTGTTCAACACCGCTCGCTCGAACATCCAGGTCCTCAACCAGGTGGCCTACGTTCAGGATTTCGACGTGCAGATCGCCACCGCGGCTGCGATCGCCGACCCGATCATCCAGGTCGTTCAGGACGGCGTGGTGCTGGACGTCCGCCCGGTGATCTCGGCGGACCGTCGATTCGTGACCCTCGACCTGCGGCCGACGGTCGCGACCCTGGTGCGCCCGATCCAGGAGATCTCGACCTCCCTGGCCTCGACCGGCACGGTCACGATCCAGCTGCCCGAGCTCGAGCTGCAGCGAATGCGCACGGTGGTCTCGGTCCCCGACGGCGGCACCCTGCTGCTCGGCGGACTCAAGAGCTACGAGAACCAAGAGCTGCGCTCGGGCGTGCCGATCCTCAACAAGATCCCGCTGGTCAGCTTCTTCTTCGACCGCAAGGGCAACTACATCGCCAAGGAGAAGACCCTGATCCTGCTCAAGGCGGACATCGTGATTCCGCAGGAGTTCGCCCCCAGCGACGCTCAGCTGGGTGTGATGTCGACGGCCCAGCGCTGAGCGGCGCATGGTCCTGCGAGCCGGGCGCCGCCCGGCCGCGGACCCTCGCGCGCGCCTGACGGCGCTGCGCGATTCCTCGGTCCCAGGATTCCTGGACAGGCTCCCGAAGCGGGGCGGTGCCGAAAGGCCCGCCCCGCTCTGCGTTTCGGGGCGATTCCCAGGGGACCCAGAAGACCTTGGGCCGAAGAGCCTGCTCTGACACTCGAGCCGGGCGCGCCGAACCGGCTCTCGCAACCTGCGGTGCCTGGCGGCGGCGCACGGCTGCGCGCACCGCGATTCCCGGGGATCGCGGGCAAAGAGAGCCGAGGAAACCGTCGCCCGCGCGACGGGTAGACTCGGATCGGGCTGGAACGCGGGGCGCCGTCTTGTTCCCATGTCGGCCCGCTCGCGATGCCCCGATAGATTCCCGCCCCCGAGCCGCCATGACCGCCGCCAAAAACCGCTCCGCAGCCCAGTCCCGATTCTGCAGCCGCCGCCGGTGGCTGGCCTGGAGCCCGGTGGCCCTGTCGCTGTCGACAGCGTTGCTATCGACGCCGGTGCTGGGCGCGCCCCAAAGCGCGCGCATCGACGACGAGATCCGCTTCGCGCGGGGGTTGGCGGCCGAGTGGCAGTTCGTGGACCTGGCCCAGGGCGTGCTGGACGGCTTGGCCGCTGGATCCCTGAGCGCCGATCAGAAGGAGCAGGTCGAGCTGGCGCGCTGCGACGTCTTCGCCGCCGCCGCCCGCAGCCAGCGCGATGCGGGCAAGCGCGAGGAGCTCTACCAGACGGCGCTCAGCGCCTACCAGGGGTTCCTAGGCTCCCACAGGGGCTCGGCCCTGGCCAGCGAGGCCAAACGCCTCTACGTGGACCTGGGGGTCGAGTACGGCATGGTCATGCAGGAGTTGCTCGCCGGTCTGGGCGGAGAACAGGCCCAGAAGGTCCGCGACGCCCTGGCGGATCGGGTCAAGGATCTGGCCAGCTTCGCCAACGACCTGCTGCTGGAGATGCCCTCCGCCAAGCAACAGAGCGAAGCCGAATTGGTCGAGCGCTACAAGCTGATGTACGCGCGCGGCAATCTGCTGCTGATCCTCGGCAAGAGCCTGCCGGATGGCGCCTACGAGCTCGAGACCGCCGAAAGCGTGCTCGACGACCTGGTCTTCGCCGCCGGTTCGGAAACCGGCTTCGGCCTGAACGCCTACCACCTGCTCGGCCGCGTGGCCGAAGCGCGCGGGCAGATTCAGGACGCGGTCGATTACTACGACTACGTGCTGGCCGCGGTGATCCCCGAGGAAGCCGACGTGTGGGCCGAGATCAAGGGCGCCGAGAGCAAGGGCCAGCTCGACACTCGCTGGCTGTACTTCGAAAAGAACGCGGGGCCGATCATCGAAGCGCGCCTGCGCCTCGGCGACGCCCAGGCCGCGGCGGCCACGGGCCTGCGCTTCTACAACCTGCTCAACGCCGAGGGCTTCAACCTGGGCCGGCCGGACGGTTATCTGGCCACACTGGCCGCGGCGCGCGCGCTCTTGGCCGCCGGCGGGCAGGTCGGCGGTTCGGTGGCGGCCGGGGATCTGGCCTGGTATGCCGACGAAGGGGCCCTGGAGGAGGCCAAGGTTCAAAAGCGCAACCGCCGCACGGCGGTCGAGCTGGCCCTGCAGTTGGCCGGGCGCGTCAACCAGGACAACCGCGGCAACCTGCTGCAGGTGCGCGCCCAGCAGCTGATCGCGGAAGCGATCAATCTGCCCGGCGTGATCGTCACCCCGGAGATCCTCTTCGAGGCGGCCCAGGGGGCCTACAACGCCCAGGAGTACGACCAGGCCATGGCCGGCATGCGCCGGGTCATGGCGGCCCTCGAGACCGATGCGGATCGCAAGCTCTACATGCCCAAGGTGCTCTGGCACCTGGGCTCCAGCCTGCGCCGCCAGGACCGGCTGCTGGAGGCCGCCATGGCCTACCGCGATGGCCTCAGCCTGTGGCGCGGCGACGAGGAGTGGGATCCCAAGAATGCCGATGGCTTTTACGTCGCGATGAATGCCCTGCGGCGCGAGGCGAAAGGTGATGCGAGCATCGAGGGGCTGTTCCGCGAGTCGGAGGTCTTGAAAGCCAGCCTGGGCGAGGGCAGCGCGGACGACATCCTGTGGCGCCAGGCGGACCGCGAGTACACCGCCGAGAACTTCCGCGGCGCGCGGGAGGCCTTCGGCAAACTGCCCGAGGACAGCAAGTACCGCGAGAAGGCCCTGGTGCGCTCGGCGGTCTGCGCCTACCGGCTGAAGCAGACCGAGGAGGCCCGTGCGGTCTTGGAGGACTACGAACAGCGTTTCCTGGCGGACCCGCGCAACCAGCTGCGCTCCGGAGACACCACCAAGCTGCGCTTCCGCCAGGAGGCCCGTGCCGAAGCGCGCTACATCCTTGGGCAGATCGCCCGCGACGCCGGGGACTGGAACCGCGTGCTCGAGCTCTATGCCAGCTTCGACAAGGATTTCGGCGGGCAGGACTCGCTGATCTCCGCTGTGCAGTACTACCGCGTCGAGGCCCAAATCCGGCTCGGCAACCGCGACCAGGCCGACGCACTGCTGGAGGCCCTGGCCAGCAAGTACCCGGACGAAAGCTTGACCGGCAGCGCTGCCAAGCTGGTTTACAACGACTACGTTGGGCGTGCTCAGGGCCTCGACCAGGCCACGCCAGAGTACAAGGACCTGGCGGGCCGCATGGCCAAAACCTTGTCGCTCAGCAACCGGCTCTCGGCTCAGCCGGAGTTCGGCGCCCTGCGCAGCGAGGCCAACCTGTGGTTCGACCTGAGCCAGACCGAGAAGGCGCTGGCCCTGTTCGAGCGCATCGTGCGCGAACATGGGGACAGCGGTGACCAGAACGTGCAGAAACTGATGGTCTCGAACGTGTTCCCGCGCCAAGCCGAGTGCTTGATGAGCCTGCGCCGGGTGCCCGAGGCCTTCGCGATCCTGAACAGCCTGGTCGACGACCCGGACCAGCGCGGTGGCCGCAGCGTGGCGCCGTCCACGGTCGCGCTCTACGCCCGCGCCGTGGTGGGCTGGATCGAAGGCGACCCGGCGAGCCCGACCCTCGTGCCGGGGGTGGGCGGCGAACAGCCGCTGGTCTGGACCACGGGCTGGCTCAACCGGCTCGAGACGAAACTCGACAAGTGGAGCTGCGAGTGGCTGGAGAACGAGTGGCTCAAGATCCGCGCTTGGTCGGAGGTCGGCAAGCTCGACGCCGCCAAGGCCGCGACGGCCAAGAACCTGCTCGGGCAAGTCCAGCGCGAGATGGGCCAGGACTTCGCCCGCATCGCCAAAGAGTGCTCCGCCGAGCTGCAAGGCAAGTTCCGCTGGCTCGCCGGTCAAATCCGTTGATGGTCTGAGGCCTCTCGACTCGGGCTGGGCCCCGGGCGTCTGGCCAGCCGGCTGCCCCCCCTCGGCCATCCGGCGGCGACCGAGGAGACCAGGACTCCAACGGGCGGCGCTCGCGCCGCCGGCGGCCCGAGCTCGGCCCACCCGGGCCCTCCTGCAGCGACACAACCCGTCCATTCCGGCCTTCCCGCCGCCCCCCAGCGGAGGCGAAGGCCCGGATCGGCGCTAGGAGCCGATCCAGGCCCCCCCGTCCTAGGGGGCGCTACCTCCGCTCCGCGCGCTCCCCCTTCCCCCAGCTCCCGGTCCTTCGATGTTCTTCCCCCGACGCCCTGGTCTGGCCCTGTTGCCGCATGCCGCTCTGCTCCTCTGGCTGGCTGCGCCGTTCGCGTTGGCCGGTCCGAGCGCGGGCTGGACCCCGGCGGGAGCGGCGACCACGGGCGCCCAGGCGGAGCGGCCCGACACCCTGATGATCCGCGACGCCCGCGGCGGGACCAGCACGCTCAGCGGCCGGATCCTCTCGGCAACCCTGCGGGAGGTGATCATCGAGATCGAGGGCAAGGAGCGCAGCGTGGCCAGCGATCGGGTCCTGCGCCTGACCCTCGGGGCCGTGCCCGCCGGATACGAGGAGGGCCTGCGCCTGTTCCAGAGCGGCGACTATGCGAACGCGGTCAGCAGCTACCGGCTGGTGGCCGCCGACGGCGGGGCCTCCAAGGTCGTGCAGGCCTCCGCCGGAGCCCAGGCCCTGGAAGCGGGCCTGCGGCTCGCGGGCCGCGGCGAAGGCGATTTCGCCGCCCTGGCGATCGACGCGGGCCGCTTCATTTCGAGCCAAAGCGATTCCCGGGAGCTGCCGGCCGTGCGCAGCCTGGAAGCTCGGGCCCTGTGGCTCTCCAACCAAGCGGGCGAGGCCGGCAAGCGCTACGAGGCCCTGTTCGGCGAGCTCCAGGGTGCCACCACCAACCCGGGCTACGACCTGGTCGAGTGCCTGCGCTGCGGCTGGCTGGGCTCCCTGGCCAAACTGGACGCGGGCGACGTGGCCGGCGCCCGCAAGCTCGGCAAGGCCCTCGAGAGCGCCTTGCCGGCGGCCCTGGCCGAGCTGGCCGCCGACGATCCGCGCCGGGCGCGCCTGGAGGCCCTGGCCCAGGGCGCGTCCCAGCTGGAGGGCTTCGCCCTGCTGGCGGACAAGAAGGCCAGCCAGGCCAAGACCTTCTTCAAGTCCGCGGTCGATGGCTCCAAACCCTCCGACCTGCTGCAGCGCACGGTGGCCCTGGTGGGCCTCGGGGAAAGCCATGCCGCCCAGGGCGAGTGGCGCGAGGCCCGGCTGGCCTTCGCCCGGGCCTTCGCCACCGGGGCGGACCAGCCCGAATTCCTGGGCCGGGCCCTGGCCGGGCAGGCCTGGTGCGCCCTGGAGCTGGCCGAGTCCAACTCGAAAGAGCAGGCCCGCCGCTGGCTCGAGGGCCTCGGCCGCAGCTATGGCACCACGCCGGCGGCGCGCCGAGGTCTGGAGCTGGCCAAGCGGCTCTGATTCCCCGGAGCCGCCTCGGCACGCCCTCCGCGCGGTTGGGGACGCGGCTCCAGGCCGTGCGCCGGCCTCTCCGGCCAGGTGAGGAGGCTGGGTCCCGCCAGCCCCGACGCCGCGGCGCCGCCCCCGCTCCGGAGCGACCTCCTCAGTCTGCGCCCGGCCACACCGCCGACCGCATAGCAAAAGGCTCCCGCGCCGCCGGACCGCCGGCCCCCGAGGCGCCCCTGGCGCCGCCGGAATCCGTAGCCGGGGTGCCCGTGGCGGGTAGGGATCCCGACGAGCAGCACCCCGACCGTGGCGAGCGCAAGAATCTGCGGTGATTCCGCGGTTGCGCGCCCGCCTCGCCGCCGCCACCCTAGAGGCCCTTCACACCAGGCCGGCCCGCATCAAGCGATCCGGCCCAGAGCCTTCGGCATCCTCCGCGATGCTGCCCGGCCGACCGCGACCGCTCGAGTCCGGCGCCGAGGCCGACCGTCCCCCCCACCCTTAGCCGAGCCTGCGGACACCCGCGCGCGCCTCCGCCCCCCGGAGCCCCGCCGCGAAGCCCCCGGCGACCCCCTGGAACCCCTCATGCGCTTCGGATCCCTCCTCCACTCCCGTCTCCTTCAGCGCGGCCTCCACGGACTGCTGGCCGTGCTGGCCCTGCAGGGCCTGGCCCTGGCCCAAGGCAGCAGCCCGAAGGGCAACGAACTTTCCGTCGGCGGCCTGATCGTGGCATCGGGATTCATCGGCTGGGTGATCATCGCCCTCTCGGTGCTCGGCCTGACCCTGGTGATCGAGGCTTGGGTGACCCTGAAGCGCGAAAAGCTGGCGCCGCCCGAGATGATCGACGAGGTCCAGGCCCTGTTCGACGAAGGCGAGTATCAGGAGGCCATGACGCTCTGCGAGGAGGACCCCAACTTCTTCAGCCGGGTCACGGGCGCCGGCCTGGCCAAGGTCGGCCACGGCTTCGACGTCATGGAGACCGCCATGAGCGAGATGGGCGACGAGGAATCGATCAAGTTGCACCAGAAGATCGGCTACATCGCGCTGGTCGCCAACGTGGCGCCCATGCTGGGCTTGCTGGGCACCGTGCAAGGCATGATCGTGACCTTCAACCAGATCGCGGCCTCCGGCGGCCAGGCCTCCCCGGCAGAACTGGCCAACGGTATTTCGATCGCTCTGCTGACGACCCTGTTCGGTCTGCTGGTGGCCATCCCCATGACCGCCGCCTTCGCCTACCTGCGCAACCGCCTGGTGCGCTCGGTCATCGAGGTGGGAGCCATCATCGAGGACCTGTTCGAGCGCTTCCGCGAGAAGGGCGCCTGATGCCCGCGGCCCCCAGGGGGCGCCTCCGGGAGTGCTCCCGGGGGCTTGCCAGCCCGGGGGCCTGTGCCCGACGGACGGCCCTGAATCACCAGCCCGTGCGGCAACGCCTGAACGACAGGACCTAGGCGACACGACCCGACGCGACCCCTCGATCGAGCTCCCTCTCCAGCGTTCCCCATGAAACTCTCGAAGAAGCACCAGGGTGAAGACGTCACCATGGACATGACCCCGATGATCGACGTGGTCTTCCAGTTGATCATCTTCTTCGTGTTGATCACGGACATGTCCCAGAAGGAGCTCGAGGACCTGGTGCTGCCGCTGGCCCTCAACGCCGTCGAGGACAAGCCCAACCCGGAAGATCGCCGTGCGATCGTCAACGTGCGCCAGGATGGCACGATCGTGGTCAAGCGCGAGGTGATCTACGACCCGGAGAAGGACGACTACGCTCCGCTGGAGAAGTTCCTCTCCCAGAAGGCTTCCGTGATGCGTCAGGAGGAGATCCCCGACGGCCCCCCGGGCAAGAAGTTCCCGTCCGATCCGGTGCTGATCCGCGCCGACGAGAACACGCCCTTCAAGATGATCCAGAAGATCATGGAGCTGTGCGGCAAGCAGGGCATCCAGATCTGGAAGATCGAACTGGCCGCCTCCATGCCGAACCCCGAAGAAGCTTGAACGGCTGGGGCGACGCGGTCACCCAGTGCGCTCGGCGATCTAGCGCCGCTCGGCCGAGCTCCAGGGCCGTCCGAAAGGGGCCGGAAGCCCGAACCCGCCCCTGAACGATCCGACCGATCCGCAGGGATCCAAACAGGAAGCCAACCAGGAATCGAAACAGGAAGCCACCCATGAGCCAGCTGCGCGAGATCGCCGAGCACGAGCACAAGATGGACATGACGCCGATGATCGACGTCACGTTCCTGCTGCTGATCTTTTTCCTGTGCACGATCAAGTTCAAGACCTTGGAGGGCAAGCTGTCCGCCTACCTGCCCAAGGACGTGGGGGTGAACACCACCAAGGCCGAGCCCAAGCCGAAGATCGAGATCAAGCTCGAGGTCGTGACCATGGGCACCAAGGTCAACGCCAAGACCGGCGAGCCCTTCGACCCGACCAGCAAGGCACGCTTCACCTACAAGGATCGGCGTGTGCGCTACAAGGTCGACAGCACGGCCTTCGACAGCCTCGACAAGGTTCGCGACCGCCTGCGCCAGCTCAAGGACAGCGTGGCCCCCGATACCTCGGTCGCCATCGACCCGCGCAAGGACACCGTCTATGCGGACGTGGCCAAGGTCCTGGACGTGGTGCTCGAGTTCGACTTCAGCAACGTGTCCTTCGTGGGCTCCTACGAGAAGTGATCGTCGCCTTCGGACCGCCGACGGCGGCCCGAAGGCCCGGGTCTCAAGGCCCGCGCAGCGACCGCCCGGCCCTGCGTGCCGCCCCTCCCGAGCTTCGGGGCGGGCGGCACGCGGCGATTTTGGGGACATGCTCCAGCGCGGGGCTCGGACCCGACAGGGCACCCGGATCCGCTCCCCGGAGTGGCGGCGCACGGCCCGATCCCGGCGCCTGGGCGCACGACGCTCGGCGGGCGGATTCGATCAGGGCCGGCGGCGACAGGATCCCGCTCGAGTGGCCGGATTCGCTTAGCGCCACCGAGTCCGACCTGACGGGGGCCCCCTGACACGGCAGGCCCGACGAGGCGCGTGAAAACAGTCGGGGCGAGCACCGGGCAGCCGAGCGCAAGGCGGAACAAGGGGCGCCTCTGGCCCTCGAGCGGGCTGTGCCCGCGCGCCGATCGCAAGCCTGCCCGGGCAGGGACCGGGCCGGAGAGGGACCTGCCGGGCCGGGCGCCCGGAGCCCGATTCCGAGACGCCCGACGCGGGGCTCCGCCGGCTACCAGCGAAGTCCGGGCACGAACGACGGGGCTTCTCAGGCGGGCGGAAGGCGCTTCGCCCCCGGCGCTCTGAAACCGAAGGCCCCCGGGCGGGTACGGCCCCCAGCGCGGCGGCGCCGGGGCTCGCCCGGCACCCGCGCCCCTCGGCGACCGCAGCCCCGAGGAAGCCCCGCTCCGCACAGCGGCGGGCTTTCCTGCCGCCGAAGGTCTTGTTATGGTTCCGCGCCCTCACCAGG
>JBILNK010000170.1:0-9405 GCA_044375105.1 Planctomycetota bacterium
CGCGCCGCTTCCCATCATGCTCCGACACACCCCCTTCCGCGCCCTGCTGCCGCTCCTGTGCCTCCCCTGGTCGCTCGCCTGCCCCGCCGGGCTGGCGGCCGCCGCGCTGCCCCGAGGACCCGCCCCGGCTCCCTCCGCTCCACAGGCCCCCGCCCAAGAAGAGCCCGCCAGCCCCCGCGCCGGCGCGGCCGGCATCGGCGACAGCTTCCTGCCCGGCTCCGGCAACGGCGGCTACGACGTGGAGAGCTACGAGCTGTGGATCGAGTGGCGCTCGGTCCAGGAGCCGATCCAGGCCAAGCTGGCCCTGACCGCGCGGGCCCTCGAGCCGCTTGCGGCCTTCAATCTCGACCTCTACGGCCTGGAGGTCGGCGCGGTGCGCGTCGACGGCGTGTCGGCCGAGTTCCAACGGGAGGGCGACGAGCTGACCCTGCTGCCGGCGCTGCCCCTGGAAGCCGGCGAGGTGTTCCTGGCCGAGGTCGAGTACGCGGGGGTGCCCCAGGGCATCGCGGACAGCAGCGCTCCGGGCGGCATGAAGATCGGCTGGATCCCCGTGGAGAGCAAGAACGAGGTCTACGTCGCCAGCCAGCCCAACGGGGCCAAGGGCTTCATGCCCTGCAACGACCATCCCCGCGACAAAGCCCTGTGGACGATCCACCTGACCGTGCCGGAGCCGCTGATGGCGGTTTCCAATGGCACGCTGGCCAACGTCGCGGATCTGGGCGACACGCGGCGCTTCACCTGGAAGCCGCGCGATCCGATGGCCACTTACCTGTTCACCCTGGCGATCGGCGAATTCGTCGAGCAGCGCCTGGAGGGCCCGGGCGGCCTGCCGATCGTCAACTACTTCTCGCCCAGCACCAGCGAGAAGAGCCGCGAAGCGTTCGCCAAGACGCCCGAGATCCTGGCCGCTCTGATCGATTACGCCGGCCCCTACCCGTTCGAGATCGCCGGCGGGATCCTCAGCAGCGCCGGGATCCCCGGGGCGCTCGAATGCCAGACGATCCCGGTCTACGGGCGCGGCACGGGCAGCGAATCGATCATCGCGCACGAGCTGGCGCACCAATGGTTCGGCAACTCGGTTTCGGTGCAGGATTGGAGCGACATCTGGCTCAACGAGGGCTTCGCCGAGTACCTGGCCTGGCTGTACGAGGAGCGCTCGAAGGGCAAGGAGGCCTACGAGCAGCAGGCCTATCGCGCCTACGCCATGCTGCGCGGCATGGACGACCAGGACCCGCCGGCGGACCTGACCGTCGACGAGATGTTCGGGCTCGGGGTCTACGTGCGCGGGCCGCTGATCCTGGACCGCCTGCGCGCCGAGATCGGCGACGAGACCTTCTTCAAGCTGCTGAAGGGCTGGGCCAGCCTCAAGCGCAACGGCAACGCCCGGCTGGCGGAATTCTTGGCCTACACCAACGAGGTCGTCGGCCGGGACATGGAGCCGCTGCTGCGCCCCTGGCTGTTCGATACGAAGATGCCCAAGGTGGCCCCCTGGGACGAGCGCGCCGAGAAGGACCGCGCCGAGCGCGAAGCGCGGCGCGCGGCGCGGCGCGCGGAGCGCGAGGCCAAGCGCAAGTCGGGCGAGACGCCGCCAAAAGACGGCGAGCAGCCCCCGAAGGACGGCGAGACGCCGCCCCAAGACGGCTCGCAAGCACCCCAGGTCCCGCAGAACCCGGAGAGCGGTCAGCGGTGAATCCAGCCCGCAGGGCGGCAGCCGATGGCTCGGGTCGAGCCGGGCGGGCGCGGGCCTCGGGCGCCCGGCTCGACCGGCGGGATTGGCTCCTGCTGGCGGCCTGCGCCCTCGGCGCGCCGCTCGGCGCCCTGGCCATGCCTGCAGTGCCCGCGCAAAAGCGCCGCGTGCTGGTGATCGGCGCGGGCATGGCAGGCCTGGCCGCGGCCCGCGACCTGGTCGCTGCGGGCCAGGACGTGGTCGTGCTCGAAGCGCGCCAGCGCCTCGGCGGCCGGGTCTGGACCGAACGGGACGCGGCCGGCACGCCGATCGACCTGGGCGCCGCCTGGGTGCACGGCCAGCGCGGCAACCCGCTGACCGAGCTGGCGCGGGCGTCGGGCGCGCCCCTGGTCGACACGGAGTATGGCTCCGTGCGCCTCTACGGCAGGGATGGCGCTGTGCTGCCGCGCGCCGCCGAAGCCCGCCTCGAGGCCCTGCGGCGCGAGTTCGAGGGCGCGATCGGCAAGCTCCAGGAAATCGAGCCCGACCGCTCCCTGCGCAGCGCGGCCGAAGGGGTCTTCGCCGCTCGGCCGCGCGAGCCCGGCGATCGGGCCCTGCTCGAATACCTGCTGCACAGCGGGCTGGAGCAGGAATACGGCGACAGCGTCGAGCGCCTCTCGACCCACTGGTTCGACGACGGGGAGGCCTTCGGCGGGGTTGATGGCGTGCCCCCGGGCGGCCTCTCGGCGCTGATCGAACACCTGGCGCGCGGCCTCGACGTGCGCCTGGGCTTCCCCGTCGAGCGCATCGAATACGGCCCGAGCGGTGTGCGGGTGCTCGGCCCCGTCGGCGAGCTGCGCGGCGACCGCTGCCTGGTCACCCTACCCCTGGGCGTGCTGCAGGCCAGCCTGGAACTCGCCGCAACAGAGGGCCCCGGCGCAGCGCCCTCGGACACACCGCCGCCGGATGCATCGGGGCCCGCCAAGGGCCGAGCTCCGACTCCCCGCGATGGGAGCGCCGCGGGCCTGGTGCGTTTCGATCCGCCCCTGTCGCCCGAAAAAACGCGCGCCATCCGCGCGCTGGGCATGGGCCTGCTCGACAAGCTGGTGCTGCGCTTCCCCGAACGCCGCTGGCCCGCCGACGTTGACTGGCTCGAACGACTGCCCGGCGAGCAGCGCCGCTTCCTCGAGTGGATCAGCCTGGCGCGCACCCACAAACAGCCGATTCTGATCGGCTTCCACGCCGGCGACACCGCCCGCGAACTCTGCCGCTGGAGCGACGAGCAGCTCGCATCCGAGGCCCTAGCCCACCTGCGCGAAGTACTCGGCGCCGACCTGCCGCCGCCCCTGTCCGTGCGCCTCACCCGCTGGAGTTCGGACCCTTTCGCACGCGGCTCCTACTCCTGCTATCCCCCGGGCTCCACCCCCAAGGACCGCGACCGACTGGCCGCGCCCCTCGCCGAGCGCCTCTATTTCGCCGGAGAAGCCACCAACCGCATCCACCCCAGCACCCTCCACGGCGCCCTGCTCTCCGGCCGCCGCGCCGCCGGCGAAATCCTGGCCACGTGACCCAGCGAGCTGCCCTAAGCAGCTGACCGATCATTTTCAGGCGGCAACTACCCTGACACCGGGGGCAGCCGGCAGTGCCGGGCTCGCAGCTCCGAACCATTAGCTCCTCCGCTGCGCGAAAGTGCTAGCTCCCGGACTTCCCTTTTTCGAAGAATTGCCTGGTAAGTGCCCGCTCAGAAGGCGCCTTCGGGGTGGGCTGTCAGGGGACGTGGTATCTAAACGCTTAGGGAACGGGAACTGACCTTGCCCGGGTTTTTCGGACACCCCAACTTGCCCGAGATGGGCAAGGATGTCCTCCATGGCACCTTGTTGGGCGCCGCAACTTCATCGCCGAACAGAAGGCTGACGCCGTCCGGCTGGTCCGGCAGGTTGGCAGCGTAGGCAAGGTAGGAAAGGAACTGGACCTGACCGAGACCGCGCTGCGGGAATGGGTCAGGCAGGCGACCGAAGGAGCGGGGCCCGCTACCGGTAGCTGGGAGCCGATCGCCGTCGAGGGGGTGTCAGAGTCCTTGTGGCTCGGTTTGGGGGTTGCAAGTCGAGTGAGGATGAGCTCGAACGCCCTGTTCCATGAGGGAGTCGTCCATTCCTCACAGATCTCGGAAGGATGAGCGTCGGTCAATGCGCTCTCCACAGCGCGGAGATGGGGACCGCGAAGAGGCTGGAGCCGAACGGAACGATTTCTGAGCCTGTGTAGAGCACGACTCCCCGCAGGAATTTCTCGCCGGACGCGGCTTGCAGGTTTCGGAGTCCCTTGAAGTCGGGGCTGCTGACCGACGCGCTGGCCTTGACCTCGAGGCCGACCAGGGCGCCACCGGCATCTTCGAGCAGGAGGTCCACCTCTTGACCGGCCAGGGTCCGGTAGTGGAAGAGCTTCGGCCCGACCTCACTCCAGCTGGCTTGCTTGGTCAGCTCCATGACGACGAAGTTCTCGAGCAGTGCTCCCGCAAGGGCGGTTTGCCTGGCTGCTTGAGGGTCGGTCAACCCTAGCAAGGAGCTCACCAGGCCAGAGTCCAGAAGGTAGGCTTTGGGCGACTTGACGAGCCGTTTGCCCAGGTTGCTGGACCAAGGCGGGAGGGTTCGAAGGAGGAAGGTGGCCTCCAGCAGGGTCAGATAGCGCTTCAGGGAGGTCTGTGGGATCGACAGGCTCCGCGAAAGCTCCGAGAAGTTGAGCAAGCTCCCTGTTCGGCCGGCCAGCAGCTCTAGGAGACGGGGAAGCGAACTCAGGCCTTCGATGTTGCTGAGTTCTCTGACGTCGCGCTGCAGGATGCTCGTGATGTACGAGTTGAACCAGGACCTGCGGCGCCGAGCCGACGGCCTGGCCTGTGCTTCCGGGTAGCCCCCCCGAGTGATGCGCTCCCACAAGTCCGGGCCGTCGTCGGCCGAGAGGTCGAGCCGCCAGTTCGGCTTGGGCTGCTCGAACAGCCGATCTACCAGGCCGTCCACGCGCCCCAGGAGCTCCCCCTGCGAAAGCGGCCACAGCTGGAGCAGCTCCATCCTGCCTGCCAAGGATTCCGAGAGCCTGGGGAGAAGCAGAACGTTGGCCGAACCTGTCAGCAGGAACTGTCCCGGCACCCGCTTGCGATCGACCGCCGCCTTGATGGCCGGGAAGAGCTCGGGCACGAACTGGACCTCGTCGAGGACGATCGGCCCATCGAGTCCGGCGATGAAGCCGGCCGGGTCCTGACGAGCCGCGGACAGAACCGAGGCGTCATCGAAGGTCAGGTACCGCCGCGGAGGGCTGCTTTCCTGGGCCAGGGCGCGTGCCAGGGTGGTCTTGCCCGTCTGGCGGGCCCCCTGGAGGAGAACGACGGGGCTGTCCCCCAAAGCCTCCTCTGCCCGGACTGCGATGTTTCGGCGCAGCATGGCTGAATTTTAGCCAGCTAGTGGTCAATTTTCAACCAGCCCGGGCCCCATAGTCCCAAGCTGAGCCGGGCGGGCAGGGGGCCCCCGGTCGGGCAGCGGAGAGGCCCGAGCCATCCACTCCGGCACAGGGTCATCGGCCGATGGTCGGCACCCCGGCAGGACCGCGGGTTCGCCCGGGGTCGGAGCGGTCCCGGAGCCGGTGCGAGTCAAAAGCGGGGAAAGCGGCGCGGTCTCTCGACCCGCAAGGTCAGCGCGGCGAATTCGCCCGCTGCGAGCTCGATCTCCATGGGCTCCAGCAGGGGCGGGCCCGAGCCGCCCGGCGGGGCCTCGATCCGATAGCGCCCAGGCGGCAGTCCCTCGAGGAGATAGGGCGCCGCGGAGAAGTTTGCCAGTGCCGCCACGACCTGCGCACCCGAGGGCAACCCAGCCGGCGCTGGGCCGAGATCGATGGCTTGCAGGGCCAAAGGACCTGAATACGCGACCCCCTCGGCGTCCTGCACCTGCACAGCCAGAGCCGACCAAGACAGTGCGAGGAGAGCCGCGGTCTGTCCCGAACCATCCAGCCGGACGAACCTCCGCGGCTCCTGCTCGGAAGGGGTCGATCGCACCCCTAGGCCCTGGATCTGCAGCCAGTATTCGCCCAGGGGCAGCGGACCGAGCCGCACCACGCTGGCCCGCCAGGGAACCGAACGCTGTTCCGCGATCGAACCGTCGGGCCGGCGGACCAAAGCCCGCAGACTCATGTCGAAGCGCGTCGATGGCTCCA
Source organism: Planctomycetota bacterium (assembly GCA_044375105.1). Lineage (GTDB taxonomy): Bacteria > Planctomycetota > UBA1135 > UBA1135 > JBIKLM01. Next base: position 5,864 of record JBILNK010000170.1, read on the forward strand.
GTGCTGGGACTGCCCCCGATCCGGCGCCCGAACTCGCCGCCGAACCCGAGCGGAAGTCCGGCCAAGACAAACTGAGATCGATGAAGCCGTACTCGACACCAAGACCATGGGTGGGCAGGTCCGCCCAGCACGAACAACCATCGACGAGGGGAATCTCCCAACTCTCGATGATCCGGGCATCCATCCTGAGTCCGACCGTCAGGCGGGTCCCAGGCTCGCGTCGGCCGCGCAGCAGACAAGTCCAGTAACCGGCCGCCTCCGCTGCACGCTGCTCCTCGAGCAATCCGAGGGATCTGCTCGTGGCCTCGCCGAGGGGAAGCAGCTCGAGTCCCTCCGGCAGCTCTAGAGACAAGCCGCCGTAGCGATCCGCCATGCCGCAGGGGATGGGCTCGAGGTCATCGCGATCGACCAAGAGCAACGCCAACAGCCGGGCTTCATCGGTCTCTACGATCAGCTCCTGACCGGAGGGCCAGAAGGGAGCACTGGAGCCGGAAGCGCAGGGCAAGAGGCAGCTCACGCGGTACTCGCAAAGCGGATCCAGACCGTCGAGCTCGAGCTGGCCAGAAGCATCCGCTCGCCAAACCGCGGAGGCCGGAGCCTCGAATCCCGGGGTTCCCACGGGCGATTCGAAAGATCGGTTTTCGCTCGGCAGAGCAAGCGCGACCAAGGCTCCGGCGCCCGGCGTTCCATCGGGTGCCAGCACGCTGACCCGCACCGCGCCGGACGCTCGCAGCTCGAATTCCCCTAGGGGCCCCTGTGGGCCCGGCTGGGCCACGAACTCGGCAAATAGGCGACGACCGCGAACGAGGACTCGCTGGGACCCGAGCCAATCCGACTCCAGCTCGAACAGGTAAGGCCCGGGACCGTTGCGTCGACCGAGCACTTCCAGCCGGCCCTCTGACCAGCGATAGAAGTGCAATTCGTCGAACACATCCGGACCCGAGGCACCCTCTCGCCGCAGGAAACGAGCCACGGGACGGAAAGGGAGGGCGACATCGGCATCGCCCCGGAGTCCGCCTTGTCTGATTCCTTGCGGACCGACGCCGGTACCGAAGACCTCGCGGCTATGGCCGATGACAATCTCGGATACCGCTCCCGACGTCGCTAAAGAAGGTTGGGACTGACCATTTACTAGACGGTGGCCATGGTCATCATATACAGTAAACAAATAAAATAATAGAAGACATAACAATGAAAATAAAACTCCTACAAGTATCGGATAACGCTTTATTCCAACAACTAACACTCGCCCTCACTCCCCACCCAGGCAGATACCGCTGTAGGAAACCACTTGGCCAAAAGTCTGGGAATATAAGGCACACTGTCCAGGAGTACAAGTTCCCTGGACGACCTCAGGACAGCCACCTACCAATTGAATTCCAGTTCCCAATATGTTGCCGTCTTCGTCCTCATGGACGACCAAGGCCGCTCTGCAGCAGACTCGGCCAGGCGCAAGAGGTTCATCGGGACAGAAACAATACCAATGAGAAACGCCAGGAGTAGAAGTCTGACTTTCAATGGTTTGGCATTACGAAGTGCAGCCCGCCGTATTGCACTGGACAGAGTAAGTTGAACCTGATGTCGTTTGCACGTGGCTATCGCACGCCCCCTCTATCGGCAAGGCAGCCGGTGCAGCGATCAGGAATAGGAAACCGCTGGCCAGGAGCATGCCCAGGCCCCCAAGCAGTGATCCATGCAACGTGATCTTGGGTGGTCGGGGAAGTGCCTTCGCTTCCTTCTTCATTCTTCGAAATTATCCCTCTGAGAAGCTGGTGTCAACCTACCCGGCCCCTCGTGGAACAGCACGGCATCATCCGCGCTGACGGGCGCTTTCAATGGAGACCCAATCCATTGCCAGGAATGGATTTATGAGCACGCAACACGTTCGCACAGGAGCCCCGCCAGATCGACGGCCTGCCTGGTCCGCCCCCCCCGGGCGAGATCTCGATCAGGTCCCGATCCGGCGCTGCCTTCCCCTCGCTGCCGACGGAAGGGACCGGTCGGCAGGCCTTGGCCTTCTTCCCGTCCGGGGAGTGAGACCGATGCCCTTCGGGCTGCCTTGCAGGCATCCTTGCCCGGGTCGGGCTATTCGGGGCCGGACAACATCAAGGCAACGGCCCCTCGAACGAAGCGCTCTCTGGTCGGGTCCTCGAGCTCGACAGGCCGCCTCAGGGGAGCTGTGGCTGGGCTTCGATCGGGAGCTGGACCTCGAAGGTGCGCTGGTCGCCGCGCACCATCGGGCTGTTGTAGCCGAAGACGCGCAGGTCGCCGGCGGGGCGCCAGCCGGGGTTTTGTTCGAGCCAGGCCAGCAGCAGGGCGTGGGCCTCGGCCAGGCGCGCGCGGCTGTCGTTGCCGCGGCAGCCGAGGCTGAGCACGGTCATCGGGTCGATGGTTTCGACCGAAACGGCCTCGTTCTGGGCGCTGGCGGGGCCCTGCTCGGGGCCTTCGTAGAGGAACGCCATGCGGGTCTCGACCAGGCGCCCGCCCTGATCGACCAGGGTGGTTTCCACGGGGGACGTCATCGGGATTTCGTTCTGTTGGATGTGCCCGAACAAGCGCCAGAAGGCGCCGTTCTGGCGGCCGTCCTGCATGGAGGTCTGCGCCAGGCGATAGCGCGGATAGCGCTTGATCTCGAGCTCGTGCACCGCGGTCGGGCCCGGGAAGCCCTGGGGCAGCGACGCCTCCATGCGCGGCTCGAAGCAGAGGTCGCTGGCCAGGTCCGCCAGGCGCGCTTCCAGGTTCTTCCCAGCGCCGTCCACGTCGAGGATCGCCTGCCAACGCGCGTCATCGAGCGCCGCGCGCAGCAGCTCGGCCACCCGCCGCCCGGGCAGCTCGCGGGCCGCCCGCAGGGCGGCGCCCTTGAGGCTGGCCAGGCGCTGGGGCCCGTCCTGCACAGGCGCCGCCAAGGCCGCCTGCAGCAGCGCCGCGGCGGCTCGCCGCTGGGCGAGCTCCAGCGCCCCGCCGTCCGCTGGGCCGGCTGCGGGCTTCTGGGTCCGGACGTCGCCAGCCTCGTGGCCCTGGGCCGAGGCAGCTGCGGCGAAAACGAGCGGTAGGATCCAAGCACTGCTGAAGCTCTTCATGTTCAGAGGTTCGCCGCGCCCCAGGGTCCGGATTCAGCCGGACGCCGTGCAGCTCCTCGAGCAGCGGCCGACGGCGAGGACATCGCAGCCGGCGGAGAGCGATCCGGGCCCCGGCAAAGCACCGCCGAGAAGCCGCGGACCGGCGACAAGACCGCTGGCCGCCGCCCCGCGACATGGCCCTGCAGTCGAACCCCGCGCCGGGACCCGTCAGGGGCTCCGAATAAATCGGACTACTTGAGATCGTGCGGTCAACGCAGCCCTGCGACTATCCGGGAAGCCCACAGACACCAGTCGAAGGATCCCAGCCTATGCGGCCGCCGCATGGCGGCCCAAAGGCATGCTTTCAGCGCGAGCCCGGCCGCAAGCCCTCGAGCCCGACCAGGCGTGAGGCCAGGGCCGGCGAGAGGAAGCCCTGCTCATAGCGCTCCAGCCGGTCCTGGCCGTCGAACCACAGGGTCAGGG